>NCHD01000009.1 GCA_002257045.1 Hydrogenophilales bacterium 16-61-112 | reverse complement strand
CAAGGCCGACATGCTGGGCTATCACCCGCAGGTGATCCTGGCTGGGCGCCGCATCAACGACGGCATGGGCGCGTATGTCGCGCAGGAAACCGTCAAGGGTATGATCGCCAACGGCGTGCAGGTGAAGGGCGCCAAGGTCAACGTGCTCGGCCTCACCTTCAAGGAGAACTGCCCCGACCTGCGCAACTCCAAAGTGGTCGACGTCATCCGCGAACTGCAGAGCTTCGGCTGCGACGTGCATGTGCACGACCCACTCGGCGAAGCCAAAGAGGCCGAGCATGAATACGGCATCCGCCTCACCGCGTGGGACGACCTGCCCGCCTGCGACGCCATCGTCGCTGCCGTCTCGCACAGCGCGTATATGGAAAAATCCTTTGCCGAACTGAGCGCCAAACTGAATCCGGGCGGCGCGTTCACCGACGTCAAATCGGCCTACGATCCGGCCGTCGTCCAGGCAGCCGGCTTCAAGCTCTGGAGATTGTGATGACCGCGTTCGACGCGCTGAAAGCGCAACTCCCGGCCGCGCCCCAAACCTGGCTGGTGACGGGCGTCGCCGGGTTCATCGGCAGCAACCTGCTGGAGGCACTGTTGCAGCTCGACCAGCGCGTGGTCGGCCTGGACAACTTTGCCACCGGCCACCAGCGCAATCTCGATCAGGTACAGGCCAGCGTCGGCGCCGAGCGCTGGGCGCGCTTCAGCTTCACGCGCGGCGACATTCGCGATCCCGACACCTGCCAGACGCTGTGCAAGGGCGTCGATTACGTGCTGCACCAGGCCGCGCTCGGCTCGGTGCCGCGCTCGCTGGAAGACCCGCTCACCACCCATGCCGCCAACAACACCGGCTTCCTCAACATGCTGGTCGCTGCGCGCGATGCCCGGGTCAAACGCTTCGTCTACGCTGCGTCGAGCTCGACCTACGGCGATCATCCCGGCCTGCCCAAGGTGGAAGACGTCATCGGCAAGCCGCTGTCGCCCTACGCCGTGACCAAGCTGGTCAACGAACTGTACGCCGACGTGTTCGGCCGCTGCTACGGCATGGAATCCGTCGGCCTGCGCTACTTCAACATCTTCGGCCGCCGCCAGGACCCAGACGGCGCCTACGCGGCCGTGGTGCCGAAATGGGTGTCGAGCATGGTTCACAACCAGCCGGTGTACATCAACGGCGACGGCGAAACCAGCCGCGACTTCTGCTATATCGACAACGTCATCCAGGCCAACCTGCTCGCCGCCACCAGCCAGCATGCGGATGCGGTGTATCAGGTCTACAACGTCGCCGTCGGCGACCGCACCACGTTGAACCAGCTGTTTGAGTCGATCCGCAGCCTGCTTGCACCCAGGTTTCCCCATCTCGCCGACTTCAAGCCGGTGTACCGCGACTTCCGCGCCGGCGACGTGCGCCACTCGCTCGCCGACATCAGCAAGGCGCGCACCCGGCTCGGCTACCAGCCTACCCACCGCATCGGCGAAGGCCTGGCCGAAGCGATGGACTGGTATGTGGCGGACCTGGCGCGCTGAGCGCATGGCGGCGGCAGGCGCGCACATGACATCTGCTGCAATGGCTTGAACGCAACATGACGCTTACACCCCAAGCCGAACCCGGCAGCGACGCCAAGCCCGGCGCGCTGGAGGTGTTGTTGCGGCGCATGCAGACCGAAAGCGACTTTCCCGCCTTGTCCGAGGCGATCGGCGCGATCAACCGCATCGCCTCGTCCGACCGCGAAGGCGTCAATGAACTGTCCAACAACATCCTGCGCGACTTTGCGCTCACCAATAAGCTGCTGAAGCTGGCCAACGTGGCGTTCTACAACCAGGTCGGCGGCGGCAAGATCAGCACGATTTCGCGTGCGGTGGTCATACTCGGGTTCGATACGGTGCGCTCCATTGCGCTGAGCCTGATCCTGTTCGACAACCTGGAAAACAAGGCCCACGCGCAGCAGCTCAAGGAAGAGTTCGTCAAAGTCCTCTACGCCGCCATGCTGGCGCGCGAGCTGGCGGGCAGAACCCAGCTCAGGGATGCCGAGGAGGCGTTCATCAGCGCCATGCTGCATCACCTGGGCCGCATGCTGGCGACGTTCTATTTTCCGATGGAAGCCGCAACGATCCGGCAACGGCTTGCGTCCGACACTGCGAGCGAAGCCAAGGCCTCGATCGAGGTGCTGGGGGTCTCGTATGAAAACCTGGGGATGGGCGTTGCCAGAAACTGGGGGTTTCCGGACCCGCTCGTCCAGAGCATGAAAAAACTGCCGGACGAAAGAATCCGCAAAACCGCCATCAGCGCCGAACCGCTGCGGGTGCTGGCCGGATTTGCAAACGCGTTGTGCGAGGTCATCCTCAATACGCCGGACGCCGACCGCAGCCAGGCTCTGGCCAAACTCACCACGCGCTTTGGCGACTGCCTGCCGGTTTCCGAAAAACAGCTGACCGGGCTGATGGAAAAATCGATGCAGGACATCGCGCAGTTCGCCCTCGCCGTGAACGTGAACCTGAAGCAGAGCGCGTTTGCCCACCAGGCAACGAAATGGGCCGGCATGCCGGCACCGGCCGAGAGCAGGCTGGAAGACGGCATCCCGGGCGCAGCAGGCTCGGCGCAGACCGCGCTGGACGACAGCGTGCTGCACGAGCGCTCGCCGATTCTCGACGATGCCGCTGACGACCCCGAGCACGCCGCCGAACACAGCAGTGCCCGGGCGCAGTCGATTCTCACGTCAGGCTTGCAGGACATCAGCAACTCACTGATCGACGACACGGTCTCCATCAACGATATCCTGCGCATGATTCTGGAAGCCATGTACAGCGGCATCGGCTTTGCGCATGTGCTGTTGTGCATCAAGGATGGCCGCCACAACACGATGTGCGGCAAGTTCGGTTTTGGCGACGACGTACAGACCCTGGTCAAGGCTTTCGACTTTTCGCTGGCGGCGCCGCCCGATGTGTTTCTCGTCGCGCTGCAAAACAATGCCGACATTGCCGACAGCCCGCACCCGGGCGACATCGCCATCCCCGAAAAGGAACTCTCCCTGCTGAAGTCGCTGCGCAACCAGGCCGTGCTGGCCATACGCCAGTCACTGTAAGTTATCTGGGCTTGGCCAAGGGCTCAACCGGGTATTTCGCAAAGGCGGCCTTCACCGCCGCATTGATGCTGGCCTGCAGGTTGTCCAGCATTTTCTGCGTCACGACGTCGGTGACCACGCCTTCCCAAACCAGCTGCTTGCGCGCCGCATCGATGATGTCGATGTTCAGCGTGCCTTCCCGGTAAGGGTTCGCCAGCGTCTGGTCCTGATAAAGCGGCCACGCGCCATACATCCCCACGCGATAGTCGTAATAGCCACCAAACCGGCCTGACCCCACGCCGATTCCGATCATGGTCGACGGCACGGTACGGATCTGCACCTTGTCTGCCACGGCGGTATTGAAATTAACCAGCAGTTGCGGATGGCTGCCGGCGTAGCGCATCCCGCGCGCTTCCAGTTCGCGCTTCGTCGCCGCCACCAACCGCTGCGACAGGATGCTTTGATAGCCGTCGCGATCGGTGCCGAGTGGCTTGACGAAACCAAAGGTCCGATACTGCGTGAACCGGGTCGACGAGTCGTATTCGACCCGCACATCGGGTCCGCTGGCGCAGCCGCCCATCATCAGCAAGGCGGATGCCATCACCAGCGGCAACAGGGATTTAAAGCGTCCGGTTTTCATTGTGGGCAGCGCTCCATCGTCGGTGAGTATTCCTGCTCAAAGTATAAGACGCGGTTTGCAGAACGCCCACTTCCTCCGCGCCATCCAAAATCGGCTTCCGGCATAATGAGGCGATGCCCAGTCTCCGAATTTTTCCGCGCCTTGCCACCCTCCTGCTGCTCGCCGTCCTTGAGGTTTCGGCGCACGCCGCCGCGCTTCCGCCCGCTTTCATCGACGCGCTGAAGCAGGCGCGCATCCCGCTCGATCATGTGGCCGTCGTGGTGCAGGACCTGGACGCAGCCGAGCCGCTTCTGGCGCATCACGCCGACGCGGCGATGAACCCCGCTTCGGTAATGAAACTGGTCACCAGTTTTGCCGCCTTGCAACAGCTAGGCCCCGCCTATTCCTGGTCGACGGATATCTGGGCGGACGGTCCGATCAGGGAGGGCGTGCTGGAAGGCGACCTGATCGTCAAGGGCCATGGCGACCCGAGCCTGACGCTGGAACGCCTGTGGTTGTTGCAGCGCGAACTGCGTGCGCTTGGGGTGCGCCACATACGCGGCAACCTGCTGCTCGATACCCGCCATTTTGCCTTGCCGCCGCTCGACCCCGGCGCGTTTGACGGCGAACCCCTGGCGCTCTACAACGCCATTCCCGGCGCGCTGCTTGCCAACTTCAATGCCACGCTGCTGCATCTCAAACCCAACGGACAAGGGGTCGATATCGTTCCCGATGTCGCGCTGCCCGGAATCAGCACCCGTTCCGAACTGGTGCTGTCCGACAGCGCGCCTTGCAATGGCTGGAAGGAAGCGGTAACGCCCGCCATCCCCGATCCGGCCAGACAGGAACTGGTGGTGAGCGGCCGTTATCCGGCGCGATGCGGCGAGCAGACGCTGTCCTTGAACCTGTTTGAGCCCGTTGTCACCTTTGATTTCATCTTTCGCGGATTGTGGGCAGAAGCAGGCGGCACGCTCGCCGGATCGACCCTGCCGGGCATGGCCCCTTCGACACCGCCGCTGCTGCGGTTTGGCTCGCCGCCCTTGACCGACATACTGACCAGCCTCAACAAGCATTCCAACAACCTGATGACACGCAACCTGTTCCTGGCCCTGGGCGCGCAAGCCTACGGCGCACCGGCGACGCTGGACAAGGGCGCACGCGCGGTCACTGCGGCGCTAGCCAGCCGCAACGTGTCGACCCATAAATTGGTGCTGGAAAACGGTGCTGGCTTGTCGCGTATCGAACGCGTCAGCGCAACGACCCTGAACCAGCTGCTTCGCGCGGCTTACGCCAGCCCGCTGTTTTCCGAGTTCGAATCGAGCCTGCCGCTGCTTGCGATCGACGGCACGCTCAAGCGTCGCTTCAACGACAGCCCGCTGGCAGGCCGTGCCAGGCTATGTGTACACCGCCAGCGGACGCCGCATGGCCTTCGTCATGCTGGTCAATCACGCCAATGCCAAACAGGCGCAAAGCGCCCAGCAAGCGTTGCTGGAATGGGTATGGAACGACCTGCCTGTGCATGCAGGACCTCCTTGATGGATCACCCGACCCCTCCGGACTGGGTGAACTGGCTGGCTCAAGACGCCGATGGCGCCCTCTGGGGGTATGAAGCCGAACCCAACAAACAGGACTACGGCTGGTATGAAAACGAAGTGGGCCGCATCGTGCGACTGGTGCAGGGCACACCGCCGCTCGACTGGGAAAAGATGCTGGAAAAACGCCCGCGCTGACTCAAAAACGTGCATACGACCCTTCCATCCAACGCCTGTAAACAGACTACCGATGGAGTTGAACATCACCAGGATTCAGCCAACGCCAGTAAGTAATTAGCCCTGACCGGCAGCTCATCGGCCAATCCAGCCATCCAGATTCGCCACTCAATTCGTGCTGAGCGGCTGCTTTGTGGAAGCGTCGGCAATGAGTTCTCGGCCATCTGCAGCCATTGGGGCCGCGAACGCGATGACTCTTGAAGGCTGATAAGCGCCGTTCAGGTTTCCAGCACCTCGGTCTCTCCCGCGCTCATTCTGGCTATACAGCTTTCCCCTGAGCGGTCGGTCAGCCCATCCAGTTTCTGCGAACTGGAATGCTCCGAAGCGGCCGTTTGCGACCTCACTTTCGAGCGTTTGATGGCGGAGCATGATGCTTGCCCCGGTACTTCGCCGGCAGGAATGGCTAAGTTCCTTGGACTGGTCGAGATTCGGCTAGAGGCTATGAACCGGATGGCTGACCAATACGTATAAACCTTGAAACCTCAATTAACCGCTTATTAGTCTGTGAGAATCCGCATGATTACTAATTTCTGTGCCTCTAAGGAGATTCACCCTCGGGGTAATAGTGCTACGTGGCTGCTGGCACTCCTAGTTTGACACCCCGCTTTGTCGCGCCCGCCATCCCGCTCAGACGTACCGACAACCGCGTCCAACTGAGGTTTCAAGGAGAATTCTATTTCGCAATACCAGAAATAAAAACCCGCCACGAAGGCGGGTTCTGTATTGAGTGCTGTTTGCTTATGCTGTCTTGCGACGGCGGGAAGCAACTAAACCGACTAGTCCAATGCCGAGAAGGGCAAGGCTAGCCGGTTCTGGTACAGGGTTAGTCACTACCCCGACATCCGACGCATTAAAACTAAATAAATGGGCCGTGCTGGTATCGAAACGGAATCCAGAGCCGAATCCCCCTTGAACAATAACAGTTTGGGTCGTATTAAGATCAGGAGCGCCCCAAATCGACTGGGAAAATGCCGTTTGAACATCCGCCAGATTTACATTAAAAGAGCCGTTCGTCACGTCTGTGTTGTTGTAACCGGTTAGGAAACTCTTGATATCCTGACTCATCAGAACAGAGACGGACGCGGAGGTCATGTTTACACCGTTGACCGTACCGCTGATATTTTCTTCCGGACCGCCGCCGCCCATGCCGAGCACATAAAACATTGTATCGCCGGCCGCCAAGGTAAAGTTCAACGTTGATAGACTTGGAATCTGATCCATCCAAACTTGATTATTCTGGTACAAAATATTATTGATTCCAGTGGCCGTTCCGCCAAAAATCGCAAAGTCGTTGTCACCGATCATTGAGATGGAAAATGCATTTGCAGACCCAGCAGAAATCAATCCCAAAGAAACCACAGTCGCAGAGAGTAGAGAGCGTTTTTTCATATCACAGCACCTATAAAATTAGATTTCAATTGATTGGCCATCTATACGTCTTCGTGTTTCACGGCCGAATAAATAAGGTCAGACACGATTTTTTTTTGAAACTGCAATCGGCCTAAGCGTGTGAATGATATAAAGCACATACCATGCCATCTTTGCCTGAGTGTTGTTACTTTATTTTCTTTCAATGGGTTAGATGGTTCTGGCAAGCGGCGATGTCAGCCGGTGTGCGGTGATTTGTTGGGGGCTGTAAAATTTTCCGACATCGGTATGTTTTGGCCTCTGCGCCACTTGCGCGACCCCAGCCGCACAGAAAATAGCTTTTGGGGAAGGTGTCTGGATTGCAGACCCGCCGGGCGGGTGGGAGCGGACATTGGCGAACGGCCGCAATGTGGTGAGCGTGACAGGCCGGTAAGGCCGAACACCGGACGTGCTGCGCGCTGGTGAAGACGACCGATGTGGGTCCGGCTAGGGCACTCAAGCTTGCGTCCGCTAAACACAGGATTACCCATAGCCGTTAAATCCCTAGAACATCCCGAACGCGTAGAACAATCAGCCAACCGTCCGGGATCGTACCCATGTCGGTATCGACGAAACCAAGATTCGCCAGGAAAAAGAAAAGGCCAACCGTTCTGGCTGGCCTTTCTATCAATTCTCATGAAATCTAAAGATTTGGGAAAAATCTAGATTTCAATGGGATCCTACACATTCATGTCGTGTGACACAACAAGTGAAAAGCTCCCCTCTGATTCACAAGGCAACTTTCACTTTCTCTGTCATAGCGGTTTAGGCGTCGTGACATGGAAAGTGAGAAACTCCGGCGTCTGCGACACTACAAATGAAATTTCCGGCAGCCCACGTTTGTATATTCGTCCCGGCCTGCTCTGGCTACAATTTGACGGTAGGTAAGCAATCATGCCCCGGTGATTGTGCATCCCTTTGCAGAGGTGCTGGGGGGTAATATTTCGAGTGCCCATATTGTCGACTACTGTAGGCGAGGTCGGCATCCCGTAAATTTCAAACTGGATCGACTTCAAGCTCAGCTAAACGCAATGTCGTTATATCCGCTTCAGCCATGTGTAACTGGCGGCTGTCTGTAAGGTTCATCGTGTTTTCCCGGGCCGCGTTATCACTATCTGGGCGGGGGTTGTCTCGGTGGTGCTGCATGACTAAACGCACGGCCACGTCGATTGTCAAATTGCCATGAATCCATTGTTCATAAACCGAATGTGCGTAAGCGCTGGGGCTGAAACCGCTCAAGGCATTATTGGCAATTGCTTGCCCAATAGCCTCGCGTCGTTTATCTATCATTGATGTCATGGTTTAAATTATAGGCTCCTGAAAACTCTCTGGACATTCCGTCACCCGCGCTTACAACAAAGGAGACCAGCAATGACAACTCGACTGGACACCGCGCTGGCGCATTGGCCTTATGTTGCGCCACTGTTGACTCCGCCCGCCTCCGATGCCGATTATCCGCAGTTGGCAGAATCCCATGATGCGGTTCTGGACGCAGGCGGGGCGGACGAGACGCACCCCTTGGCCGGACTGGCTGCGGCGATGGGCAACCTGATTTCGGGTTACGAAGCTCGGCGCCAGCCCATGCCCGTCGCGAGAAACGCGGCCGAAGCGCTGGCCTGCTTGATGAAGCAACACGGCTTACGCTAATCCGATCTGCCGAAGATCGGCAATCAGGCCAAGGATTTAGAGACTTTATCCGGTAAGCGCAAGATTAACCTGCGTTAGGCACGCGCGCTGGCGAAGTGCTTCGGCGTAGGGGTCGGGGTGTTTGCCGGTTGAAGTTGCAAGGATCAGTTTGAATCATCAGAGCTGACTCAGCCAGAACTCGCTTCACGTTGAAATTGCCCGATCAGTTCACTGTATCGGTCACCTTGCTCGCGGTTCAGGATGACCTCGCCACAGGCTGGGCAAAAGTCGCCAGTCACCGCCGGAATCGTGGTGGTTTGACCACTGTATGTATAGGGCATGTCGCGGGTGTCACGGATCAACTCATCAGCTCCGCAGCTCGGGCAATTCATGGCTATTGCTCCTTAACGAGACAACTAGAACGTTACGGTATTCAACTGGTCAATCATCATGTACCGCTTGGTACGACTCTGACTGTATGACCCGTAAAAATCGAATCGAGCGTTGCCGGCTCTACCCTGGATCGTGTCCTGCGGCTCACAATTTCCAAGTTGATCTCGACTCGCAAGTCGCAGAAATAATCGTTGAGCGTATCCAGCGGGATTTGGATTCCATGGCCTGATTGTCCCGGCGTCTTTCCCTGAAGGATATGCACAACGAGCATCAGCGGCGCAGCCGCATAGCCGTCCTCTCCTTCCGTCATTGTGGCCTCTAAATCGCGGGCGATCATATCCAGCCAATGGCCAGGAAGATTGCAGGGCAACGCCAAAACCTCCTGCTGGAGCTTTGCCAAATCTGACTTCAGTAAACGATTAATCCTTATGGCATTTCTCCTGCTTCACTGCGTTGCCCATCAAGGGGATGGCTTCCGACCGGCGAAAAAAATACTGCCTGCAACCATCGACTGATGGTCCGGTGACTGGTGTCGCGCACGTGTTTTGAAGCACCCATCTGGGTGAGTGCTGAAGGTGCCGGGAAAACTCGGCCAGCGAGATGTAAGCCGAGCGAAAGGTTTCGATCGCTTCCCGTTGAACCCGGCTACCACTTGATTGATTTTTGACAGTGACCAGCAGGCCGCGCCGCACCAAATCATAGGCAACCTGTTGCTTCAGGCCGAGGTGTTGCGATGCCTGATCGATGGTCATACTCGGCCCGGAAGCGAGTCGATACGAGGACAGCCAGTTGCGTACGTTCGACACGTCGAGCGCCACGTTTCCCAACGGCATCATCCCTGACTGAGTGGCTACGGTCACCAACTGCCTGTTCACGATTGCCTGAACCAGTGCGATGAATTCGCCGTCGAGCAGCCGCCAGAATCGAAGCAGCCTGCCGACTGCGATAGACGATGACGCATCGAATATTGCACACCCGGCGAAACACAGTGACTGGATAACTTGCTTCGGAATCAGCCAAGCTGCTGCCTTGTCGTGCGTGCGTGACACAAGGGGCAAGATGATCCCGCCCGCAATCAGCTCACGGACGCGGCGCTCTGGCAGCACAAGCTGCCGCGCGGCCTCGCTGAGGGTCACACAGTTATTCGCCAGCGTGGCAAGCTGTGCAAGATCGTCTTGATGAAGTGACCGAACCTTTCGGCCAGAAGGAAATACGAACTGGTCGCTAGGAATCAGCTCGGCCTGCAAGAGGCGGCGCACGGTCGCAGGCGCAACACCCGCTTGTTGCGCCGCGTGTTTCAATGTTACGCGGGGGTGATCGGCGACGGTCTGGCTCTTGAACGACCGATTACGCTTACAGACCACGCCCCACCAGTGCTCGCGCAAATAACGCTCGAATTCGTCTCGCAGAAACTGAAATCCGTCGCCCCGAAGATCGTCGTAGAGCACGCGATACAGCGCCCCGAAAGCTCGCCGGATACTGGGGGATGCTTCAGCCTTGTTCTGAATCGCCGCCATCACCGCATGAAAATGGGTCGGCCAATCATCGAGCAGTTGGCTGACCCCAGTCATCAAGGTCGTGGCCTGTTCCAGATGATGAAGATTCGCAATCTTGCCGGGCCGAGCTGGCTGGAAAGCTTCAGAAAACTGGCCGAGATAGCCTGCCAAACGAAGCCAATCCGGCGCGGATAAAACGGGCCAGGTGGACGTTTCCGGCTTGCAGAAAATGGACGCCTCGATGGCGCGCGTCACACGAACCAACGATGGAGCCGCGCGCCGCACCGGGGCAACGGCAAGCCGGGCACCGCAGGCGCAACGCTCGAAGTCTGTCCGTTCCAGTCGCTGCACAAGCCCACAAACCGGGCACTGGTCGTGCAGGTGTATTGCATGCTGGCTGCACACACAACACAGCTTCAGCATCCACTGCCCGCGCAAATGTGCCGAGTCCCGAAGGCAGATGGGACACCATCGCATGAAGTGGTGATTGAAGTCGGCAGGGAGCAGGCCCAGCGCAAAGTCATTACCGCCCCAATAGCTGGGATGCGGCCCGAATAGGCGTTGCCTCTCAGGAGCCGACAAGCGGACGCCTTCGTAAAGCGCGTCAACGCTTTTTACTCCCGTATGCAACTGACGCAGCGACTCGTAGCCATTGGCGCACGCTGCGCGCACCATGTAACTGAAGGTGGCTTCGCCATCGATGGGACGGGGGCGTACCGGCCAAGGCCAACCCGGTTGCGCATCGTGAATCGACACCTCTCTGCTCATTAACACTCGCCCTTGTGTGCTCTCTGGACGAGAGCAAGAACAAACATAATCTCCTCCGCAGGTATTGACGCCAAGTGCAGACCAATACGTCGAAACAATTCCTCAGGATCGCTGGCATCGCGCAGCGCTGGCGGGATGCGCCACCAGTAGGTAAACGCCCAAAAATTGTCTACATCCAGCTGCTGCCTGGCACCCTCAAACAACAGGTTGAGCACATCCACGACATGCACTTCATGCGAGGAGGCGTCTTGCGTCCGCGCTTGTTGAGCCAACGCTAAATCAAGCCGTTGCATTGTCGGATCGAGATCGCCCAGTCGGGAGGCGAGTACTGCCCACCACGTTGCGAATTGGCGCATGTAAACCACGCGCTTTTCGGAATGCTTGGCGTCGGCAAACCACACAAACAGCGACAACGGAATTTCGAGCGCGTAGTCCGCAAGGAAATGATCCAGCGCTTTTTGGATTTTCGTCTGCACCACGCCAGGAGCCGACTCACGCACGAACACCTTTGCCCGAGACAGGCTGTCGCGGGGAAAGACGTAGCTCAATCGCTGGGGACTAGCAAAATGCTTGCTCTGCGCTCGCACCAGGCGCGCGATCAACTTGTCGGTCGAATCTCCAATCAACCGGCGTTCCCAACTCCCCCACCTTGCCCGGCGTTCCTTCTTCGGGCGCGGTTTGGCTTTTGGCTCGCCAAGCAGCGTTCCACGGCCAGAAAACAGCTCCCGCAATTCCGTTCCCCACTCAAGCCCCTTGTAGACTTCTTTGAGGCGATATTGGTGACCATCCGATGCGGTGAAATGAGCCCGATATGCCTGGGGTAGCGTCAGGTCGCTCGAATTCGCCAGAACGCGCGCAAGCTCAAGCGCGCCTGCTTTGGGTGGCGCGAGCGGCATTGCCGAAATCGGCACACCGCACTGGCAATGCCAATCGGGCAAGCAGTCCTGCCAATGGAGCGTTCTTGAACACGTCGTGCAAGCTGTCAGCAACGCGCAATGATGCAGGGGACACGCCTCCATCAATGGGAGCTCCCAGAGCGCAAAATGAATACCGCCATCCTGCAAACACGCGGGGCACAAACGTAGCGGGTCGAGTTGAAATACAAGCCAGGCTGACGGGTGGCTACCACCGCCGGGAATTCCCTTTTGCGAAGGACGCCCGAGCCACCAGGAACGATCTATCGTCACCGCATCGCCAAACGTCGCCTGCACGACATCAAACGCTGCGCCTGAAACGCTTTTTGTTCCGCGATACAAGGCACGCAGCCCGTTGTACAGTTCGCGCGGCATTTTGTGGCCGTTGGCCGCATGAAACCGGCGGAGGTAGCCCGCCAGACTCTCGCCTTCCTCCATGCGAAGGCGCACCGGATAGTCGGCAAAGGGTCTTAACATGAGGACTTGCCACGCGCGGGTGTTTTGTAACTGCCGCGCTCGAACGGCTCGTTACCTCGATCCAGGCGACGGAACTTAAACTCGGTGTTAAATGGGTTGAGCGCACCGATGCCTTCCCACCATATTTCTTCGGTAAACACGCGCTCCAACTGCGTCGGCCCGATCTGCTCGGCATCGGTTTCCATCGCGTGCCGCAGCGCGCCCGCCAGCAGGCGCTTGATGTACGCCACCCGACCGTCACTCGCGAAATAAAGTCGGCGACCCAGCTCCGGCCAGCTATAGTCACCAGTCGATAGCCGTAAAGGCAGACAGCTCCCGAGCGTCACGAATAATTGCAGGCACTCGGTATCGATGGTTTCGGTATCGCTCTGCCCCAAGGCCAGCCTGAGCCGCCGAGAAAAACGCCGTCGCAACTGTTCGTTCACCTGCAACAGGTTTTCCAGACGCGGCAAACCCAAAAAGACTGTCGGGACGCCCATTTCGTCGATCAGATTTTTCAACCAGTCGCCGACCATATAGTGCGTGGCGACTTGCCCCCGGTCATGAATATGCTGAGCCTCATCGAACAACACCATTTCGACGCGACAGCCGCGGCACAGGGTAATCACGCGCGCGGTCTTTGCCGAAATGCTACCGGTGGAAGGTGATGGGTCACCGAGCCGGGCGAGCATCGCCTCAGCCACGCTGGCTATCGTCGCCGCAGGTGGTACTGCAACAATCAGCGACGGCACAAGGTCGCGATCCAGCAACACGCTGCGCGGATATTTCTCGCCGACCCAGCGGCACAGGCTGCTTTTGCCCGTGCCGCTTTCGCCGAGCACCAGCAGATGCTGGGCGAGGCCGGTTTCACGATACTGCGCGATGTTGGCGTCAATCGAATTCGCCGCCGCGATAAATGGTGGAAACGGGATGTATTCCTCGTCGAAACGCTTCAGCGCACCGTAGGCGTCGTTGCTATTCAAAATACCCTCCCGTTGTGGCGCTTCAACTGGAAGGTTTCCAGCGGCTGCGGAGGTGCATCTTTGACCGCATCGGCCTGAGCGCTACGCGGCTTGGCTGCCGGACGCGGTTTTGGCGGCGATACGGATGGCACGACGGTGCCAGTCGGCAGGTTACTACTGAAGCCTTTCAACGCAGCGCCTCGCCGACGCGCCGTTTGCTTGCGGCTGACCATCAGCGCGCTGATGGATTGCGAGAGTTCGCTCCGCGCACGCTGGAGCGCAGCAGGGTCTTCGGCTGATGCTCCCTGCTCGCGCAATAAATCGCGGATCGTTTCGTTCTGCCGCAGCGTCAAGCCACGCGCGTAAGACTGATCGAGCGCCAGCACAGCGACCGGGTCGGTGTCGTCTGGCCCCCAAACCTGTATCTCGCCCAAGTCTTCGGCGTCGTAAGACACCCGCACCTGCACGCCTTCTCCGTAGGCGCTCAGGATTGGCTGAAGTGCGTCCCCGCTGTAGCGAATGCCGTTGAGCTGTATGCCATCGCGGCGCAGGCAGCGGGTTTTGACGAGACCGATGCGGCGCTGCAAGAGACGCAAATCTTCGGGCAGCTCGGGTTCATGTTTGGCCAGACCCTCGTGCCAGCGCGCCCACGGGGTTGTACCCAGGCCGCGATGCACCGTCTGCGCGTAGACATCGACAACCCACTTCTCAAAAATGTGCTTGAACTCGGCAAACGTCAGCAGCGCGCACTTCTGCGGATCGTAGTCGCCACGCTGATAAAACCGCGCAAAACTAGTTCCGGGTAGCTGATGCGCAAAGTTGTAATTGATGGTTCCAAGAAAGCGCTCGACAGCCCCCTTGAACCGCGGCTGGTGCTTCGGGCAAAACTGAATATGTATGCCCAGGTCATAGGCCACGCTGTCAAGATCGTCGCTATGAAACTCCATGCCGTTATCGACCACAATCTGAGCAGGAAGGCCGTAGCATGGCCAGGCGTGCTCAATAGGCAGGCCGGGCATGGCCGCTTTGGAAAGCGTCTTCGGCAAAATCGCGTGCCGTAGCGCACCCATCACCGCCGCTGTCGAGGGGCTACCGAAGCTGAGGTAATAGCCAAGCAGCATTCGGCTGTAACGATCCATCGCGATGGTCAGCGTGGGCCGCCCCAGCGGAAGCCAGGTTTTTTCGTCGATCAGGAATAAATCGAGCGGCGTGTGATCCATTTCGACACGCTCAAGAATACGCAAAACGCGAGTGGCAGCTTTGCCAACCCGGAAACGTTTGTCGGCAGCGGCTTTGCCCTCCCTGAGGCAGACCTTTTCATAAGCATCTGTGCGCTCAAGTATCCGGTACAGCGTGCGGATGTTCGGTGCCAGAAGCGGTTGATCTGGAAGTCGCCGGGCATTTTCTGTCTTGATTTTGGCAAGCAGGCGCGAGTAGATGTTCGTGCCCGTTGCTTGAGGCGATGTTTTCAACGCTTCTTCAATGGCCTCGGCTGCCAGTTCGAGCACCCGTTCACTTTGCCGTGACGCCCGCCTTCCACGAAGGTCTGTGCGCGGAATCAGCGCCCGTGTGTCACGCGTAGTTCGAAAGCGATCATTCCAACGAATTAGCGATGACACACTCGGCGGCTTCTTATCATTGAATTCTGCGGCGACCTGCTTAATCAATGGCGCGAGATACCGCTTCGTGAAAACCGGAGCACCGTCAGCATGAATGGCATCAATGTATCGCCGCCGTCGCAGCGCTTCATTTCTGACGCGCTCTGGCAACTCATCCAGCGGTCTTGAGAATACCGGGACAGCAATATGCGCCGGAAGACTCTCGGCGATGCGAGCAGAAACCTTGCCCTGCGCGTATTCTGCTAGGAGCCTATCACGCGTCACCAACGTAAGCTGGCAGTCTTTCACCCGCTCCAGCAAGATGTCGCCGTTCGGCTGCAAACGATCAATCCGGAATGTCGTTCCATCCCAGTCAAAAGCCATGTTCTTGCGCAATGTAAAACCAGGCATCCTGTGTCTCCTCGGTCAGGTGGATCAACGTTTCGGGTGTTAGCCCTTCATGCAGAGGGCATTGCGCAAGCCCCGTAAGAAGCAGGCTATAGGGGTCTATGCCGCACTCACCAAGCAGGTTGGCGGCGGCGTGAATCGCCAAGGGAAAGTGACTGCTGTAGCGCAATGCAGCGAGAGTCACTGCGTCAGGCGACGGCGGCACACGCGCGGCACGGTGATAAACCCAACGCAGACTGGACAAGCGCGGCTCCTGACGAATCTCTGCGTCCGTCAGAATGATGAACGGCATGGCCGAGCGTTGCATGTGTTCCGCTACCCTGTTGAGCTTGTGCCGCACCTCCTCGTCCTGAAGGCTGCGGACGGGCTTTACCTCGATCAGCACGACGCCCCCAGACGCCAGCACCAGCTCGAAGTCAGGTGTGTAGCGCCGCAGCCGTGCGCCGTCCGGGAAATGAATCGTTGCGGGTTGCTCCCGGTAACGAACGATCAGCGGCGAGGTCTCGAACAGATAGATCGCTTCCAGTTCGAGCAGACCCTCGTGATGCACCATCCGCCCGTTTTTGCGGCTGGGAAACTTGCCGCGAACGATGCCGCCTGATGGGCTGATGACTTGCCTTGCCCGCTGATGGGTATCGCCCATTGGAGCGCGACCTTGCCAACGCCCCTGCCATAAATTTGAAGGCATGATTACTCCTTGCCACGTAGCAGGAGGGCGTACCGCTCCCTCCAACGCCACAACGTCCGTCGGATATCCCTGTTTTTAGGCGTAACAACGTCCGCGTCGGGTTCTAAATCCGACGTTCAACAGGGGTGAAAAGTGACTGGGACTTGACTCAGGCTGGAGCAGTGACGATACTGGAGTTGCGAATTCGTAGTACTGTCAGATGTATCCAAACGGGGCAAGCCGCAAGGTTTTGTCCCGTTTTACATTGGAGCCTCCGCTTTTCTACGCCGCTTCAATCTCTGATTAGGCTCGTCGCACGCTTTATGAAAAGTCTCTTTCAGGGCGAGAACTTGGCGAATCAACTGAATTTCTTCAGGGATTAGGTTCGAAACACGATGACGTAACTCTCTGAACATCCAAAAAACGTTCGAGGGCATTTCGCCGTCAATCACCAACTTCCGCTGGGAAGCATCTAGAGCATCACGCAGTCGGTCTTGCTCTTCTGAGGAAAGGTCTAAAGCCACGATCAGACGTTCAACAAACGCAGGTGTCGGCGGTCCCTTTTTTCCGATTTCGATTGCTGAAATATACGTTTGCTCGTACCCGGTTAGTTTCGCCAGTACGCTTTGGCTGATGCCTTGACGGGTACGAATTGAGTAAAGAAGCTCGGCGAACGGACTCACTGTTAAAACCTAAAACGTATCTTGATGTACAAAGACTAAGCACGTCCAACAGCAATGTCAAATTCTTGTTATAGATCAAATACTTATTTGTCAATCTTATTCGCTTGACAGCGATGCCTTGGCGGATGCGTATATTGTGTAGAAACCAAAACCTGATCTGGCAATTGACCCGTTTTGATGGTGCCTGATTGTCAGGTCAGGTCAGGTCACATTGTTGACCGTATCCTGCCTCACCTGCTTCAGCGAATCATTTTTTCCTGGCTGTGCTACGGTAACGGTTACAGAAACGGTGTCGATGATGAAAACTGAACGTATTGAATTCGTGGCTCCGCCGGGACTCAAGTCGCGGCTCAAAATGGAGGCCGCTAAATCCAAAATGAGCGTCGGAGAGTTGATCCGCCAGCGTTTCGAGCCGAACGACGACGAGCTTGAGCTGGCTCGCCTGACCTCCGCGCTGAGAGAATCGACGACCGAGGCGAGGCGGGGTTTGACCCGGGTAGTTAATGAAATTGCTGAACTGGTTGCCGATCTTCGGTCAAGGCGAGCCGAGGCGGGACGTTAGACGGCATGAGTGTAGTCAAGGTGCTTTGGATGCCGCGCGCAACTCACCCTATTGGATGCGACCAACACTCAGCACAAAATCCGATTAGCCGGAATAGATAGTCCTGAGAAAAGCCAACCATTCGGCCAAGTCTGCAAAAAGAGCTTGTCAGACCTTGCCTATGATCATGTGGCGTCTGTCGAATCGACCAAATTGGATAGGTATGGACGGGTAATCGGCAAGGTGCTGGTGAACGGCCAAGACGTGAACTTGCAACAAGTCCGACGCGGCTGTGGATGGCACTACAAGAAATATCAGAACGAGCAAATTCTTGATGACCGACTCATCTACAACGCTGCTGAAGAATCAGCCAGAGCTAGTAAGGTTGGCCTATGGGCGGATCATGAACCGGTGCCGCCATGGGAGTGGCGAAAGGTCCGCAGGAAGTAAGCAACCCATTTCAGGTGATCGGGGTAATTACAGCAGCCGTCTGGTCATCGGCCTCAAGAGACTGTCGAATCGGTGCTGTCAGATCGCGTGAATGTCAGTAATGGGGAATGCCAGCATCGGGCAGAAGCCGGCCATTCCTGCCAGTTACGTTTCTTCTCCATTGCGGTCATACGATGCATGCAACCACGTTACCCCAAGCCTAGCGGCTGTTCGCTCAACAATCTCCGCTGTATCTCGTCAAAAATTGGCTCTTTACTTAATTGGATGTTCGTCTCATTATATTTGGACGTTCATCCATTTAAGGGCTCATCATGCAACAGACGGTTCTAGTCACAGGCGCGAATGGTTTCGTCGGCAGTCATGTTCTGGAGGCTTTGGGGCAACGTGAAGAACTACGCTTGATCGCCGCTTGCCGTGATGCGGGCAAGTTGGCAGGTAATTTCGCAGGCGAAGTGCGGGTGGGTGACCTGCGTGATCCGGAGTACTTGAAATCAGTGGTGAAAGGGGTGGATGTCCTCTGCCATGCGGCAGCGTGGACCTCGATGTGGGGTCAGTCGGAGAATTCGCAGCACCTGTTTCTGGAGCCTGGCTTGGAGCTGATCAAAGCCGCGCGCGCTGCCGGGGTGAAGCGATTCGTCTACACCAGTACGACCAGCGCAGCAGCGCCTCAGCATTCCGGCGACCCGATGAGTCAGGGTGTTCCACGTGCCTTCTGGCCGCATCTGGGCAACGTTATTGCGCTCGAAAATGCGTTGCGGAATGCCGCTGCCTCGGGCTTCCAGGTGGTTAACCTGCGCCTCGGCATCTTCGCTGGGCGGCGCTATAGCCTTGGCTTGTTGCCAATCCTGGCGCCACGTTTGAAGACCCATTTGGTGCCCTGGGTGGCGGGCGGGCGGACCAGTCTACCCATCATCGACGGTCGCGATATCGGCCAGGCATTTTCCCTAGCGGCCACGGCACCGGATCTAGCCGACTACGAGGGCTTCAATATCGTCGGACCGGAAGTGCCGAGCGTGCGTCAGGTGGTCACGCTGCTGCACGAAGAGTTCGGTCTGCCGAAACCCCATTTCGGCGTGCCCTTCGCAATGGCTTATCCCTTCGCCTGGTTGATGGAAAAGCTTGATCCGATAGTGCCTTGGGAGCCATTGGTAACGCGCAGTATCATCCATCTTATGGAAGAAGTCGGCGTCGATAACAGCAAAGCCGAACGCCTGCTGGGCTACCGTCCTGTGCATGGCTGGCGTGAGACAGTGCGTACGCAAATGGCAGAAATGGCCGTGCGCCAGAAACGGCCGATGGCGATGGCGCGGCCGGTCACCTAGCCGATGGGGTTAGCCATCCACCGCCTCAGTGCCGTAGCATTGCCGCTCTCCATCACCACCACAGTGCCATGTTGAGCAAAGGCGATAAAACCCGTGCCGAGATCGTGGAACACGCCAAATCCCTGTTCTATGAACGCGGCTACGACGGCACTTCGTTCACCGACATCGTCAATGCTGTCGGGGTCTATCGCGGCAACATCAATTACTACTTCAAGACCAAGGACGACATCCTGAAGGCGGTGATTGACCGGCATCTGGAGGAATTCGGCGCACTACTGGCCGAATGGACGGCGCGCCATGCGGACCCACGCGACCGCCTCATCGACTTCGTCCACATGATTGCGGAGCGCCAGGCCGCGTTGACCCGCTATGGTTGCCCCATCGGTACGCTGAATACCGAACTGGGCAAGGACCGGCCTGAGTTGCAACAGTCAGCGCGTGCGTTATTCGATCTGTTCCGCGACTGGCTGGCCGAGCAGTTCCGTGGTCTCGGCTACGGCGACAAAGCCGCTGCCCTGGCACTGCATCTAATCGGACGGGCTCAGGGCGTGGCGGTCATCGCGCATGTTTATCAAGACACTGAGTTGCTACGGCATGAAATAGCGCAACTGGAAAGCTGGGTCAGTCAGCTAGGCCGATAAAACATGGGGAATGGCCGCTTCCATTTCTCTCGACTGGCGGAGTTGGGTCGGGAACGCCCGTTCGATGCCGGGCGAAGCGGACACTGAGGAACAGCCGGTATTAGGTCAGGATGAACGGCGGTTCAGGCCGATGACCTGCCTGCCATGGATGGCTTGTCGACCGTCGCGTCTTCGGCCTTTGCGGTCATTGCTGTAGCCGACACCTGATGGGTATTAAATTCGTCCGATACAGGCATCGAATTCGGCATTTTTCGCCCGATATTTGATCGCTACTCAAAGGCCTGTATCGCGATTTCTGGCGCGAAACAGGCAAAGCAGACCACCCAAATCGGCTAAGATGCCGCAGGCAATGTGTTTAAAGCGCACATGAGCATCCACACCAATAAAAAGGCAATCTGATGGCGAAAACGCCAACCAGGAAGAACGATTCCTCGGCCAATCTCGGCTTCGAGGCCAAGCTCTGGCTCACCGCCGACAAGCTGCGCAACAACATGGACGCGGCGGAATACAAGCACGTCGTCCTCGGCCTCATCTTCCTCAAATACATCTCCGACACCTTCGAGGAACACCGCGCCAAACTCATCAAAGGCCAGGGCGACTACGCAGGCGCAAACCCCGAAGACCCCGACGAATACAAAGCCGAGAACGTTTTCTGGGTGCCGGCCGACGCCCGCTGGCCGCACCTCCAGGCATCGGCCAAACAGCCCGCCATCGGCAAGATCGTAGACGACGCCATGGTCGCCATCGAGCGCGACAACCCGCGCCTCAAGGGCGTGCTGCCCAAGGACTACGCCCGCCCCGGCCTCGACAAACAACGCCTCGGCGAGCTCATCGACGTCATCGCCACCATCGAACTCACCGCCGCCAGCGAGGGTGAGAAGACCCACCGCTCGGTCGATCTGCTCGGCCGCGTGTATGAGTATTTCCTCACCCGCTTCGCCAGCGCCGAGGGCAAAAACGGCGGTCAGTTCTACACCCCGTCCTGCATCGTGCGCTGCCTGGTCGAAATGCTCGCCCCTTACAAAGGCCGCATCTACGACCCCGCCTGCGGCTCCGGCGGCATGTTCGTGCAGTCGGAAAAATTCGTCGAATCCCACGGCGGCAAGCTCGGCGACATCAGCATCTACGGCCAGGAGAGCAACGCCACCACCCGCCGCCTCGCGGTGATGAATCTCGCCCTGCGCGGGATAGAAGCTGATTTTGGCGCAGAGCACGCCGACACCTTCCGCCGCGACCTCCATCCCGACCTGCGCGCCGACTACGTCCTCGCCAACCCGCCCTTCAACGACTCCGACTGGCACCGCCGCGACGACGACGTGCGCTGGCAGTATGGCGTGCCGCCCAAGGGCAACGCCAACTTCGCCTGGGTGCAGCACTTCATCCACCACCTCGCGCCCCACGGCATGGCCGGCTTCGTCCTCGCCAATGGCAGCATGAGTTCTAATCAGTCTGGCGAAGGCGACATCCGCCGCGCCCTCATCGAGGCCGATCTGGTGGACTGCATGGTCGCGCTGCCCGGCCAGCTCTTCTACAGCACGCAAATTCCCGTCTGCCTCTGGTTCGTCACGAAAAATAAAAACGCCGATGCCAAACGCGGCTTCCGCAATCGTAAAAAGCAAACCCTCTTCATCGACGCGCGGAAAATGGGCACCCTCATCGACCGCGTCCACCGCGAGCTGACCGACGCCGACCTCGAGAAAATCACCACCACCTATCACGCTTGGCGTGGGGATCGTCTTTCCCCCTCTCCCCTCGTGGGAGAGGGCCGGGGAGAGGGGGCCGCACCGTATGCAGACCTCGCCGGCTTCTGCAAATCCGCCACCACCTTGGAGATTGCCGCGCACGGCTATGTCCTCACCCCCGGCCGCTACGTCGGCGCCGAGGAAGTCGAAGACGACGGCGAACCCTTCGAGGAAAAGATGCCGCGCCTCGTCGCCGAACTGCACGCCCAGTTCGAGGAGTCCGCGAAACTGGAGCAGGCCATCAACGCAAACCTGAGGGGGCTGGGTTATGGCGGGTGAACGCACACTAAAACGCCTTGGCGAAATATGTGAGTTTCGAGGCGGGCAAGGTTTCCCGCAAAAGCATCAAGGTGCCATTTTCGGCGAATATCCGTTTATCAAGGTCAGCGACATGGAACTGCCGGGGAATCGGCACCGAATTACCCGCGCCAACCATTGGATTGACGAGGCAACTCGGAAGGAGTTACGCGCAAAGCCACATCCTGCGACGAGCACCGTGTTCGCCAAAATCGGAATTGCGCTGACCTACAACCGGCGGCGTCTGCTTTCGCGCCCGACCATCGTGGACAACAACATGATGGCCGCTGTGCCTATCGAGTCGGAGGTTGAGCCGCTGTTCCTCTACTACCTTCTCAAGGCTACGGACTTCAACGAGGTTGTCTCAGGAACGGCGCTTCCATTTATTAACGGCTCCGACCTCGCGAAGATGGAGGTGGAAGTTCCACACCTCGCCGAGCAAAAAGCCATCGCGGCGGTCCTTGGGGCGCTGGACGACAAGATCGAGTTGAACCGGCGGATGAACGCGACGCTGGAGGTGATGGCGCGGGCGCTGTTCCAGAGCTGGTTCGTGGATTTCGACCCCGTCCGCGCCAAACTCGACGGCCGCCCCGCCGCCGCCCTCGACCCAGCCACCGCCGCCCTCTTCCCGACTCGTTCCAAGACTCCTCTCTCGGGCAGGTTCCGGTCGGTTGGAGAGTTGGAACCATTGAAGACGCCACTTCCCTCATCATCGACTATCGCGGCAGGACGCCGAAGAAGATGGGTAGCGATTGGTCACCGACCGGGATTCCCGCCGTGTCAGCGAAGAACGTGAAAGGCGGCCGACTGGTGCGGCACGACATGTTCAACTTCGTGAGCGAGGAACTCTACGAACGATGGATGAAGGACAAGCTCGCGCTCGGCGACATCTTGATGACCTCCGAGGCTCCGCTCGGAGAACTCTACTATTTGGCACTAGATGCCCGCTTTTGTCTGAGCCAACGCATCTTCGCGATGCGGGCGAATCCGGGCGTGTGTGAACCGGCGTTCCTTTACTACTGGCTCGAATCGCCGGCATGTCAGACGGACATCATCAATCGCGGAACAGGAACGACCGTTGAGGGCATCAGGCAATCCGAGCTTCGCCGGGTGTCAGTGCTTCTCCCACCGCTCCCCATTCAAAAAGCCGCCGCGAAATTCCTCGCCGCATGGACGGAACAGATTCACCGGAACGAAGAACAATCCCGCACCCTCGCTACCCTGCGTGACAGTCTGCTGCCAAAGCTGCTAAGCGGGGAGTTGAGCGTGTCAGACCTTCAGCCTAGCGCATGAACCTCGACGCGACATTGCCGCTACCGAATTATCGCCGTGCAAGCGAACGCTGGCCGCAGGCTCCCGCGCTTTTGCAGTATCACGAGGCAATATCCAACTGCATCGCTGGTGATGGGCACGGCGTCGTCGAGCATGTGAAGTCTTTCATCGAGTGCGTTTGCATCACGATCCTGGGCGAGTTTGGAGAACCGCTTCCATCGTCGGGCCCCACTTCGACAGAGCTGCTTGTCGCAGCCCTCAAGCCACTGGGGCTCCAGAATTCACGCGGAGCAAGCAAGCTGGATAAGGTTCTCTCGGCATTCAACCGGCTCTCAGATGCCTTGAGCGAAATGCGGAATGAGAACGGGCTAGTTGCTCACGGCAAAGATGGTTTTCTCGACGTAATCGAGGAGGACCATGCACGTGCTTTTCTCCATACCGGGGACGCAATTGTTGGTCTGCTGCTGAACGCTCTCGAAGGGAAGCAGCCCAATCTCCTGTTCACGCGTGAGCCATACGAACGCTTCAAACACCTTTGTGACCGGATTGATCGTTCGGTCGGGATCGAGGCAGAAGTCGATGATGAAGGCGGCGGTCCAATGCTGGTTCTGTCACTGAGCATTTTCGGAAGAACAGAGAAACTCGAGCTTCGCATCGAACCAAGCCGTCTTCTCTACGGCATCGACCGAACCGCATTTGTGGGAGTGTTGACCGATGCGCCCGATACGCTTGAGGAAGGCGACGAGGATGAGGAAGAAGAACCGGTCGAGCATACTGCAACGCCAACACCGCAACCAGAAGCTGCCACCGCCACTGAGCCGCCAGCGGTCGTTGTTGTGGGCGAGTATTCGGGTGTGTTCGCAAATCTGCGCGATGGCCTTCGTGCTTTCGTAGTCAGCGAGGGCATAAACGCCGCACCGAACGACGAACTTATTAACTCACTGCTTGCAACCGCCGAATCAAACAGCGGCGTTGATTGGCAGACCCGCGAAAACTTACGGGCACGGATTAAAGTCGGATTTCGCCGCGTTCTGGGGAAAGAAGGAATTGATGCGAGCAAGATAACGGACGCATCGGAACGGCTTCTCACTTGGCTAAAGGTGAGTGCGCCTGCGGACACGAACCAAGCAACGCAATGAGCTCCCTTTCCACCATTGAGAAGCAGCGATTTGAAGACCTATTCGGGATGTCTAGCGGATATGTCTTAAATTTCTCCGACCAAAAATTTGCCGAGTTCTTTCGGCAAGACGTCGGAATCAATATTTACGATCCACGCTATGCCTACAACGGCACATCAAAGGCGAAGCGATTACGTGCGTTCTGGGAGATCGAAGAACCGGCGAACTTAGGCAGGGCGTTGGAGCGGTTGCTGGAGGTTTGGCGGTATCTCAACGAGCCGGGAAAGGACGCGCGGGCAGACCGCCAGTTTGAAGATTGCACACGGACTGCGGCCCGTCTTTTGGGCAGGGAGCTAAAGCAGGAAACGGAGTCGGACTTTCTCAAACGCGACTTCGGTGCAATTTCGGTGGAAGGATTGGGCTTGGATCACGGCGTTGAGAAGATTCTAGCCGCAAGGGTTAAAGAGGCAGTCGAGTGCGTGGCTGCGGGCGCTCCGCTATCCGCAATCTTCATGTGTGGGAGTGTCTTGGAAGGAATCTTGATGGCGGTGGCATTGAAGAATCCCGCTGATTTCAATCGAGCCTCGGCAAGCCCGAAGCAGAAGGAAACGGGGAAGGTCAGGCCATTCCACGAGTGGACGTTGGCTAACCTCATCGACGTTTCCCACGAAGTCGGAGTGCTACGACTTGATGTAAAGAAGTTTGGGCACGCTGTCCGTGACTTCAGAAACTATATCCACCCGTATGAGCAGATGGCGTCGAGTTTCCACCCAGACCAACACACCGCTCAAATTTGCATGCAAGTCTTGCGGGCGGCCCTTATCGGGCTGAAAGCAAACAGAGGAATGGTTACGCTAGTTTAAGTATGAGCCTCAACGAATCCATCGTCGAAGATGCCGACCTCGAATGGTTCGGGGAGCTGGGCTATGCGGTCGGGCACGGGCCGCAGCTCGTGCCAGGTGAACCGGCGGCGGTGCGGGAGTCGTTTGGCGAGGTGGTGCTGGTGGGGCGCTTACGCGAGGCTATCTGGCGTCCAGCAAACGCGGGATCGGCCATTCCAGCGGACGCTCGGCCAACTATTAAGCGTTACTTACAAGTTCGAATTGAGGGTAATCAGAAACCATGAGCGACGAACCTTTACCCCAATCTGAAATCATCCTCTACCAGACGGAAGATGGGCGGACGCGCGTGCAGTGTCGGTTTGAGGACGAGACCCTGTGGCTGACGCAGGCTCAGATTTCGGAGCTGTTTCAGACAACGCCTCAGAACGTGACGCTGCACCTGAAAGCCATCTTTGCCGAGGGTGAGCTGGTCGAAGCGGCAACTTGTAAGGATTACTTACAAGTTCGATTGGAAGGCGGGCGCGAGGTCTCTCGGAAGCTCCGCCATTACCGGTTGGAGGCTGTTCTCGCCGTCGGCTTCCGCGTGCGCAGCCAGCGCGGCACGCAGTTCCGGCAGTGGGCGACGGCGCGCTTGAGCGAGTATCTGGTGAAGGGCTTCACCATGGACGACGAGCGGCTGAAAAACCCACCGGGCAAGGGCCAGAAGGATTACTTCGACGAGCTGCTGGAGCGTATCCGCGATATTCGCTCGTCGGAGCGGCGGTTTTACCAGAAGGTGCTGGATATTTACGCAACGAGTGTGGACTACACGCCGGACGCGGAGACTTCTCACCGTTTCTTTGCCGCCGTGCAGAACAAGATGCACTGGGCGACGCATGGTCACACCGCCGCTGAGGTCATCGCGGAGCGGGCGGATGCGGCGAAGCCTTTCATGGGTCTGCAAACCACGCGGCCAGGCGGCATCGTGCGGAAGGACGACGTGGCTGTCGCCAAGAATTACCTCACTCAAGATGAGCTTCAGGTGCTCAACCGCATCGTGAACCTCTACATCGAATACGCGGAGCTACAGGCGCTGGAGCGCAAGCCGATGACGATGCGCGACTGGATTACGAAGCTGGACGAGTTCCTGAAAATCTCGGGGCGCGAGCTGCTGGACCATGCGGGGAAGGTTTCCGCCGATGATGCCCGCGCGAAGGCCGAGTTGGAGTATTTCCGGTATCGAGCCTTGCTGGATGCGCAGCCACAGCGCGTGGATGCGGATTTTGAGAAGGCTGCGCAGGAATTGAAGAAGCTGTCTCGCCCCAAAAAACCCAAGACACCGAAACCATGAGCCTCAACGAATCCATCGTCGAAGACGCCGCCCTCGAATGGTTCGAGGCGCTGGGTTATGCCATCGGCCACGGGCCGCATATTGCGCCCGGCGAACCGGCGGCGGAACGGGATTCGTTTGGCGATGTGGTGCTGGTGGGGCGCTTGCGCGAGGCGGTTCGGCGGCTGAACCCGACCATTCCCGAGGAGGCATGCGAGGACGCTGTGCGCCGTGTGCTGCGGGTGGGGACGCCTTCGCTGACGCAAACCAACCGCGCCTTTCACCGGATGCTGCGCGATGGCGTGCCGGTGGAATACCCGCGCAGGGACGGCAGCATCGCGGGCGATCACGTGCGGCTGGTGGATTTTGGCGATGTGCGGGCGAACGACTGGCTGGCGGTGAACCAGTTCACGGTGATCGAAACGTCGGGTGGGGCGCAGCACAACCGCCGGCCGGACATCGTGGTTTTCGTGAACGGGCTGCCGCTGGGCTTGATCGAGTTGAAGAATGCGGCGGATGAGGACGCGACGATCTGGAGCGCCTACGCGCAGCTTCAAACCTACAAGGCGGAGATTGCCTCGCTGCTGCACTACAACGCGGCGCTGGTGGTGAGCGACGGTTTGCAGGCGCGCATGGGTTCGGTGACGGCGAACCAGGAGTGGTTCAAGGTTTGGCGCACGATTGATGGTGAGGGCGATGCGCCGAAGACGGCGCTGGAGCTGGAGGTGCTGGTGCGCGGCGTGTTCGGGCGGCAGCGCTTCCTAGATCTGCTCCAGCATTTCATCGTCTTCGAGGAAGACCCGGACTCAGGCGCGCTGCATAAAATTATCGCGGGCTACCATCAGTTCCATGCGGTGAATGCGGCGGTGGAGGAAACGGTGCGCGCCAGTGGTATGACTGCGGGCATGGCCGAGGCCAACACGGCGAAGCAGGATGTGGGCACCTACTGGGCAGGCCGCATGCACGGCGGCAAGCCAGGTGACCGGCGCGCGGGCGTGGTGTGGCACACGCAGGGCAGCGGCAAGAGTTTCTCCATGCTGTTCTACGCTGCGCGCGTGGTGCGGCACGCTGCGATGCAGAATCCGACGCTGGTGGTGCTGACCGACCGCAACGATCTCGACGACCAGCTTTTCGGCCAGTTTCAGCGCTGCCACGACATCCTCGGCCAGATGCCGGTGCAGGCGGACGGGCGCGAGGATTTGCGGGCGCTGCTGAACCGGGCAAGCGGCGGCGTGGTGTTCACGACCATCCACAAGTTCATGCCGGAAAAGAATACGGCGATGCCCGAGCTGAGTGCGCGGCAGAACATCGTGGTCATCGCCGATGAAGCGCACCGCAGCCAGTATGGGTTTGGCGGCAAGGTGAATGAGAAGACCGGCGAGATGTCCTACGGCTTCGCCAGCAATCTGCGTGATGCCTTGCCGAATGCGTCGTTCATCGGCTTTACCGGCACGCCGATCGAGAAAACCGACGCGAACACGCGGGCTGTTTTCGGCGATTACATTTCCATCTACGACATCCAGCGCGCGGTCGCCGACAAGGCTACCGTGCCGATCTATTACGAGAGCCGGATTTCCAAGCTGAGCCTGAACGCCGCCGAGCTGCCGAAGCTCGACGCGGAGTTTGAGGAAATCACCGAAGGCGATGAGCTGACCAAAAAGGAAAAGCTCAAAACCAAATGGGCCGCGCTGGAGGCGCTGGTGGGCGACCCGAAACGCATCGCGCTGATTGCCGCCGATCTGGTGGCGCATTTCGAGAAGCGCGTGGAGGCGATGGACGGCAAGGCGATGATTGTCTGCATGAGCCGACGCATTTGCGTAGACCTTTACAACGCGCTCATCGCGCTGCGCCCGGACTGGAGCGAGGACACGCTAAAAGTGGTGATGACCGGCAGCGCCGACGACGGCCCGGATTGGCAGAAGCACATCGGGAACAAAAAGCAGCGGCGTGATTTGGCGAATCGCTTCAAGGATGCCAAAGACCCTTTCAAGATTGTCATCGTGCGCGACATGTGGCTGACCGGCTTCGATGCGCCCTGCCTGCACACGATGTACGCCGACAAGCCGATGCAGGGCCACGGACTGATGCAGGCCATCGCGCGGGTGAACCGCGTGTTTCGCGACAAACCGGGGGGCTTGGTGGTGGATTACCTAGGGCTGGCGGATCAACTCAAGCAGGCGCTGGTGACTTACACCGAGAGCGGCGGCCAGGGCAATCCGACCTTCGATACCGCGCAGGCCATCGCCGTGATGCTGGAGAAACATGGCATCGCCTGCGACATGATGCATGGCTTCAACTGGGACAAGTGGATCACGGGCAAACCCACCGAACGCCTCGCCCTCATCCCCGCCGGGCAGGAGCACATCCTCGAACAGGACGACGGCAAGAAGCGCTGGGTGCAGGTGGTGACGGAACTCTCCCGCGCCTTCGCCCTCTGCGCTGCCAGCGATGAAGCGACCCAGATTCGCGACGACGTGAGTTTCTTTCAGGCGATCCAGGCCGCGCTCAACAAGCAGAGCAGCAACAACCGGAAGGCGCCGGAGCAGGTCGACGCCGCCATCCGCCAGCTCGTCTCCAAAGCCATCACCACCGAGGGCCAGGTGATCGACGTTTTTACCGCTGCCGGCTTGCCCAAGCCGGACATTTCGATCCTCTCCGACCAGTTCCTCGCCGAAGTGCGCGGCTTGAAGCACAAAAACGTCGCCGCCGAGTTGCTGGAGAAACTGCTCAAGGACGAACTCAAGGTTCGCTCCAGGCGCAACCTTGTGCAGAGCCAGGTCTTCAGCGAGAAGCTCAAGAAGACCCTCAACGCGTACCACAACCGCGCCATCTCGACGATGCAGGTGATCGAAGAGCTGATCCAGCTCGCCAAGGACCTCGACGCCGCTACCAAGCGCGGTGAAGCGCTTGGCCTGGCGGATGACGAGGTGGCTTTTTACGACGCGCTTGCCGCCAACCAGAGCGCCGTCATCGCCATGGGCGACGACAAACTCAGAGTCATCGCCGCCGAACTCATTACGCAGGTGCGCAAGAGCGTGACGATAGACTGGACACTGCGCGAAGGCGCAAGGGCAAAGATTCGCGTGATGGTGAAGCGCATCCTGAACAAGTATGGTTACCCGCCGGACTTGCAGGAGGAGGCTGTTAAAACAGTGCTCGCGCAGGCTGAGTTGCTGTCAGCAGGCTGGGCAGAAGGATAGGCATTGTCTTGTTGGATGGAATGGCAGCTAAGGCCGAAGAACAGCCAAAGTGCAACGCCGCTTGAGCTGCCGCTGTTGGCAAGCCGAGTTGTTGAATTCAGTTGATCGGGCGTGGTAGTTCCAGGGCGCCAAAACCATGCCTGTTGGACACGAGCTCCATGCAGGCGACGAGACCCATTTAAATCTTATTAGATTGGCAAGGCTCCATGAGGGGCTTTTAATTTCATTATCTGTGTCAGTAGTTTTGCACTAACTTGTCACAAATTTCATTTGTTGTGTCACCCGACAATTCACACATCCAGGTTCCGCACCCCCAGCGCATTGGTTTCGATAAAATTCCGGCGCGGTTCGACCTCATCGCCCATCAGAGTGGTGAAAATCTGGTCTGCCGAAATCGCATCGTCGATCTGCACTTTCATCAGACGACGGACCTTGGGGTCCATGGTGGTTTCCCACAACTGCGCGGGGTTCATTTCGCCCAACCCCTTGTAGCGCTGGATGCTCATGCCACGTTTCACATCGGATAACAGCCAGTCCATCGCTTCGCGGAAGCTTTGCACGGGCGCTTCTTTTTCGCCACGTTTAACGCGTGCACCCAAACCGATCAGATCACGCAACAAATCACCGACTTTTACCAGCTGGTTGTAGTCGCCCGATTCCAGCAGGTCGGCTTCGAGGAAGTTGACGTGGGTATTACCGTGCGCGTAGCGCGTGATGCGCAAACGATGGCTGTCGGTTTCGTTGATGTATTCGGCGGCGACATCAAATTTCTGCGCGTCCAGCGCGGCGCCAAGGCGGGCTTCGCTTTGCATCGCGGCGCCACTGTCGCGCAGGTCCAGGCGCGGGATGCGCATCAAGGTCTGCAGCACGTCGCTGGGCAGCATGCGCGCCAGGCGATCGCACACGGCTTCGGCCAGGAAGTATTCGCGCGCGAGCGATTCGAGCGCATCGCCGACGATGGGCATGGCGCCATCCATCGGGACGAGTTCGGCTTCTTTCATCGCCTCGGCCATGAGATGTTCCTTCATCGCATGCTCGTCCTTGAGGTAGCGCTCGGAGCGGCCGTGCTTGACCTTGTACAGCGGCGGCTGGGCAATGTAGATGTGGCCGCGCTCGACCAGTTCGGGCATCTGGCGGTAGAAGAAGGTGAGCAGCAGGGTGCGGATGTGGGCGCCGTCGACGTCGGCGTCGGTCATGATGATGATGCGGTGATAGCGCAGCTTGTCGGGGTTGTAATCTTCCTTGCCGATGCTGGTGCCGAGCGCAGTGATCAGCGTGGCGATTTCCTGGCTGCTGATGACCTTGTCAAAACGCGCGCGTTCTACGTTCAGGATTTTTCCCTTGAGCGGAAGGATGGCCTGGAATTTGCGGTCTCGGCCCTGCTTGGCGGAGCCGCCTGCGGAGTCGCCCTCGACCAGATAGATTTCACACAGCGCCGGGTCTTTTTCCTGACAGTCCGCCAGTTTTCCAGGCAGGCCCAGGCCGTCCATGATGCCTTTGCGGCGCGTGATTTCACGTGCCTTGCGGGCGGCTTCCCGGGCGCGCGCGGCGTCGATGATCTTGCCGCACAGCAGTTTGGCGTCGATGGGGTTTTCCAGCAGGAATTCGGCGAGCTTCTGGCCGACGACTTCCTGAACAACCGGCTGGACTTCACTGGAAACCAGCTTGTCCTTGGTTTGCGACGAGAACTTGGGCTCGGGCACTTTGACCGACAGCACACAGGTCAGACCTTCGCGCATGTCGTCGCCAGTGGTTTCGACCTTGGCTTTTTTCGCCAGCTCGTTTTCCTCGATGTACTTGTTCAGCACCCGGGTCATCGCCATGCGCATGCCGGTCAGGTGTGAGCCGCCGTCGCGCTGCGGGATGTTGTTCGTGAAGCACTGCACGGATTCGGAATAGCTGTCGTTCCACTGCATCGCGACTTCGACGGTCATGCCGTCCTTTTCGCCGATCGCAGTGAAAATCTTGGGGTGCAGCGCGGTCTTGAGGCGGCTGACGTATTCCACAAAGCCCTTGACGCCACCCGAATGCGCGAAGTTTTCGCTCTTGCCGTCTCGATGGTCGATCAGCTCGATTTTTACGCCGTTGTTGAGGAAGGACAGCTCGCGGATGCGCTTGGCGAGGATGTCAAAGTGATACACGACCTGGCCAACGCCAAAGATTTCCTCGTCAGCCAGGAAATGGACTTCGGTGCCGCGATTTTGCGTTTCGCCCACGATCTGCATGGGCGAAACTTCAACCCCATTCTGGATTTCAACCGGGCGATCAAGCACCTTGCCCTGGTTGAACGTCATGGCGTATTTTTTGCCGTCACGGCGCACGATCAGCTTCAACCACTTCGACAAGCCGTTGACGCAGGACACGCCCACGCCGTGCAAGCCGCCCGACACCTTGTAGCTGTTCTGGTTGAACTTGCCGCCGGCATGCAGCACGGTCATCACGATTTCTGCCGCGCTGCGCTTGGGTTCGTGCTTGTCGTCAAATTTGACGCCTACCGGAATGCCGCGCCCGTTGTCAGAAATCGAAATGGAATTATCGGGATGGATGATGACCTTGATGTCGTCGCACCAGCCTGCCAGTGCTTCGTCGATGGCGTTGTCCAGCACCTCGAACACCATGTGATGCAAGCCGCTGCCATCGGACGTATCGCCGATGTACATGCCGGGACGCTTGCGCACGGCCTCCAGGCCTTCCAGTTGCTGGATGCTGTCTTCGTCGTAGCCGCCGTTGGTGTCGCCGGCCATCGCGTTTTCTGGCTTGTCGCTCATGGTGTTGATACCCCTTGCGGGGATTTCCTGTCGGTAAGTTCTGAGGTGTTAAATATCTGGTTCGGCGCCGGTTAATTTAAATGCGCATGGGCATCACGACATATTTGAAACCGGGTTCGCCTTCGCTGGTGAGCAGCATGCTGCTGTTGGCATCGCCCAGCGACAGGGTAATTTCTTCACTGTTGACTGCGCCCAAGCCATCCAGCAGGTAGGTTACGTTGAACCCCATGTCGAGTGGTTCGCCCGTGAAGCTGACCTCGATCTCGTCGGCGGCTTCTTCCTGCTCGTTGTTGTTGCACACGATGCCCAGGGTGTTTTCGCTCATCACAAGACGAACGCCGCGAAACTTTTCATTCGACAAAATGGCCGCGCGCTGCAGTGCCTGAATCACGGTCTGGCGATTGGCCTTGAGGTGACGCGGCTGGTTGAGCGGAATGACGCGCTGGTAATCGGGAAACTTGCCGTCCACCACCTTGGTGACCAGTTCAGTACCCGGCAGCGTAATGGTGACTTGATTGGCGCCGATCCTGAGTTCTACCGCGTCATCGACATCGGCCAGCAGCTTGGACAGCTCAACCACGGTTTTGCGCGGAATGATGACTTCGCGCGTGCCCGCATCCATGTCGAGCTCGGTTTCAGCGTAACTCAGGCGATGGCCGTCGGTTGCCACCACACGCAATTGCTTGCCTTCCAGCACCAGCAGCATGCCGTTGAGGTAATAACGGATGTCCTGGCTTGCCATTGCGAACTGCACCAGTTGCAGCAGGCGCTTGAGCTTCTTTTGCGGCAAATGGATGGCTTCGCCGAGGCCTGATCCAGTTTCAACGCGGGGGAAATCGGCCGCCGGCAAGGTTTGCAGGGTGAAGCGCGATTTGCCCGCGCTCACCACCACCTGGCTGTCCTTGGTGTCGAGCTTGACCTTGGCTGAATCGGGCAGTGCACGAACGATATCAAACAGCTTGCGGGCTGCGATGGTAATCGCAAAGTCCTCACCCGCCTGTGCGTCGAGTTGGGTGCTGATCTGCAATTCAAGATCGGTTGCCAGCAGGGTGAGCTTGCCGGCTTTACCACAGAAGTCAGTGCTGCAAGCAGTGCGTTACGTTCGCTTTGTATTAATAGCATTTATATATTCCTGAGAACAATAATAAAGGCAGCCTAAATCTGGGGATAAGCCTTATTACTCAATTAAAACAGTTTGTTATTGATCATTTTGGGGTGTGGGTAAAACCTTGGCAGCGCTGTCTGATTGTGGACAGATTTTATGCTTTGGGTTTTTAACCTGTTTTATCCACATTTCATCCTTAGCCTGTCAGGATCTGTAACAAGGTTAAATAATCACGCCCGATATCCACTTCTGTTTCACGTAATTCAGCGACTTTTCGGCATGCGTGAATCACGGTTGTATGGTCGCGTCCACCAAACGATTCGCCGATTTCAGGCAGGCTCTGGTTGGTCAGTTCCTTGGACAGGGCCATCGCGATCTGACGCGGACGGGCCAGATTGCGGGTTCTTTTTTTGGAAAACATGTCGGCGACCTTGATTTTATAAAAGTCGGCGACGGTTTTCTGGATGTTTTCTATGGATACGATCCGTGACGTCGAGGCGATGAGGTCGCGCAGGGCTTCCTTGACCAGTTCTAGGGTGATGGGCTTTTCATGAAAGCGCGAAAACGCGATTACGCGCTTGAGCGCGCCTTCCAGTTCCCGCACATTGGAACGCACCTGCTTGGCGATGAAAAAAGCCACCGTTTCATCGAGCGTGGTGTTTTCGGATTGCGCCTTGGCCAACAGGATGGCGACCCGCATTTCAAGTTCGGGCGGTTCGACAGCGACCGTCAAACCCCATGCAAAACGCGATTTCAGCCGGTCATCCAGGCCGTTGATTTCCTTGGGGAAAGTATCGCAGGTGATGACGATCTGTTTCTTGTTTTCGATCAGGGAATTGAAAACATAGAAGAACTCTTCCTGGGTTCGGTCCTTCTTGGCCAGAAACTGAATGTCGTCGATCAACAGCAGATCCAGTGACATGTAGCGTCGCTTGAGGTCATCGAACTGCTTGTTGAGATAGGCTTTGACCACATCGTCCACATAATCATTGGCGTGGATGTAGCTGATGCGTGCGTCCGGGTTGGCTTCGCGCACCGTATTGCCGATGGCCTGTAGCAAATGGGTTTTTCCCAGGCCGACGCCGCCATAAACAAACAGCGGGTTGTAGGCAGCCCCCGGATTATTGGAGATTTGCAAGGCAGCCGCGCGGGCCAGCTGGTTGGCGCGTCCCGACACAAAATTATCAAAATTGAACGCTGGATTGATGCGCATGCCCGATTGAACGGGTGCAACGACTGCGCGTTCAGGTTGTGACGATCGGGGTTCGATGTGAGACGGGGGAGCAGGGGGGCGGCTTGCAGCAGGCTTTTTTCCGAGCGCATACACAATGGAAACTTGCTCCGGATAAAACTCCAGCGCCCACTCACTGATGTGCTCGGCGAATTTTTCACGCACCCAGTCCATTACGAAATGGTTGGGCGCAAGAATGCGCACCTCCCCGTTCGAGTCATCGAACACCAGGGGCTTGATCCATGTGCTGAATTGCTGCTGGGTGAGGTTGGCGCGAAAGCGCTCTTGGCAAAGGTCCCAGAAGGAATCCATAGTAGGGAGGCGGGGTGCGGATAGCGGCATAGGATTCGAGGCCGAATCTTACTCCCCTTCGATGAGGTTATCCACAGGCAGGACGGCAGGCCGTAAAACGCAGTAACTTGACATGCCTTGGTAAAGGCGGGTCTAATGCGCGGTTTTTCAACACATTTTTTTGTGTTTGGCCCGGCCTGTCAAGCAGGATTGCGGTCAGCGCTACTCTGGAAAGGACAAGACATGAAACGTACTTATCAACCCTCTACCGTTCGTCGCAAGCGTACCCACGGCTTTCGTGCCCGCATGAAAACGAAATCGGGTCGTGCCGTCATCAATGCACGTCGTGCCAAAGGCCGCGCTCGTCTGGCCGTTTAACTAATCGACACGCATCCTGAAAAGGCTGGAAGCGTTCGCTTCCACGACGCGCGGCTGGTCAATAAAGCCGACTTTGATCGTGTTTTTGCCGAAAATCAGCGCGCTCGAACCGATTTTGTAATGGTGATGGTGCGCCCTAATCAGGTGGGACACCCGCGTTTGGGCATGATTGTGGCCAAGCGCCTGCTTGCGCGTGCGGTCGACCGCAATCGTGTCAAGCGATGCGTGCGCGAAAGCTTCCGGCAGGTCCTGCCGGAACTGCCAGCCTGTGATTTCGTGGTTCGTTTGATTGCCAGGCCGGTTCCCGGCGATGAAGCACGCGACTTGTCGCGCACCTTTAAACGTGCCGGTCATCGTGCCATGGCAAAATGGCCAAACGCACAAGCGGGCGATCTTTCGCCCGATCCCCTCCCCACTTAAAAACGACACTCCGCCCCATGGATAATCAGCGACTGATTTTATTTATCGTCTTTTCCTTTTCGCTGCTGTTGTTGTGGGAAGCCTGGCAGGACAAAAATACACCGGTACCGGTCCCCCCGAGTGCGATGAGCACGCCCGCCGGCCAGGCGGTGCCGACGCCAAGCCAGGCATTGAATGCGCCTGCGCCGACGCCGGCGCAGGCCGGGTTTGCCAAAGGCCAGCGCGCCGTGGTGGAAACCGATGTGCTGCACGCGGTCATCGATGCGAATGGTGGCGATTTGCGCCAGCTACAGCTTCTGCCCTATCGTGAAACGGACGACAGGAATCAGGTTTTTACCCTGTTTGAAGACAACCAGACCACGCCTTACATGGCGCAAAGCGGTCTGATCGGCAAGAACCTGCCCACGCACCGCAGCCTGTTCCAGCTCAATCCCGGGACCTACCGACTGGTCGGAGGCGCCGCGCAACTGGAAGTGCCTTTGAGCTGGACCGACCCGGTTACCGGTGTGCGGGTCGAGAAGACCTATATTTTCAAGCGCGGCAGTTACGAGATTGCCGTCAGGATGCGGGTCATCAACGGTGGCACGCAGCCTGTCGATCTCACGCCTTATTACCAGTTGTCTCGCCATGGCGAACCGCCACGCGGATCGCAGTTCTTCTTGCCGACCTACACTGGCGCAGCGGTTTATACCGATGCCAAAAAATTCCAGAAAGTCCCCTTCAACAAGGTCGCTGAAAACAAGGCCGAGTTCGAGAAGAACGCCGACAATGGCTGGGTCGGCATCGTCCAGCATCATTTCGTTGCGGCCTGGTTGCCCGAAGGCACGATCAAACGCGAGTTTTATGCGCGTTCGTCCGATGGCATTTATTCCGCCGGCGTAATCCTCGCCGAAGGTCTGCTCGCGCCCGGGCAGCAAAAAACCTTCACCGTTCCCTTGTATGCCGGCCCGCAAACCCAGACCGTACTCGAACAAACCGCACCCGGCCTCGATCTGGCACGTGACTATGGCTGGTTGACGCCGCTTGCTTTCCCTATTTTCTGGGCGCTGGACAAGATCGAGCGCATCGTCGGAAACTGGGGCTGGGCCATCATCATTCTGACCATTTTCCTCAAGCTGGCCCTGTATCCATTGTCGGCCGCCGGCTACAAGTCGATGGCCAAAATGAAAACGCTGACGCCGCGCCTGCAAAAGCTGAAGGAAAACTATGGCGATGACCGCGCCAAGCTGCATCAGGCCATGGCCGATATGTACAAGACCGAGAAAATCAATCCGCTCGGCGGCTGTCTGCCCATCCTGATCCAGATTCCGGTCTTCATCGCCCTGTACTGGGTGTTGCTGGCCGCCGTCGAAATGCGTGGCGCACCCTGGCTTGGCTGGATTACCGACCTGACCGCTCCGGATCCGCTTTATATCCTGCCAATCATCATGGGCATCACCTCGGTTCTGCAGGTCAAGTTGAACCCGCAACCGATGGACCCGATGCAGGCCAAGATCATGATGATCATGCCGGTGATGTTCACCGTCATGTTCGTGTTCTTCCCGTCGGGTCTGGTGCTGTACTGGGTCGTCAACAACATCCTGTCGATTGCGCAGCAGTGGTGGATCAACAAACAGGTCGAGGGCAGCAAGCCTGCGCCAGCAAAAGCCTGACGCAGGTGCTTGAGTCCGTGCGTTAAACCGTTGTTGTAATTCAAGACCCGATGCATGCATCGGGTCTTTCCATTTGTGGCACTGTAAGGTCTTTTCCCTTCCGCCATTTTGAAACCGAGTCATGCGCGACCTGCCAACCCCTGATCTGATTGCCGCCATCGCCACTGCCCCCGGGCGTGGCGGGGTGGGGGTCGTGCGGGTATCGGGGGCGGATGTTGCCGCGCTTGCTGTTGCAATGCTCGGTCGGCTGCCCACACCGCGTCACGCGACATTCACGCGTTTTCTCGATGCCGATGGCTCGACGCTCGACGAGGGCATTGCGCTGCTGTTTGTGGCGCCGCATTCCTTTACCGGCGAGTCTGTGCTGGAGCTGCAGGGGCATGGTGGGCCGGTGGTGCTCAATCTGATTCTGCAGCGCTGCATCGAGCTCGGTGCGCGGCTGGCCGGGCCGGGCGAGTTCACGCGGCGTGCATATCTCAACGGCAAGCTGGATCTGGCGCAAGCGGAGGCGGTGGCCGACCTGATCGATGCGGCGTCAACCGAGGCGGCGCGCTCGGCGGTGCGTTCACTGTCGGGCGCGTTTTCTGCGAGGGTGCACGAGCTGCTGGAGGCCCTGACGCGGCTGCGCATGCTGGTGGAAGCGACGCTGGATTTTCCCGACGAGGAAATCGATTTTTTGAAGCAGGCGGATGCGTTTGGGCGGCTGGATCGCATTGAGGCGGCGTTGGCAGGTGTGCGCAGCCAGGCGCGTCAGGGTGCGCTGCTGCGTGAAGGCTTGACGGTGGTGCTGATTGGCCAGCCGAACGTGGGCAAGTCGAGCTTGCTGAACCAGCTGGCCGGATTCGAGGCGGCGATCGTGACCGAGATAGCCGGCACCACGCGCGACACGGTGCGCGAGGCGATCCAGATTCAGGGCGTACCGCTGCACATTATCGATACGGCGGGCTTGCGCGAAACCGACGACGCGGTGGAAAAAATCGGCATCGCGCGCACCTGGGCGGCGCTGGACCAGGCCGACGTGGCGCTGCTGCTGGTCGATGCGGCACATGGCGTGGGCGCGGACGAGCGGGCGATTCTGGCGCGCTTGCCTGCCGTGGCGCGGCTGACCCTGCACAACAAGATCGACGCCACGCACGAAGCGCCGCGCGCCACGGCCGATGAAATCTGGCTGTCCGCCAAAACCGGCGCCGGCGTGGACTTGCTGCGCGAAAAGCTGCTGGCGGTGGCGGGCTGGCAGGCGGCGGGCGAGGGCGCGTTCATGGCGCGCGCGCGCCATCTCGATGCGCTGCAGCGCGCGGCGGCGCACGTGGCGGCAGCGCGCGGTGCCGTCAGCCAGTTGGAGCTGTTCGCCGAGGAACTCCGGCTGGCGCAGGCGGCGCTGGCCGTGATCACCGGTGAGTTCACGGCTGACGATTTGCTGGGTGAGATCTTCAGCAAATTCTGTATCGGCAAATAAACCGGTCTGGCCGCGCGATGCGGCCCACTCCACTTTCATGGGCGACTCATTCATGCTGACCTGGCAATCGATCTACGCCGAAATCCGCACTTATCGAACGCATCTCGCGCAGGCCAATTTCATCGCGTTGCTGGCAGTCATGGCGGCGGTGCCGGTGCCGCTGTTGCTACCGTTGATGGTGGACGAGGTGCTGCTGCAGCATCCTGCCGGCTTCGTCGCCCGCATCGCCGGCTGGACGCCGGCTGCCTGGCACGGGCCGGTGCTGTTCATCGGCGCGGCGCTGCTGTTGACGGTGCTGCTGCGGCTGGCTTCGATCCTGCTGAATGTGTGGCAGGGGCGAACGTTTTCACTGCTGGCGAAGGCGGTGGTCTACCGCATTCGGGTGCAGATGCTGAACCGGCTGTCGAAGATTGCGCTGTCGGAATTTGAAACGGTGGGCGCGGGGCGGGTGACGTCGCACTTCGTGACCGACCTCAACGCCATTGACAGCTTTCTCGGCGCGTCGATATCCGGTCTGGTGGTGTCGGTGCTCACGCTTATCGGCGTGGCGGCGGTGCTGTTCTGGATGCACTGGCAGCTGGCGCTGTTCATCCTGTTGCTCAATCCGCTGGTGATCCTGTTTTCCACCCGGCTCGGCAAGCGGGTCAAGGACCTGAAGAAACACGAGAACCGCGCATTCGAAGTGTTTCAGGATGCGCTCGCCGAAACGCTCGATGCGCTGACGCAAATTCGCGCGATGAACCGCGAGAAGCATTACCTCGCGCGTGTCACCGAGCGCGCGGCCGATATCCGCCAGCATGCCGCCGCGTTCGCCTGGAAGTCGGACGCGATGAGCCGGATTTCCTTCTTCGTTTTTCTGGCGGGCTTCGATGTATTTCGCGCGCTGGCGATGCTGATGGTGGTGTATTCCAACCTCAGCATCGGCGAGATGCTGGCGGTGTTCGGCTACCTGTGGTTCATGATGACGCCGGTGCAGGAACTGGTGAACATGCAGTATTCCTGGTTTGCCGCCAACGCGGCGCTGGGGCGGATCAACGCGCTGCTGGGCTTGAAGGACGAACCTGCGCACCCGGCGCGGCTGAATCCCTTTGCGGGCCAGGTGACCGTTGGCGTAACGCTGCGGCACGTGAGCTTTTCCTACGAGGAAAACGGCGAGAGCGTGCTCGACGACGTCAGCCTCACGGTTGCGCCGGGCGAGAAAGTCGCGCTGGTGGGGGCGTCGGGCGGCGGCAAGTCGACGCTGGTGCAGGCCCTGCTGGGCCTGTATCCAGTGAAAGCCGGACAGATTGCGTATGGCGACGCGCCGGTCACCGACATCGGCTGGGAGACGGTGCGCGAGCATGTGGGGGTGGTGTTGCAGCACCCGGTTTTGTTCAACGACAGCGTGCGCGCCAATCTCACGCTCGGCCGCGAAGTGGACGATGCCACCCTGTGGCAGGCGCTGGACATCGCGCAGATGAAAGACGTGATTGGCAGCCTGCCGCATGGGCTCGACACGATGGTGGGACGACAGGGCGTGCGGCTGTCGGGCGGCCAGCGGCAACGCCTGGCCATTGCGCGGATGATCGTCGCCAACCCGCGCATCGTGATTCTCGACGAAGCCACCTCGGCGCTCGACAGCGCCACTGAGCACCAGCTGCATCAGGCGATGCACGCGTTTCTGGCCGGCCGAACCACGCTCATCATCGCGCACCGGCTGTCCGCGGTGCGGGAGGCCGACCGCATTCTGGTGTTCGAAAATGGCCGTGTGGTGGAAGCGGGCGGGCACGACGAACTGATTGAGCGCGGCGGCTTGTATCGCAAGCTGTATCAACCGGCCTGACCCGGATTTCGGCGTTGAAACCGCGGCCTGTGGCCGGCGGTTTAAAAACCGTCACAAAATCAGTGTTTTCTGATATACTGCGCAGCGTTGTGCATACAGCAAGTGGGCAGGCAAAGTTTTTTTAACCGCCGTGCCTCGGGACTGTTCTCACAGCCCCATCGTCTTCGACCTCTCTTTTGTACCGTTCGCACCTTGCGGGCAGTGACAAGTCTTGTGGTTGGCGCCGATGTGATCGACGCGACCCGTGGGCGTTCATGGATTGATCCTTCAGGATTCAGCCATCCAAACGCCGCTTCAATATCCGGTTCGTATATTTGACCTGTCTGGTTTCGGACGGGTCTGGATAGCGCGTTTTTGTGGCCTTTGGCCGGTGCGCTCATTAAAAAGGTTAGTCATGCAATTTTCCGATCTGGGTCTTGACCCCATCATCCTCAATGCTGTTTCGGGCGCCGGTTACACGACCGCTACGCCGGTGCAACAGCTCGCCATTCCTGCTGCCATGAACGGCAGCGATTTGCTGGTGTCGTCGCACACCGGCAGCGGCAAGACCGCTGCGTTCCTGCTGCCGTCGTTGCAGCGTCTGCTGACCGAATCGCCCAGCAAGAGCATCGGCCCGCGCGTGCTGGTGTTGACCCCGACGCGTGAACTGGCGCTGCAGGTTGAAAAGGCCGCCATCACCTACGGTAGTGGGCTGCGCCGTTTCCGCACCGCCTGCCTGGTGGGCGGCGCGCCGTATGGTCTGCAGCTCAAGCGTTTGAGCCAGCCGGTTGACGTGGTAGTGGCCACCCCGGGTCGTCTGATCGATCACCTGGAACGCGGCAAGATCGACTTTTCGCGCATTGAAGTGCTGGTGCTGGACGAAGCCGACCGCATGCTCGACATGGGTTTTGTCGATGACATCCAGGCCATCGCCAAGCGCTGCCCGACCGATCGTCAGACGCTGCTGTTCTCGGCCACCCTCGACGGCGTGGTGGGCAACCTGGCGCGTGAACTGACGCGCAACGCCGAGCGCATCGAAATCGCGGCCGTTCCGCACACCGAATCCAAAATCGAACAGCGCCTGCTGTACACCGACAACATGGACCACAAACAGCGTCTGCTGGATGCCTTGTTGCGCGATGTCGACATGACGCAGGCAATCGTGTTCGCTGCCACCAAGCGCAGTGCAGAAGAGTTGTCCGACATGCTGTCTGAAAGCGGCTTCGCTTCGGATTCGCTGCACGGCGACATGCAGCAGAGCGCGCGCAACCGTTCGCTGCAGCGCCTGCGTGAAGGCCGTACCAAGGTGCTGGTCGCGACCGACGTCGCCGCACGCGGCATCGACGTCGCCGGCATCAGCCATGTGATCAACTTCGACCTGCCGCGTCAGGCTGAAGACTACGTGCACCGCATTGGCCGTACCGGCCGTGCCGGCCGCACCGGTATCGCGGTGAGCTTTGCCGGCATGCGCGAAGGCGGTCTGGTGAAGAACATCGAGCGTTACACGGGCAACCGCATCGAAATCCACACCTTGCCGGGTCTGGAGCCGCAGCAGCGTCCGCAGAGCGGTGGCGGTCGTCCGGCTGGCAATGGCCGTCCGCGCACCAGCACCGGCGGCAATCGCAGCACCGGCGGTTTTGGTGAGAAACGCAGCTTTGGCGGCGGCGAGCGCAATCACTCGGCCGGCGGCTACGGTGCGCCGCGCAACGAAGGCGCTCCGCGTGCGTACGGCGACCGTCCGCCGCGTGGCGACAGCCAGGACAACCGTGATCGTGGCGCACGCAGCGAGCGTCCCGCAGGCGATCGTCCGCGTTCGGATGCTCCTCCGCGTGGCAATCGTTTCGATAACGCTGCGCGTGGCTCGTTCGACAAGGCGCCGCGCACCTTTGCACCGCGTGAAGGCAACCGCCTCGAACCCGAGCGCGCGCCGCGTCCCGATGTTGACGGCAACAGCGTCGAGTACTGGAAAAAGCGCGAAACCGAAGCCAAGGCGCGGCCCCAGGCGCGTGCCTATGGCGACCGTCCTGCGCGCAGCGCAAACCCCGGCGCAGGTCGCAGCTATGGCAGCGACAACAACCGTGGCCCGGGCAATGCGCCTGCGCGCGCCGGTGTGCGGGGTCGTTTCAAGGATTAAGCTGCACGCTTGATTCCGGCAGGACAAAAAAGGGTTCCACGTGGAACCCTTTTTTATGGGCGGCTTCAGCCTGACAGATCAGCGCGTCATCCCGGAGCGCCTGCAAGCGGGCGGTATGCGTTCAGGCGGGCTCGCTTTTCGGCGGCGCAGGGGCGAAATAGCCCGCGATCAAAATCAGGCCGCCCATGCCGAGCAGAGTGGCGGTGCGGGTGGCGAGGCTGGCCTGGCCCAAGTCGACAAACAGCAGCTTGAGGCCGACGATGCCGAGCAGGCCGACGCCGGCAAACCAGGTCTGCCGCATCCCGCGCCGCGATCCCAGCAGCATCGCGGCGATGGCCGCGGCCGTCCACAGCAGCGACACGCCTGCCTGGAACAGCGCGGAATGCTTCAAGGCCGCGCCGTTGAACGCAACATCGAGGAAGTGATGGGCGATGCGTGCCCACAACGCGGTCAGCCACAGTAGGCCCAGGCTGCTCAATCCAGCCAGTCCGATGTGACCGGTGTACTGTTGCCAGGCGGGCGTGTTCCAGCGCAGCCACAGGCAGGCCAGCGCGACCAGGCTGACGAGGTCGAGCGGGTTGAGCAGGGGCAGATAGGGCAGGCTCCAGCTTCCGCTGAAATTGAGGTTGAGCAGCGCCACGCCGAGCACCAGGCCGGCAGCCAGCGGCGCGGGCGCAACCAGGTCGTACAGTGACTCGAGGCCGGCCGCCGGCCACAGCGTGCGCTGCTGTAGCTGGCGCAAGGCCAGTAAGCCGGCGCACAGCACCGCGAGGATGGCAACCGGCGCCCACAGCGGGGTGGCGGGCGCGAGCCGCTCGGCCTGCCAGCCGGCTTCGAGCACGGCTGCCAGCATCAGCAGCCAGAATATCGATAGATGGCGCGCCTGCAGCCAGCCGCTCAGGCCGGCTGCTTGCTGGCGATGCAGGATCCAGTAGCCGGCCGCGAGTGCCAGCGGCAGGGCCGCCGCCATGCCGCCCGCCAGTGGATGGCCATGACTGGCCGTGGACAACAGCACGGCTAGCAGCGTGACCGGCCACAGGGCAACCGCAGTGTAGCGTCCGGCTGCCCAGTTCAGGCGGCTGGCGAGAATTTCGAGCGCGAGCGCGCCTGCCATCATCCACAGCAGGATCAGGCCTTCGCTGAACACCGTCAGCGTCTGCGTGCCCGCTGCTTCGTTCCAGCCTGCCAGCAGCCACGCGATCACGGCCCAGCCGAGGGCGATTCCTTGCCAGGACAGCGCGCGCGCATGCCGCTGCAGCCGCCATGCGCTATAGCCGCCGGCCAGCGCCAGCGCGGCGGGGAAAAAATCGTTGAGGAACGGCGTGCCGGGGTCCAGGAACTGGCCTGCATCGAGCAACCGCAATGCGGCCAGCGCCTGGATCGCCGCTCCGGCAAGCAGCGCCAGCCGCCGCTGTTGATGCAGACCGAACGCCAGTACGGCCGCGCCTTCGAGCGCCCAGAACACGGCGGTGACGGCGGCGCCAAAGTACAGCGGGATCGCCACGGTGAGGCAGGTGATCGCCAGTGCGGTAAACGCGCGCGGCAGCACCGGGTTGTCGCTGCGGCGGGTGAGCGCGGCCAGGGCCAGGTAATACAGCCCGGCCAGCAGCGCGGTCAGCGCCAGGTAGTCGCGCTCATAACCGAGCGCGCCCTGCACCACGGCGGCCACCGCGGGCACGCCAAACAGCAGCGTGCCATCCATCCAGGCTCGGCCTGCAGGCTGGCGGTAGTGCGCGAGCAGGGCGGGCGCCAGCGTGTACAGCAGGAAAAACCCCAGCAGGAAGGCTTCGATGTCGGAGCGGAACGCCGTTTCAAACCGCCCCAGGGCCCAGGCAAAGCCGAACAACGTGGTGAGGAAGAAGCCGAGCAGGTTGAGGCTGCGCCAGCCGGTGCGGCTGCTGATCGCCACGATGAACAGGTCGAGCAGCAGGAAGTGGCTGAACAGGATGCGGTACTGATTGCCGCCGCTGGACGCCAGCGCGGGCGCGAAAAATGCCCCGGCCAGACCGAGCCAGGCCAGCACTTCGCTGTCCTGCCGCATCGCCAGCAGCGCGCAGCCCACGCCCAGCAGCGCAAAACCGGCAAACGCCAGCGTCGCGTCGATGTAGCCATAACGTGAAAAAGCGAAGTAGAGACTCAGGTACAGCAGCGCAAAGCCGCCGCCCTGCAAGGCAAAACCGAAGGCTTGCTGCGCGCTGAGGCGCGCGCGGTTGTAGCCGAAAGCGACCAGCGCCACGCCCGCCAGCGCCGCCAGCAGCAGCCGCACGCCGGGTGGAAACAGACCATAGTCTGCCGCCATCTTGAGTCCGGACGCGGCGCCAAAAAACAGCAAGACCACGCCGGCCTTGGCCAGCAGGTTGCCGCTGAGCAGGCGGCTGAGCCAGGGGGAGGCTTCACGTGGCCAGACAGGATCGGCGTAAGGGGGCGCTGACTCCGCTGTGTGGATCGGGCCCGGTTTCGCCGCCTGGACGGGGGGCTGGGCGGGGGGCTGGGCGGGCACCTGTGCGGCGGCGGGCAGGCTCTCCGCTGCCTGCGACAGGACGGCTGCGACAGGTTCGGCCACCGCCTCTGCTTCGTCATGCGGTATGCCATTCGCGCGGGTTGGGGTGAGTCCGGTCAGTTGCTTTTCCAGTGCGCGCAGGCGCTTTTCGAAGGCCAGTTCGTTTTGCCGGCTGTGCGCCAGGCGACTGGCCATGCCGCCCAGAATCGCGCCCAGCAGCAGGCCGCCGCTATTCTGCAGCAGCAGCGCGCCGCCGAGGGCGCCGAGGATGATCCATAGCCAGTTCATGTGGGAAGTCCTGTAGTGCGGTCGAAGAAGGCGCGTGTTTCAAAGCAGCGCGCGGTGAATTTATTGCCATTCCAGGTGAGTGAGCGCTTCATTACAAAGTCGAACAGCAGCGGATTGTGGCGGCGGATGGCGTGCAGCACCTCGGCGTCGGCGGCGCGCAGCAGGCCCGCGCGCACCAGCTCCTTCAGCAGATAGATCGGCAGGATACCGGGCAGCGGATAGTCGGAGGCGTTGAGCAGGCGGCTCTGCCAGTCGGTGTTTTCCAGCAGCCCGGGCAGGATGCGGTAACGGTGAAATTGCGGGATGGCGGACAGGTCGCCATACAGATTGACGCCGGTTGGCTCGCCCAACAGGCGGGTGAACAGGGCAAAGCTGGATACCTTGGCCGGTTTGTCGCCCGCGTCCCAGTCGACATCCCGCCCCAGCGAGGCGCAGTGCGCGGCGACCACGCGCACGCCGGCGGCGAGCGGACGGCGCAAGTGCAACGGGTTGTTGTGGTCCTGGCTGTGGCCTTCGCCGTTGACCGACAACTCGGTGCCGGTATGCACGATCAGTGGCACGTCGTGCTGCTTGAGCGCGGCGTAAAACGCATCGCATCGCCTTGATGCCGGGTGGATGCCCATGGCGGACGGCAGCCATTTCACCGCGCGCGCGCCGTCCTTGATGCACTGTTCGAGAATGGCCACCGCGTCGTCGCGATAGGGATGAATCGAAGCAACCCACTTGAACCGTTCGGGATAGGTGTGGGCCAGCGTGCGCACGTAGGCGTTGGGAACATGGATGCCGGTGTGGGCGTCCTGCGTGTGGCCGCCGCCGTCGTGAAACGCCTCCATGGCGTAGAGCATGAATTTCACCCCCGGGGGAAACGCGGTGGTGAGCTGCAGCAGGCGGTCAAGATAGGCGGCGTCGATGCCGTGCTCGTCGGACGCGCAGGCCGCATCCATGAACACGCGCTTCTGTGTGTACAGGATGGGATGGGTCAGGCTGTCCATCGCCGGATTGACGCGCATCCCGCTACCGCTGTCGCCGCTGCCGGCGACATGCACATGCATGTCCCAGACCCGGGCCGGATCGAGCCCTTCCCAAGCGGCGCGCACCAGCGGGTGATCGGCCAGCGCTGGCGGCAGGCCAGCCAGGCAAGGATTGCGCCATTCGCCGTCCGGCCACCAGCGGCTTCCGGCCCATACGGCGGCGCCCAGACCAGTGCCCGCCAGCCCAAGTAAAAACGTGCGCCGCTTCATGCTGCTGCCATCGCTTTCAGTGTTTGATAATCGGTCTTGCCGGTGCCCAGCACGGGCAGGGCGTCGAGCAGGCGGATGGCGCGCGGGACGGCGATTTCCGGCAGGCCGCGTTCGCGCGCGGCCAGTTGCAGGCGTTCGCGGGTGAGTCCGGGATCGGTGCTGAACAGGATGATGGCTTCGCCGCGTTTTTCATCGGCGATGCTGGTGGCGGCGTGCGCCCACTCGGGGGAGGCGGTAACGGCGAGCCTTTCCACCCCTTCCAGCGACACCATTTCGCCGGCGATCTTGGCGAAGCGCTTGACCCGGCCGAGGATGCTCACAAAGCCTGCGGGGTCGATCTCGACCACGTCGCCGGTGTTGTACCAGCCGTCACCGGCCTCGCTCGCCGGCGGATCCAGCAGGCCCGGCGCTTCGAAGCGCATATAGCCGGACATGAGGTTGGGCCCGCGCACGTGGAGCATGCCGCCGCGCTCTATGCCGGGCACCGCGATCACCTGCGCTTCGATGCCCGGCAGCAACTGGCCGACGCTGCCGGCCTGGTATGCCATCGGCGTGTTGACCGCCAGCACCGGTGCGGTTTCGGTCGCGCCGTAGCCTTCCAGAATGCGGATGCCGAATTTTTCGACCCAGGCCACCCGCACGCTGTCGGCCAGTTTTTCCGCCCCGGCGATGACGTAGCGCAGCTTGTGGAAATCGTAACCGTGGGCGTTCCTGGCGTACTGGCCGAGGAAGGTGCTGGTGCCGTAGAGCACGGTGCAGTTGCGGTCGTAGGCCAGCTCGGGGATGACCTTGTAATGCAGCGGCGTGGGGTAGAGCACGGTCTCGGCGCCGGACAGCATCGGCAACAGCGCGCCGCCAGTGAGGCCGAACGAATGGAACAGCGGCAGCACGTTCAGCACCTTGTCGGTCGGGTTGATATCGATTACCGCGCGGATCTGCGCGACGTTGGCCAGCAGCGCCCGGTGCGACAGCACCACGCCCTTGGGCTTGCCCTCGGTGCCGGAGGTGAACAGCACCACGGCCGGCTGCTCCGGGTCGCCTGCGCGGATCACGCGGCGCGGCAGCAGCACGGCCAGAGCGACCCACAGCTTGTCGGCCAGCGTCATCTGCGCGCGCAGGTCTTCCAGATAATGCAACTCGATGCCCTTTAACGCGGCGACCACCAGTTCGAGCTTGGCCTTCTCGATGAAGGCGCGCGAGGTGATGAGGGTGTGGATGCAGGCCGCGTGGCAGGCCGACTGCATGCCTTCCGCACCGGCAGTGAAATTGAGCATGGCGGGGACGCACCCGCCTGTTTGCAGGCCGAGCAGCAAACCCAGCGTGGTGGCCGCGCTCGGCATCAGCACGCCGACGGTCTCGCCCGGCCGGGTGATGCGTGACGTCAGGCGTGACAAAGCCAGCACCATTTTCAGCGTGTCGCCGTAGCTCAAACGTGAGGGCTTCATGTCTTCCAGGCACGCGCGGTTCCGGCCATAAATCGACACCGCATTGAGAAAAGCAGCCGGCAGGGTTTGCCGCGGGTGCGACGCAAACAGCATGTGCTGCATGATCTTGCGCAGGTGCTCGCCGGCTTCCTTGCGGCGGGATTTTGCGGTCAACCCAAGCGGTGCCGGGATGCGGACCGGCGGCTGGATCGACAGCGTCAGCTGCGGCAGCAACGACTTTGGATAGTGGCCTGATACCCGGCTGAAATAGGTGCGCGACGCGCCGTCGATGCGGACCGGCAGGATCGTTGCGCCAGTGCGGGCGGCGGCAAACGCGGGGCCGTCGTAGACCTTCATCAGGCAGCCGGTGGTGGTGATACGGCCTTCCGGGAAGATCACGACTGGCCGGCCGGATTCCAGCAGCTTGACCACGCGGCGCATCGCCAGCGGATGGGTCGGATCGACCGCAAGATGGTCCACCAGCCCAAGCACGAGGCTGAACAGCGGCCGTTTTGCAATCCCGGTGTTGACAACGAACACCGGGTCGAGCGGCAGGAACAGCCCCAGCAGCATGCCGTCGAGAAACGATTCATGGTTGGCCACGATCAGCAGGCGCTGGCCGGGTTGCCGGCGTGGCAGCGTTCCGCTGATGCGGACGCGGAAGAGCAGGCTGAATACGGTTTTAAGCAGCAACTTGAGGACTTTACGCATGGGGGTTGTCGGGATGAAGGAGGGCGATATAGGTGCGCAATGTGTCGAGCGCCCACTGCAGACGGCTTTCGTCAAGGTGGTACATCACGGCGCGGCCGGATTTTTCTGCAATCAGAATGCCCGCCTCGCGCAACACGTCGAGGTGGTGCACCACGGCCGTGCGCGACAGCGGCAGGGGGTCTGCGATTGCCTTGATGGACAGCCGTTCGCCCGGCTCGAATGCGAGCAGGATGCGCTGGCGCCAGTCGTCGCCGAGCGCGGTAAAGACCTGCGCGACGCCCGACCATTCGGGCGGCAGGCCGTGGTTGAGGTAGTGGGTTTTCATGCCTATATGATTAGTTATGTAGTTATAAATGGCAACGACCGTTCGTCGGTTGGCGGCAGGCGGTCAAGAGATGCCGGGAATAACCGTTAAGCAATAGCGGCGCTTGACACTGATTAACGCTATTTATCCGATACGACATCGTGCTGAAAAAAATCCAGGCAAAAGAACTGACGTTGGGCATGCATCTGCACGCGCTGTGCGGTTCGTGGATGGATCACCCGTTCTGGCGCAGCAAGTTCACGCTGACCGATCCGGAAGACATCCAGCGCATCCGCACAAGCGGCATTACCGAGGTCTGGATCGATGTCGAAAAGGGCCTCGATGGACCGGCCGATCCCTCGCTGGCGGAGGCGCAATCAGTAAGAGACGACGCGACAGAAGCGATCAAAGCGCAGCGGGCCAAGCCGCCCGAACCGGTGGCGATGAGCGATGAGCTCCGGCAGGCCGCCATGATCTGCGCCAAGGCGCGGCGGGCGGTGGTGTCCATGTTTAACGAAGTGCGTATGGGCAACGCCATCAATGCTGATGCGGTCGGCGAGCTGGTCGAAGAGATCTCTTCGTCGGTGCTGCGCAATCCAGGGGCGCTGGTCAGCCTGGCGCGGATCAAGACCGCCGACGATTACACCTACATGCATTCGGTGGCGGTATGTGCGTTGATGGTGTCGCTCGGACGCCAACTGGGACTGGACGAAGCGTCCGTGCGCGAAGCCGGCATGGCGGGTCTGCTGCACGACCTGGGCAAGTCCGTGATGCCGGTGGCGGTGCTGAACAAGCCCGGCAAGCTGACCGACTCTGAGTTCGACGTCATCAAACAGCATCCGGTCGAGGGCCACCGCTTGCTGGTCGATAGCAGCAGCGCCAGCGCCATCGTGCTGGATGTGTGCCTGCACCATCACGAAAAGATCGACGGCAGCGGCTACCCTCACCAACTCGCGGGCGACACCATCAGCCTGTTTGCCAAAATGGGCGCGGTCTGCGATGTCTACGACGCCATCACCTCGAATCGCCCCTACAAGGCAGGCTGGGACCCGGCCGAATCCATCCGCAAGATGACCGAATGGAGCAAAAGCCATTATGACGAGCGCGTGTTTCAAGCCTTCATCAAGAGTATCGGCATCTATCCCAACGGTTCGCTGGTCAAGCTGGCCTCGGGCCGGCTGGGCGTGGTGATCGAGCAATCGGCAAAATCCCTGCTCGCGCCGCGCGTCAAGGCCTTTTTCTCAACCAAGTCGCAGACCTGCATCGTGCCGGAGATGCTCGATCTTGCGCATCCGGGTACGAGCGACAGGATCGTCGGCCGCGAGGATGCGGCGCGCTGGGGCATCACGAATCTGGACGAACTCTGGACCAGCTGACCCAGCGTGAGCGGTCGGCTGTTGCTAGCGGGTAGATCCGGCCGCGGGCCCGCGCTTGATCGGGGCAAAACGCGCCACTTGTTCGAGGGTTTTTCAGCGTTTTCATCGGCTTGAGAGCCGCCAGCCGGTAAACTGGCCGGCCACTGATCCCCCGAACTCCGTTCGCATGTCACACGACACCGACCCCCACGCTCTTCCGCTAGCCCGGCGGTCATCCTTGCACCCCGCTGCTGGTGCGGCCTGGCGCTGGGTGAGTGAGCGTGGCGTGTTGCTGGCGACAGGCGACGCGACGTTGGCGCGGTATGCGGCGCTGTCCTCACGGCATTGGCCGGAGGTCGAGGACCTTGTTCCGGCAGACGGCACCCTGCTGCTGATCTTGCGTCCGGGCGCTGCGATGTCAGCGGCCTTGCGCCAGGCCTTGTGTGCGGATGCGACGAGCCCGTCCGGCGCGAGCGGCGTGCTGCACCCGATTCGTGTCGAATACGGCGGCGTTGCCGGGCCGGATCTGGATGCGCTCGCTGCGCGCGCGGGATTGAGCCGCGACGCCTATATAAACAGCCATACAGCCGTGGAATACCGCGTCGCTTTTCTGGGGTTTCAACCCGGCTTTGCCTATTTGCAGGGCTTGCCCGCCGCGCTACACGTGCCGCGCCGGGCATCGCCCCGTGTGCGCGTTCCCGCCGGCAGCGTGGCGATAGGCGGCGTCTATTGCGGGATATATCCTGCCAGCGGTCCCGGCGGCTGGCATCTCATCGGCCGTGCAGCGGTCACCGTGTTCGATCCGCTCCGCCCCCGCCCCGCCTTGCTGTTGCCGGGCGATCGGGTGCGGTTTGTTGCCGCATGATCGACGTCCTGCGCGCGGGGTTTTGCGATCTGGTCATGGATCAGGGACGAACCGGCTACGGGGCGCTGGGCGTGCCGGTCGGCGGGGCGGCCGACCCGGCTGCGCTGGTATACGCCAATCAGCTGGTTGGGAACAACAAGGAGGCTGCCGGGCTTGAAATCACGCTGGCCGGCCCACAGCTGTTTTTTCCCGCCGGCGGCATGGTGGCCCTGACCGGTGCGCGCTTTGCAGCCAGCCGCAGCAGTGGCGCGGCGGCGCCATGGAATGCCGCGCTGGCTCTGGCGGCAGGCGAAACCCTGACGCTGGGCAGGGCGGAGGCGGGGTGCCGCTGCTGGCTGGCGGTGCGCGGCGGCATCGCTGTCCCGCGGGTGATGGGCAGCCGCAGCACCTTTTTACCGGCAGGTTTCGGCGGGCTGCAGGGGCGCAGACTGCAATCCGGCGATGCGCTGCCTACTGGAAACGCTGCCGAGGCTGCGGTCTGCAAGGTCACGTTGCAGCCGGCGCCTTCGTCTGGCAGGGTTTTGCGCGTCATCGCGGGGCCGCAGGCGGGCCAGTTCGATGATGCCGGGCTGGCAGCCTTTTTCGGCAGCCCATACCGGGTCGGCCCCGCATCCGACCGCCGCGGCTTGCGCCTGCTGGGCGCAGCCGTGTCGCATCGCTCGCTTGAATTGCCGTCGCAGGGCGTGCTGCCGGGCGCCATCCAGGTGCCGCCGGACGGCCAGCCGATCATCCTGGGCTGGGACGGCCCGATCAGCGGCGGTTATCCGGTCATTGCCGGGGTGATCGCAGCCGACTGGCCGTGGCTGGCGCAACTGCAACCAGGCGACACGCTGCAGTTCGAAACGATTGCCGTCGATGCGGCTCAAACGCTGGCAAGGCAAACCTGGATACAAGGGGAGGTGGAATGATCGAACTGAATGCCGACATCGGCGAAGGCTGCGACGATGCCGGCCTGATGCCCTACCTCAACCGGGTGTCGATTGCCTGCGGCGGACACACCGGCGATGCGGCCAGCATGCGCGCCGCCTTGCAGCTGGCCGCTGATCATGGCGTGGCGGTGGGCGCGCATCCGAGTTATCCCGACCGCGCGCAATTCGGCCGCCGCGCGCTGGCGGCATCGAATGACGAAGTCGCAGCCTGGGTAACGCAGCAAACCGAGCGCTTGGCCGAACAGGCCGCGCGGCTTGGCATCCCGCTGGCGCACGTCAAGCCTCACGGCGCGTTGTACAACGTGGCAGCACGCGATCTTACGGTGGCGCGCGCGATTGCGCAGGCGGTAGCGGACTTCGACTCGGCGTTGATCGTGCTCGGATTGTCGGGCTCGCATCTGGTCGCCGCCGGACAGACCGCCGGGCTGGTCGTCATGAACGAGGTTTTTGCCGATCGCCGCTACCAGACCAACGGCCAGTTGGTTTCACGTGAAACCAACGGCGCGCTGATCGTGGAACCGGCCGCCGCTGCCGCCCAGGCCGAGTTGTTGGCGCAGGGCAGGGCAATCGGCACGCTGAACGGAGGCCGCATCCGGGTGCAAGCCGACACGGTTTGCCTGCATGGCGATACCCCGGGCGCATTAAATATCGCGCGCGCCGTCCATGCCGTGCTCAATCGCGGATAATCCCGCACTTGCTCTTTTTACTGCCAGATCATGCCTTTACTCACTTTTGACCGTCTCGAACTGGCCTATGGCCACCACCCGCTGCTGGACGGCGCGTCCCTCGTGGTCGATGCGGGTGAGCGCATCGGCCTGATCGGCCGCAATGGCACCGGCAAGTCCAGTCTGCTTAAAGTCATCGCTGGAATCAATCCGCCGGATGCGGGCGACGTCTGGCGCAAGCCCGCGCTGAAGCTGGCGTATGTGCCGCAGGAGCCGCAATTCCAGCCCGGCCATACCGTGTTTGAAGCGGTGGCCGAGGGCGTGGGTGAAGCGCAGCGCCTGCTGGCCGATTACCACGCCGCCGCGCATCGGGTTTCCGAAGGGGACATGGATGCCTACGAGGAATTTGAGCGGCTGTCGCACGAACTCGAAGTCCACGACGCCTGGCGGCTGAACAGTCGGGTGGAGGAAACCATGCAGCGGCTGGGACTGGATGCCGATCGCAAGGTCGAAACCCTGTCCGGCGGGCTGAAAAAACGCGTCGCCCTGGCGCGCGCGCTGGTCACCGACCCCGAGCTGCTGCTGCTCGACGAGCCGACCAACCACCTCGATTTTGCGGCGATCGAATGGCTGGAAAGCCTGCTCACCGACTTCAAGGGCGCCTTGCTGTTCATCACCCACGACCGGCGTTTTCTGGACAACGTCGCCAACCGCATTGTCGAACTCGACCGCGGCCAGCTGCGTGAATACCAGGGCAATTTCAGTGCCTATCAGGTCAAGAAGGCCGAGCAACTGGAAATCGAAGTGGTGCACAATCGCAAGTTCGACAAGTTCTGGAAACAGGAAGAAGCCTGGATCCGCAAGGGCGTAAAGGCACGACGCTGCCGCGACGAGGGCAGGGTGCGCCGGCTCGAGTCCCTGCGCCTTACCCGCGAGGCGCGTATCGGCCAAACCGGACAGGTGGGTTTCCAGATTGATTCCGGTGAGCGATCGGGCAAGATCGTCGCCGAGATGGACCAAATCAGCTACGGTTACGACGATCGCATGCTGATTCGCGATTTCAGCGGCTCCGTGTTGCGCGGCGACAAGCTGGGTTTGCTTGGACCAAACGGCGCGGGCAAGACCACGCTGATCCGCCTGATTCTCGGCGAACTGCAGCCAACGTCCGGCACGATTAAGCAGGGCACCAAGCTCGAAGTGGCCTATTTCGACCAGTTCCGTAACCAGCTAAACGACGATGCCACCCTGATCGACACCATTGCCCCGGGTTCTGACTTTGTCGAGATCGGCGGGCAGCGCAAGCATGTGATCAGCTATCTGGAAGACTTCCTGTTTCCGGCCGAGCGGTCGCGTGCCAAGGTCAGCGCCCTGTCGGGTGGCGAGCGCAACCGGCTGCTGCTGGCGCGGCTGTTCGCGCGTCCGGCCAACCTGCTGGTGCTGGACGAGCCGACCAACGACCTCGACATCGACACGCTGGAGTTGCTCGAGGAGTTGCTACAGGAATACGGCGGTACCGTGCTGATCGTCTCGCACGACCGCACCTTCCTCGACAACGTCGTCACCCAGTCGATCGTGTTCGAGGGCGACGGCAAGCTGACCGAAATCGTCGGCGGCTACGGCGATTGGCTGGCGTGGAAAAACCAGCAATCCCGGCCCCAGCCGGTCAAGGCCGACGCCCCCAGGCCGGCTGCGGCCAAGCCTGCCACCAAAAGCAAGTTGAGCTACAAGGACGCGCGCGAACTCGAAGCCTTGCCTGTGCTGATCCAGCAGCTTGAAACCGAGCAAATGGATATTGCGGGACGGCTGGCCGATCCTGCGTTGTATCAGACCGACGCCAAGGGCGCGGCCAAACTGCAGGCGCGCAGCGAGGCGATCGACGCCGAGCTGCTCCAGGCGCTTGCGCGCTGGGAAGCGCTGGAGGCCTTGCAGGCTGCTGGTTGACGCAGGGCAGGCGTGGATGTTTCACGTGAAACTCTGACGGGCAACGGGTAAAATGTCGCGATGAAATTCCCGAATGCTTTTGATGTGATCGTGGTCGGTGGTGGCCATGCCGGCACCGAAGCCGCGCTGGCGGCTGCGCGCATGGGCATGCAAACCCTGCTGCTGTCGCATAACATCGAAACCTTGGGCGCGATGTCGTGCAACCCGTCGATCGGCGGGATAGGCAAGGGGCATCTGGTGCGCGAAGTTGACGCGCTGGGCGGCGCGATGGCGATTGCCACCGACGAATCCGGCATCCAGTTCCGCACCCTTAATTCGTCCAAAGGGCCGGCGGTGCGTGCCACCCGGGCGCAGGCCGACCGCCTGCTGTACAAGGCGGCGATCCGCCAGCGGCTGGAAAACCAGCCCAATCTCACCTTGTTTCAGCAGGCGGTCGACGATCTTTTGCTTGAAGGCGACCGTGTGGCCGGGGTCAAGACGCAGTTGGGCATCGTGTTCAGCAGCCGCGTGGTGGTGCTGACCACGGGAACGTTCCTGTCCGGTCTGGTGCACGTCGGCCTGGAAAACTTTGCCGCCGGGCGCATGGGCGACCCGCCATCGGTCTCGCTGGCTGCGCGCTTGCGCGAGTTGAGCCTGCCGGTGGGTCGGCTTAAAACCGGCACCCCGCCGCGCATCGATGGTCGCAGCATCGACTACAGCCGCACGCAAGTCCAGCCGGGCGACCGGCCGGAACCGGTGTTCTCGTTCATGGGCAACGTGTCCCTGCATCCGGCGCAGCGCCCTTGCTGGATTACGCACACCACCGAGCAGACGCACGCGATCATTCGCGGCGGGCTGGACCGCTCGCCGATGTACACCGGCGTGATCGAAGGGGTGGGGCCGCGTTATTGCCCATCGATCGAGGACAAGATTACGCGTTTTGCCGACAAGGCTTCGCACCAGATCTTTCTCGAGCCCGAAGGCCTGACCACGCACGAGATTTATCCCAACGGCATTTCGACCTCGCTGCCGTTCGATGTGCAACTGGCCATCGTGCGTTCGATTCCCGGGCTGGAAAACGCACACATCCTGCGTCCCGGCTACGCCATCGAATACGATTACTACGACCCGCGCAACCTCAAGGCCTCGCTTGAAACCAAGTCGATCAAGGGTTTGTTTTTTGCCGGCCAGATCAACGGCACCACCGGCTACGAAGAAGCCGCGGCGCAGGGCTTGCTCGCAGGCGTCAATGCGGCGCTGCAGGTGCAGGAAAAAGACGCCTGGAGTCCCGGGCGGCACGAAGCCTACCTTGGCGTGCTGGTCGACGACCTGATCACGCGCGGCGTGTCCGAGCCTTACCGCATGTTTACCAGCCGCGCCGAATACCGGCTGCAGCTGCGCGAGGACAACGCCGACATGCGCTTGACCGAGATTGGTCGCGCGCTGGGCGTGGTGGACGATGCGCGCTGGGAAGCTTTCAGCCGCAAGTGCGACGCTGTTTCACGTGAAACCGAGCGGCTCAAGGCGACCTGGGTCAACCCGATCCTGCTGCCTGCCGAAGCCGCGACCCGCCTGATCGGTCAGCCGATCAATCACGAGTACAGCCTGTTCGAACTGCTGCGGCGGCCCACCCTGAGCTACGCGCAGGTCATCAGCCTGCCCGGCGGCGGGGCGGTCGTCGACGATGCAAGCGTTGCCGAGCAGGTCGAGATCGCCGCCAAATATCAGGGCTACATCGACCGCCAGAACGATGAGGTCGATCGCCAGCGCGATCAGGAGTCCCTGCGTTTTCCGGACGATATCGATTACGGCCTGCTCACCGGACTGTCGATGGAAGTGCGTCAGCGGCTGCAAAAGGCGCGCCCCGAAACCCTGGGGCAGGCGGCGCGACTGCAGGGCATTACCCCGGCGGCGATCTCGGTGCTGCTGGTCTATGCCAAGCGCGGCTTCAAGCCTGGTCCTGTGCCAGCCCCGTCCGGACTGGCGAAGCAAAGCGCATGAGTTTGCAAACCCAACTCGCAGCCGGTGTCGCGGCGCTCGGCCTGGCGTTGCCGCAGGGTGCAGAAGAAAGGCTGCTGGCTTATCTGGCCTTGCTCGACAAGTGGAACCGGGTCTACAACCTGACTGCGGTGCGCGAGACCGGGCGCATGGTGAGCCACCACCTGCTGGATTCGCTGGCAGCGGTGCCTTTTTTTCAGTCAGAGGCCGTGCTGGATGTGGGCAGCGGCGGGGGTCTGCCCGGCATTCCGCTGGCCATTGCGCGACCGGAAATTCAGGTGACGCTGATCGACAGCGTCGCCAAAAAAACCGCCTTTCTGCTGCAGGCCAAGGCCGAACTGGGGCTAGCCAATTTGCACGTGGTCACCAGCCGGGTCGAGGACTATCGGCCTGAAACCGGGTTCGACATCATCACCTCGCGCGCGTTTTCCGACCTCCGGGAGTTCGTCGCGCTGACTCACCACCTGATCGGTCCGGGCGGCCGCTGGCTCGCGATGAAGGGCTTGATACCGCATGAAGAGATCGCTGCTCTGCCGCCTGCAGTGAAAGTAAGCGCTAACAACGCCTTGCTCGTCCCGGGTCTGGACGCGAGCCGTCATTTGATTGTTCTGGAGCCTGTCGTATGAGCCGTATCCTGGCGATTGCCAACCAAAAAGGCGGCGTCGGCAAGACGACGACAGCGGTGAACCTGGCCGCGAGCCTGGCCGAACTCGGGCAGCGCGTGCTGCTGGCCGACCTCGTGTACCAGATCCTGCTCAACCAGGTGAGCGTCGCCGAGGCGCGGGTGCGCTCCCAACCCGGGCATTTCGACGTGATTCCGGCCAACCGCGAGCTGGCGGGGGCGGAAATCGATCTGGTGAATCTGGACCAACGCGACATGCGCCTGAAGTCGGCGCTGGAGCGGGTGGCCGATGACTATGATTTCATCCTGATGGATTGCCCGCCGACGCTGAATTTGCTGACCGTCAACGCGTTTGCGGCGGCCGAGGCGGTGCTGATTCCGATGCAGTGCGAGTACTACGCGCTGGAAGGGCTGACCGATCTGGTCGCCACCATCAAGAAGGTCAAGCAGCGCCTCAATCCGGATATCCGCATTGAAGGCTTGCTGCGCGTGATGTTCGATCCGCGCAGCACGCTGGCGCAGCAGGTATCCGATCAGATCAAGCAGCATTTCGGCGACAAGGTGTACGACACTGTGATACCGCGCAATGTGCGGCTGGCCGAAGCGCCCAGCCACGGCTTGCCGGTGCTGGCCTACGACCGCCAGTGCAAGGGCGCGAAAGCCTACATGGAATTGGCCGAAGAAACGCTCAGGCGCGCCGGTCTGACAGCAAGGGAGAAAATACATGGCTAGACTCAAGGGATTGGGACGCGGACTTGATGCGCTGCTCGGCGGCGAGAACAATACCGCGCCGCCGCAGGGCGAACTGCGCATGATGAACGTGTCGCAACTCGCGCCCGGTAAGTATCAGCCGCGCACCCAGATGGACAGCGAATCGCTGCAGGAACTGGCCGACTCGATTCGCGCGCAGGGCTTGATGCAGCCGATCCTGGCGCGCGAAGTCGCGGATGGGTTCGAGATCATCGCCGGGGAGCGGCGCTGGCGCGCGGCGCGGCTGGCCGGGCTGAACGAGGTGCCGGTGTTGCTGCGCGAAGTGGCCGACGACGCGGTGGCGGCGATGGGCCTGATCGAAAACATCCAGCGCGAAGACCTCAATGCCATCGATGAAGCGCAAGGCCTGCAGCGCCTCATCCACGAATTCGGCATGACCCACGAATCAGTGGCACAGGCGGTGGGCAAGTCGCGCGCGGCGGTGTCCAACCTGCTGCGGCTGCTGAATCTGTCGCGCCCGGTGCAGGACATGCTCACCGCCGGACTGATCGAAATGGGCCACGCCCGCGCGTTGCTGCCCTTGTCGGCAAGCACGCAGCGCGAACTGGCGCACGAGGTCGAAACACGCGGCCTCTCGGTGCGCGAGGTCGAGCGCCGCGTGGCGAAACTGAAAGAGCCCGCTGTTGCGCCGGCTCCCGCCGCGTCGGCTGTTTCGCGCGACCTGCTGCGACTGGAGGAAAGCCTGTCCGATGCGCTGGGCATGACGGCGCGCGTGCAAACCACCCGGCAGGGCAAAGGCCGCCTCACCCTCAGTTTTGCGAGTCATGCCGAATTGCAGGGCTTGCTGGATAGACTGGGCATCGCGCTGTAACGGCGTTGTGCGGAATTCGGAGGCATCACGATGACAGCGCATATAACCGTGATGCCGTCCGGTCACACCTTCTCGGCTGAAGAAAACGACACACTTCTGGAAGCCGCCCTGCGCGCCGGCATTCCGCTCAGTTACGGCTGCAGCAGCGGAAACTGCGGGGAGTGTCTGGCACGCGTGCTCTCGGGTACGGTGGTCAAGGTCCGCCCGCACGACTATCTGATCAAGGAAGCGGACAAGAACAAGGGCGCCGTGTTGATGTGCGCCTATTCCGCCATGGACGAAGTCGTGATCCAGGCCGGCATCGCCGGTGCCGACGACATTCCGCGGCAAACCATCGCCACCCGGGTGAAAGCCGTCGAGCCGATCAATGAGCAGGTACGGGCCCTGCACCTAATGACGCCACGCAGCCAGCGCTTGCGTTTTCTGGCCGGTCAGTCGGTCCTGCTCGAAGTCGGCGGTGTGGCGGGCGAGTACTACATCGCCAGCTGTCCCTGCGAAGACCGGCATATCGAACTGCATATCCGGCGCGATTCGCAGCCCTTTTCACAACAGGTGTTTGCCGGCCTCGCAAAGGAATCCGTCGTGCAGCTGACCGGACCCGATGGCGGCTTCGTCATCCAGCTCGATTCGCGGCGCCCCATTCTTTTCGTCGCCTGGGATGACGGCTTTGCCCCGATCAAAAGCCTGATCCAGCATGCCATGTCGCTGGAGGTCGCTGAAAGCATGCATCTCTACTGGCTGGCCGACACGCTTGCGCACTATCAGGAAAACTATGTGCGCTCGCTGGCCGATGCGCTGGACGATTTTGAATACACGCTGCTGGATGGCCGGGCCGATCCGGCGCAGTTGGTCGAACAGGTGCTGGCGGCGCACCCGGATCTGTCTCACAGCGACATCTATGCAGCCGGTCCGGCAGGTTTTCTGGCCAGCCTGCGCGAGGCAGCGCTTGGCAGAAACCTGTCGATCCTGGGGTGGCACGAGGAGGTGATGTGAGACCGCAGCGCAGCGCCGCCCCGCTCACCCGCACAGGCCTGGACAGATGAAAAAACGCATGGACCTGTTGCACTCGCGCTTGTGGCGCGTGGGCCACAATACCTTGCCAGCCTGGCAGGCATGGCCCCTGGTACTGCTCCGCGCGCTGGTGCTGGCGATGCGCGACATTGCCGGCGAACGTCTGAACCTGCGTGCGATGAGCCTGGTGTACACCACGCTGCTGTCCCTTGTGCCCTTGCTTGCCGTGAGCTTTTCGGTGCTCAAGGCGTTTGGCGTGCATAACGCCGCGCGACCTGCGCTGCTCGGTTTGCTGGCCCCGCTCGGCGATGAGCGGGTGATGATGGTCGACCAGATCACCGGTTTTGTTGACAACATCAAGGTCGGCGTGCTCGGGGTAGTGGGCGTAGCGATGCTGCTCTACACTGCCGTATCGCTGGTGCAAAAAGTTGAGCACGGCTTCAACGAAGTGTGGCGGGTGCGGCGCGAACGCACCTTTGCGCAACGCTTCAGCAACTACCTGTCGGTCATCTTCACCGCGCCGGTGTTGCTGTTTGCCGTCATCAGCATTGGAGCGTCGGTATTTGATGACGTCATTTTCAGCTGGCTTGGCGTGCGGGGTGTGCTGGCCGATGCCCTGCGGATACTGCAACGCATGCTGCCGCTGGTGATACTCATCGCCGTGTTCAGCTTTATTTATTCCCTGGTCCCCAACACGCGCGTACGCAAGCTTCCCGCGATCACCGGCGCGATCATTGCGGCCTTGCTGTGGCAGCTGTCCGGCTTGTTGTTTGCGCAATTTGTTGCGGGCGCATCCAGTTACGTGGCGGTGTATTCCGGCTTCGCCATCGTGATCGTGTTCATGCTGTGGATCTATGTTATCTGGCTCATCGTGCTGTTTGGCGCATGCGTTGCTTTTTATATGCAGAATCCCGGCTACAGCCCGGGCCACGACGCCGGCGCCGCATTCAGTCCGCGGCAGCGCGAGCGAATTGCGCTGGCGACCCTCGGCCGCCTCGCGCGTGCGCACGCCGAGGGGGTGCCTGGACTGACGCCGCACGAGCTGGCGCAGGGCTTGCGTTTGCCCGAACCCGTGCTGGAAGAGGTGCTTGCCCCGTTCCTGGACCAGCAACTGCTCGCCCGCACCGACGATCCGCTGCCGCGTTGGCTGCCGGCGATCGAACCTGCCAGCGTGCCGCTCGCGCGCCTGCTCGTGGTGCTGCGACTGCAAGGTGAGCAGCAGCAGCTGCATTCGCACGACCTTGCGGATGAGCCAGCGTTGAATTCACTGGAGCGCCGTCTCGAAGCGTGCCAGCACGCGGCGTTGGGAAGTCTGACATGGCAGGATCTGGGCAGCGACCTGCTCGCCGAGGATGACGATAAGCCCTAGTCGCAACAGCGGGGCATGTCCGGAAGGCCCGCAGACAGCGCGCCCACAGCCGAGTTCCTCATCAGACCACTTGATGATTGCATAGACCCCACTAATTCAAGTATCATCGCCGGCTAATGTTCTTCGGCATTCAATCGGTCACCCAGCGCGTGGCCTTGGCGCAAGCGGTAATCGCGCCAATCGCGGCGCTGATTGGCGGCCTGTCTGCCGGGTTCGGCACGGCGCTGGCGGCGCTGTTCGGCGGACTGGTTGCGCTGGCAGTCAGTGGCGTGCTGGTGTGGCGAGAGCGGCAGGCGATGAGGCATCCCGAATGGGATCAGCACCGGCTGTTCAAGCACTTTATCCGCACCGGCATTGAGCGTTTGCTGGTACTGGTCGGCTTGCTCGGGCTGGGTTTGGCAGGCTTCAAGCTGGCGCCACTGCCGCTGTTGCTGGGCATGCTGGCCGCGCAGCTGGGCTGGCTGGCCGCAGCGCCGGGCCGCAAGTGACGCATCGTTGTTACTAAGGTTTTTATGTTGGGCGAGGGAGGTTTTGAATGCGCACCGGTCATGTGCGCATTCAAAACCCACTTAATTGAACTAGATCATCATGGCTACGGAATACGCTTCCTCCGGTGAGTACATCA
>NCHD01000156.1 GCA_002257045.1 Hydrogenophilales bacterium 16-61-112 | reverse complement strand
TCGACCCGTCGCGTCAACGCAAAGGCGATGGCGCCGGGCTAGGGCTTGCCATCGTCAAATCCATCATCGACGCACATGGCGGTTCGATCAAAGTCGCATCCGCCAATCAGGCGACGCAGTTCCAACTCACCTTGCCGGCCTTGACGGGATAATGTCCAAATCTCCCTATATAAACGACTCCCTATGCTGTCTTGCCTGGCTGGGCCGCACACGCTAAAGTCAACCCATGCGTCGACTTCGGGTATTCCTCTTCCTGCTGCTTTCCCTTGCGGTTCCGCTGCAGGGCTACGCGCATTTTGCGCAGCCGCTGGTGCCTTGCCCGATGGAAGCCGCTGCCATGATGGCGCTGGTGGATGTGGACGCCGCGCACGATTGCTGCGACGAATCCGGCTCGCAGACCTGCAAGACCGGACAGCCCTGCCAGACCGGCGGCCAGCATTTTTCGGTTTCCACCTTCGGCCTGCTGCCGCAGGAACCGGTTCCGGCCACCCGCTTCCCGCACATTGCGGCGGACATGTTCTCCTTCGACCCGGCCGCCGCCTGGCGACCGCCGGCTCAATCCTGACTCCCTGAACCGAGTGCTGCACTGCGCCCGCCCGAGCGGACGCTGCTGCGGCCGTTTCGCGCCATCGCGCCGCTGCCGGTCCGATGGTCGCCGTTCTCGCAAGGAGTTGGAACATGGTCATTTCCCTGTCTGCTGCCCGCCTGTGGCAGCCCCCGGTTTGCCGCACGGCTGTGATGCTCGTGTGGGCGGGCCTCGCCGGATCGGTCTGCGCCGAGCCGCTTTCATTCGATGACGCGCTGACACTCGCCGTGCGCGAAACGCCAGCGCTACGCGCGGAGTCGGCGCAGATCGATGCGGCCCGCCAGGCAGCGATCCCGGCGGGCGCACTGCCCGACCCGAAACTTGCGCTCGGCATCGACAATCTGCCCATCGAGGGGCCCGACCGCTTCAGCCTGGGCAGCGAACCGATGACCATGCAGCGCATCGGCGTCATGCAGGAATTCCCCAATGACGCCAAACGCGGTGCGCGTGTGGATGCTGCGCGCGGCCGGGTTGCGTTGAGTGAAGCGCAAACCCGCATCACCCGGCTCGCCGTGCTGCGCGAAACCGCGGTGGCCTGGATTGCACGCGATGCGGTAGAGCGCCAGCTTGACCGCATCGATGCACTGGATAGCGAGAATCGCCTGTTCGACGCTGCCGTGCGTGCCCGCATTGCCGGCGGCAAGGGCAGCGCGCTGGATGCGGTGGCATCGCGTCAGGAGGCCGCGATGATCGATGCGCGCCGGGACGAACTCACCGCGCGCCGCCAACAAGCCATTGCGGCGCTCAAACGCTGGGTGGGCCCGCGTGCAGCGGCGCCCCTCAAAGGGGCTGCGCCGGAGTGGCCCATTGCGCGCGACACGCTTGAACACGCACTGCACGGGCATCCTGAACTGGCGATCTTCGACCCCAAGGGGCGTGTGCTGGACGCCGAGGTGGCCGAAGCCAAAGCCGACAAGAAACCGGACTGGGCACTGGAACTGGCGTACGCGAAGCGCGGCTCGCAGTTCGGCGACATGGCCATGGTGCAGGTGAGTTTTGAACTGCCCCTGTTTGCCGCCCACCGACAGGATCCGAAAATCGCGGCCAAGCTTGCCGAGCGCATGGGGCTGGATGCCGAACGCGAAGCGGTGTTGCGCGAACACGCTGCGATGCTGGAAGCGGATTTTGCCGAATACCAGCGTCTCGTCAGCGCCGTCAAACGCCAGCGCGACGTGCTGTTGCCACTGGCCGACGAGAAAGCGGATCTGGCTTTGGCCAGCTGGCGCGGCGGCAAGGGTGAACTCGTCGACCTGGTGATGGCGCGGCGAGAACGCATCGACGCCGAACTCACGGCCATCGCGCTCGAAGGCGCGCGCCGGCAGATGGCTGCGCGTCTTCATTACGCCTATAGCGACCC
>NCHD01000155.1 GCA_002257045.1 Hydrogenophilales bacterium 16-61-112 | reverse complement strand
CTTGAGTTCTTCCTGCCCCGGATGCATGCGGATCGACTCGGCCAGATACTGGTAGCTGCCGGCGTCCTGCGCCACCAGCTTGCCCATCAGCGGCAGCAGTTTGAACGAATACAGGTCGTAGGCCGGCTCAAGCGGCTTCCACACCTTGGAAAATTCCAGCACCAGCAGCCGTCCGCTGGGTTTCAGCACGCGGTTCATCTCGGCCAGCGCCTGATCCTTGTGCGTCATGTTGCGGAGGCCGAACGCCACCGACACGCAGTCGAAGTAATTGGAGGGGAAGGGCAGCCGTTCGCCATCGCATTGCACCGCGGGCGGGGTCTTGCCTTCATTCAGCATGCGGTCGCGGCCTTCGCGCAGCATGGAAAAGTTGATGTCGGTCAGCAGTACGGTGCCGGCGGCGCCGACTTCCTTCAGAAACAGCCGGGTGAGGTCGGCGGTGCCGCCGGCGACGTCGAGCACTTTCATTCCCGGCCGCAGCCCCGCCTGCGCCACGGCAAAGCGTTTCCACAGCCGGTGCAGGCCGGCCGACATCAGGTCGTTCATGAGGTCGTACTGGGCCGCGACGGAGTGAAAGCTCGGCCACCTGCTGGTAGCCGAAATGGGTGGTTTTATCCATGGCAGACGGGCTCAACGAATCAGGCCGGAATTCTAACAGCGCGCAGGCTGGCGCGGGCTTGGTGCGGCGCCGGGCTGTCATGAATCAGTCATATTGCTGTCATAGTATGGCGGTCTTTGAAACAGGGCTGGAGTCAGCATGGCTGCCAATATTTTGCTGGTTGAAGACGAACCGGGCATTCAGGAATTACTGAAGTTCAATCTGGCGCAAGCCGGCCATTCCGTGACGGTGACCGGGGATGCCGAGAATGCACTGAAGTTTCTGAAAAGCAGCCTGCCGGACGTGATTCTGCTCGACTGGATGCTGCCCGGCATGTCGGGCATCGACCTGTGCAAGCGGCTGCGCGCGGACGAACGCTACCAGCCGATTCCCATCATCATGCTGACCGCGCGCGGGGAAGAGCGCGACAAGGTGCTGGGACTCGATACCGGCGCCGACGACTACATCACCAAACCGTTTTCGCCGCGCGAACTGGTGTCGCGCATCAAGGCCGTGCTGCGCCGCCGTGCGCCGCAAATGACCGACGAGCCGGTGGAGATCAATGGCCTGCGGCTCGATCCGACCAGTCACCGGGTGGTCGGCAAGGGCCAGCCGCTGGATCTGGGTCCGACCGAATTCCGCCTGCTGCATTTCTTCATGACGCACACCGAGCGGGTCTATTCGCGCGCCCAGTTGCTCGACCAGGTGTGGGGCGACGATGTGTTTGTCGAGGAGCGTACGGTCGACGTGCATATCCGCCGCCTGCGCCTCGCGCTCGAACCTTCGGGCCATTCCGAACTGATCCAGACGGTGCGCGGTTCGGGTTATCGCTTCTCGGCCGACGTGGGATAATCCGCCCTCTGCGGTTCAAGAGGTGATCGACATGGGGTTCTGGTGGCGTCCGCTCAGCGTATTGGCTGGCGTATTGCTGGTGGCGTTGATGCTGTGGGCAGGGGCTGGCGCGGTCGCCGCGCTGATTTTCCTGGCGGGCATTCAGGCCATGGTGATGCTGCGGCGGCTGTGGCAGGAATACCGCTTGTCGCGCTGGCTGGAAAATCCCGACGAAGTGACCCCACCCAATGCCATGGGCACCTGGGGCGATATTTTCTACCGCCTCGAAAAGCTCCAGCGCCGCCAGCGCGCCAGCCGCAGCGAACTGACCAACGCGCTGGAACAGTTCGAGCACGCGGCCACGGCCGTGCCCGACGGCATGGTCATCCTCAATGGCAACGACCAGATCGACTGGTGCAACCCGGCCTCGCGCAAATACATGGGACTCGATTGCGAGCGCGACCGTGGCCAGTTCATCCGTTATCTGTTGCGCCAGGCGCATTTCATCGAGTTCCTCGATGCCGCCGACTACTCGCGGCGGCTGGTGTGTAAATCGCCGCTGGATCGCGAAGTCACCTTGTCCATCCAGCTGGTGCCGTTTGGCGAAGGCAAAAAGCTACTGGTCGCGCGCGACATCACCGAACTCGAACGCGTGGACGCCATCCGCCGCGACTTCATCGCCAACGTCTCGCACGAATTGCGCACGCCGCTGACCGTCGTCGGTGGCTTCGTCGAAACCCTGGCCGATGCACCGGCGCTGCCTGCCAGTGAATCGCGCCGCTATTTCGACCTGATGCTCGACAACACCCGGCGCATGCAGCATCTGCTGGACGACCTGCTGACCCTGTCACGGCTGGAAAGCGCCGATCACAATCTCAAGGACGAAGACGTCAATGTGCCCGAACTGGCGCGGGCACTGGCGGCCGAAGCCGAATCGCTGAGTGGGGGTCGCCATCACATTGGCCTCGATATCGCCAGCGACGCCAGCGTACGCGGCAGCCTGCAGGAAATCCGCAGCGCGCTCGGCAACCTGGTGTCCAATGCCGTGCGCTACACGCCCGAAGGCGGCGACATCACCCTGGCCTGGTCGCTGCG
>NCHD01000008.1 GCA_002257045.1 Hydrogenophilales bacterium 16-61-112 | reverse complement strand
CCGTGGTCAATGTGGGCGATGATGGAGAAATTGCGGATCAGGTTCTGCGACACAGCAAAACGGGCACGTTTCCGTGCCCGGTCAGGGATGAGATAACTATGTGGATTTTAACGGATTTACGGGTCTGACGGGGAGGATGATCGGTAGAAGTTCAGGCTGCCATAACCTGCATTTGCCGCCGCATCCTGTCACTCGCACCCTGCCCACTTCACACCTGCGGATGCGCCCGCTCCATTTTCGAGTCCAGCTTGTTCAGTGCGTGCAGATAGGCCTTGGCCGAGGCCACGACGATATCCGTATCGGCGCCCTGCCCGTTCACCACGCGCCCCTCTTTGGCCAGGCGCACCGTTACCTCGCCTTGCGCATCGGTTCCACTGGTGATGTTGTTGACCGAATACAGCAGCAAATCGGCTTCGCTGGCCACCACCGACTCCAGCGCCTTGAACGTGGCGTCGACCGGCCCCGAGCCTGAGCCTTCGGCCCGCCTTTCGGCCCCATTGTCGGTGAACACCAGCTGCGCGTTCGGAATTTCCCCCGTCTCGGAGCAGACCCGCAACGACACCAGCTTGTAGCGTTCGTGCTCGGCTGCATAGCTTTCGCTGCTGACCAATGCCTGCAAGTCTTCATCGAAAATCTCGCGCTTCTTGTCGGCGAGTTCCTTGAAGCGGGCAAAGGCTGCGTTGAGCGCCTCTTCGCTGTCGATCAGGATGCCCAACTCGCCGAGCTTGGTTTTGAATGCGTTGCGCCCGGAGAGCTTGCCCAAGGTTAAGCGGTTGGCGTTCCAGCCGACGTCTTCCGCACGCATGATTTCATAGGTCTCGCGGTGCTTAAGCACGCCGTCCTGGTGGATGCCGGATTCGTGGGCAAAGGCATTGGCGCCGACAATGGCCTTGTTCGGCTGCACCGGATAACCCGTAATGGTCGACACCAGCTTGGACGCGGGCACGATCTGCGTAGCATCGATGCGGGTATCGCAGGGGAACACGTCCTTGCGGGTGCGCACCGCCATGACAATTTCTTCCAGCGAGGCATTGCCGGCGCGTTCGCCCAGGCCATTGATGGTGCACTCGACCTGGCGCGCGCCGTTCATCACGGCAGCCAGAGAGTTGGCAACCGCCATACCGAGATCGTTGTGACAGTGGGTCGACCAGATGACCTTGTCGGAATGGGGTACGCGCTCAATCAGCTGCTTCATGCGCTCGCCCCACAAGGCTGGAATGCTGTAACCGACGGTGTCGGGCACGTTGATTGTCTTGGCGCCAGCCTTGATCACTTCGTCGAAAATGCGTACCAGGAAATCCATTTCAGAACGCACCGCATCCTCGGCTGAGAACTCCACATCATCGGTATATTCGAGCGCGAGCTTCACTGCCTTGACCGCCGCCTCGACGACCTGATCCGGCTGCATCCGCAACTTCTTTTCCATATGGATGGGCGAGGTGGCGATGAAGGTATGGATACGGCCCGACTTGGCGGGCTTGATCGCGCCACCCGCCGCATGGATGTCACGCTCGTTGGCGCGCGCCAGCGAACACACGGTCGATTCCTTGATCGCTCCAGCAATGGCATGAATGGCATCGGCATCGCCCGGGCTTGCGACGGCAAACCCGGCTTCGATCACATCGACGCCGAGCTTTTCCAACTGGCGCGCAATGCGTAATTTTTCATCCTTGGTCATCGACGCGCCGGGGCTTTGCTCGCCGTCGCGCAAGGTAGTGTCGAATACGAACAAACGATCTTTCATGGCGGAGTCCACGAGCATCAGGCAGAAAAAAAGAAGGTGAGGGTTTGATTCATGGCAATACGTCGAATCACATCGGTTCGTTGTCGCGATTCAGGGCCGGGGATGTCTTCGCCAGCTTTCGCTTGCGCAAAAACCGCATGACCGCCTCGCCATATCCAGACAGGCCATACAGCAAAAAAATGCCGAACAACACCTCGGGTGGGCTGGTCGATATCAACACGAATGCGAGTACAACCAGCAAGATGACAAAGAACGGCACGCTTTTGCGCAGATTGATTTCCTTGCCGCTGTAATACCGGAAATTGCTGACCATGGTGAGGCCGCCGAACAAGGCGATCGCAGCCGCCAGCCACCGCACGTCCCGACCTTCGACGCCATACTCGACCATGACCCAGACAAAACCAGCAATCAACGCGGCCGCAGAGGGACTGGGCATTCCCTGAAAAAAGCGCTTGTCGGTTACGGTTTCGAGCTGGGTGTTGAAGCGGGCCAGCCGCAACGCAGCGCCTGCACAGTAAACAAAAGCCGCAATCCAGCCTATTTTGCCCAGACTTTGCAGGGCGAAAACATAAATAACCAGCGCAGGCGCAACGCCGAACGAAACCATGTCGGACAGGCTATCGTATTCAGCGCCAAATGCACTTTGCGTATGGGTCATGCGGGCAACCCGTCCATCCAGTCCGTCGAGCACCATGGCGATGAAAATAGCCACGGCGGCGTGCTCGAAGCGTCCGTTCATCGCCTGCACCACCGCATAAAAACCAGCGAACAGGGCACCCGTCGTAAACAGGTTGGGAAGCAGATAGATGCCACGGTCACGCATGCGCGTGCGCGACAAATCTGCTTTACGGTGTTGGAGTTCGGGCATAAGAAGAAACAGTTACCAGCGTGCCAATATGGTACGCCCGCCGGTCACTTTCTGGCCAATTGAAACCTCTGCGCGCGCCGACGTGGGCAAGTAGACATCCACCCGCGAACCAAAACGGATAAAACCGTAACGCTGGCCCCGGGCCAGTTTGTCCCCGGTGCGGACGTAGCACAGGATACGCCGCGCGATCAGACCGGCAATCTGCACCGAGGTGACATCGCCATGAGGCGTCTGAATCCACAGGGCATTGCGCTCGTTTTCGGTCGAGGCCTTGTCGAGATCCGCATTCACAAAACTGCCGGGCATGTACCAGACCCCTTTGATCTCGCCATCTACCGGACTCTTGTTGGAGTGAACGTTGAACACGTTCATGAACACGCTGATTTTGAGTGCATCGCGATCAAGATATGCGTCACGCACCTTTTCCACTGCGACGATGCGGCCATCAGCAGGCGAAATCACCGCATCGGCGTCGCTCGGCGGCACGCGCGCCGGATCGCGGAAAAACTGGAGCGCAAAAACCGCCCATATCCAGAACGGAATCGACCAGGCACCAAGAAAAACCGTGGCCAGAATTGCAGCAGAAAACGCGGCCAGCAAGACCAGCCAGCCCTCGCGGGCAATCAAAGGATGTGTCATAAGTTCGGTTCGGTGATAGCAGCCATGTAAAAAATAAAGGGGTGAAGCGCGCGGGCAACCTGCCCTTGCGCCTCACCCCTGATCCCTGACGCGAATCAGTTCTTCGATTGATCGACCAGCTTGTTCTTGCTGATCCACGGCATCATCGCACGCAGCTTGGCACCGACCACTTCGATCGGATGCTCGGCATTCAGGCGGCGGCGGGCGGTCATCTCGGGGTAGTTGGTGCGGCCTTCGAGGATGAACTGCTTGGCGTAATTGCCGTTCTGGATGTTGTCCAGACACTCCTTCATCGCGGCCTTGGACTGCGCGTTGATGATCTTGGGGCCGGTCACGTATTCGCCGTATTCGGCGTTGTTGGAGATCGAGTAGTTCATGTTGGCGATGCCGCCTTCGTACATCAGGTCGACAATCAGCTTCAGTTCGTGCAGACACTCGAAGTAGGCCATTTCCGGCGCGTAGCCCGCTTCGGTCAGGGTTTCGAAGCCGGCCTTCACCAGATCGACAGCCCCCCCGCACAGCACGGCCTGCTCGCCGAACAGGTCGGTTTCGGTTTCTTCGCGGAACGAGGTTTCGATCACGCCACCCTTGGTGCCGCCGTTGGCTGCGGAGTAGGACAGGGCAAGGTCACGCGCCTTGCCGGATTTGTCCTGATACACCGCGATCAAGGAAGGCACGCCGCCGCCCTGGGTGTAGGTCGAACGCACCAGATGGCCAGGGCCTTTGGGGGCGATCATCACGACATCGAGGTCGGCGCGCGGGGTGATCTGGTTGTAGTGGACGTTGAAGCCGTGAGCGAAGGCCAGCGTCGCGCCTTTTTTCAGGTTGGGTTCGATGTCGCTGTAGTAGGTGCCCGCCATCAGTTCGTCGGGGATCAGGATCATCACGAAGTCAGCCGCTTTGACCGCATCAGCGATTTCCTTGACGTCGAGGCCGGCCTTCTTGGCCTTGTCCCACGATGCGCCGCCTTTACGCAGACCGACGCTGACCTTAACGCCAGAGTCCTTCAGGTTGTTGGCGTGGGCGTGACCCTGCGAGCCATAGCCGATGATCGCGACCTTGCGCTTCTTGATGAGGGAGAGGTCTGCGTCCTTGTCGTAAAAAACTTTCATGGTGAATTCCCAGGCAAAAAATGAATGGATTAAATATGGATTGAATACTGCGATTTAAAAATCAGGCTTTAAGACTGCGTTCGCCACGTCCGATACCAGACGCGCCGGTACGCACGGTTTCGATGATGAAAATGGGGTCGATCGCCTCCAGGAACGCATCGAGCTTGGAGCCGGTTCCGGTCAGCTCGATGGTATATGTAGCGTCGGTGACATCGATGATGCGGCCGCGAAAAATGTCGGCGGTGCGCTTCATTTCCTCTCGCCCGACGCCTACCGCCTTGACCTTGACCAGCATCAGCTCACGCTCGATATGGCTGCCTTCGGTCAGGTCCATGACCTTGATCACGTCCACCAGCTTGTTCAGCTGCTTGGTGATCTGTTCGATGACCTCTTCCGAACCCACCGTGACAATGGTCATGCGCGACAGCGTCGCGTCCTCGGTCGGTGCAACCGTCAAGGACTCGATGTTGTAGGCACGCGCGGAAAACAGGCCGGCCACACGCGACAGTGCGCCCGCCTCGTTTTCCATCAACAGCGAAATAATATGGCGGCGCACCATCACAGCTCCTCCGCCAGAATCATTTCAGACAGACCTTTGCCGCCCTCCACCATAGGGAAAACGTTTTCGGTCTGATCGGTCTGGAAGTCCATGAACACCAGACGCTCCTTCAGCGCGGGCGAGAAGGCTTCTTTCAGCGCAGCTTCGACGTCTTCGGGCTTGTCGATGCGCATGCCGACGTGACCGTAGGCTTCGGCCAGCTTGACGAAGTCGGGCAGCGATTCCATGTAGGACTCGGCGTAGCGGCTGCCGTAGAAGAATTCCTGCCACTGCCGCACCATTCCCATGTAACGATTGTTGAGCGTGATGACCTTGACCGGAATGCGGTACTGCTTGCAGGTCGACAGTTCCTGGATACACATCTGGATGCTCGACTCGCCGGTGATGCAGGCAACCTGCGCATCGGGGAACGCAAGCTGCACGCCCATCGCATACGGCAGGCCGACGCCCATGGTGCCCAAGCCACCCGAGTTGATCCAGCGACGCGGCTTGTCGAACTTGTAATACTGCGCTGCCCACATCTGGTGCTGGCCGACGTCGGACGTGACGTAGGCATCACCCTTGGTAACTTCCCATAGCTTTTCAACCACGTACTGCGGCTTGATGATGCTGCCGCTACGGTTGTACTTGAGGCAGTCTTTGGAGCGCCAGAGTTCGATCTGCGTCCACCAGGCATTCAGCGCTGCAGCATCGCTCTTTTCCCTGGACTGCTTCAGCAAGACAAGCAGGTCGTCGAGTACGCTCTTGACGTCACCCACGATGGGGACATCGACCTTGACCCGTTTGGAAATCGACGACGGGTCGACGTCAATGTGAATGATGCGACGCTGCTCGCGTGCAAAATGAGCCGGATTGCCAATCACTCGATCATCAAACCGCGCGCCCACGGCAATCAGCACATCGCAGTGCTGCATCGCCATGTTGGCTTCGTAAGTGCCATGCATGCCGAGCATGCCGAGACTCTGCCTGTCGGTAGCGGGATAACCGCCCAGCCCCATCAGCGTGTTGGTGCAGGGGAAGCCCAGCAAACGGGTAAGCTCGGTCAACTGCGTCGCCGCATCGCCCAGCACCACGCCGCCGCCGGCATAAACCATCGGCCGCTTGGCTTCGAGCAGCATCTGTACGGCGCGCTTCAATTGCCCGCTATGACCCTTGACAACCGGGTTGTAGGAGCGCATCTCGACCGTCGTGGGATAAACAAATTCGGCCAAATGGGCGGTCACATCCTTGGGCACATCGACCAGGACTGGACCGGGACGGCCGGAGGCCGCGATGTGGAAAGCCTTCTTGAATGTCTCTGCGAGGTCCTTGATGTCCTTGACCAGGAAGTTGTGCTTGACGCAGGGGCGCGTGATGCCAACCGCATCGACTTCCTGAAACGCATCAAGACCAATGGCCGCCGTTGGCACCTGACCGCTCACAACCACGATGGGGATCGAATCCATATAGGCTGTGGCAATGCCGGTCACGGCGTTCGTGACGCCGGGGCCAGACGTTACCAGCGCCACGCCTACGCGACCGGTTGCGCGCGCGTAGGCGTCGGCAGCATGCACGGCGGCCTGCTCGTGCCGAACCAGCACATGCTTGAATTTGTCCTGCTTGAAAATCGCATCGTAAATGTTAAGCACGGCACCGCCGGGATAACCGAATACAAATTCGACCCCTTCTTCAGCCAGACAACGTACGACGATCTCAGCGCCCGTAACTTCCATAAACTGGCAAAAAATCAATTCATTGGTGGACCTGTGAGAGTAATCGTTTTGTCCTGTTCCGGTCAAGAATTCATGGCCTGCAGGCCAATTCACAGAATTTCAAGCAATTTCAACCGGTTGATCCCTGCCGAATCCAGACCCGGAATGTAAAAAAGCCCTCCGCAAAGGGAGGGCTAGGGACATTTGCCCGTTGCTGCGTGACTGCGCAGCAAAAGCATGCTGCCTATTATTCGTGCGCCGCTTCGGACAGGACCTGCATGATTTGATTGAGCGACCCCTGCGCGTTATCAAACAGACAAACCATGTTGCCTGAGCTGCACACCGTAACGGAATCGCCCTGCACGATCCACCCCTGCGAGGGAGACCAGCCCCGCATTTGCGAAAACAACGACAAGAGATCGGTATTGCCCGAAACCATTCGGCGATACCACTGGGCAAACTTTGCCAGACGCCCCAGCAGTTCGGGAGGCAGCACGCCTTCGGCCTCCATGACGACACCATCGTCACGAAAGCGGCATACCGCTGTTACGCCATCCAGAATCAGGATTTTTTTCAGCGACATATGCGCTCCTCAGGCAGCCTGCAAGGCTGAAAAAGCAGCTTCATAATCGGCATCGCGATTACGCACAACCACGCCGCAATTTCCATTAACAACCACCGACCACTCGAGGCCGACGACTGAAAATCCCTTGAGCGGCTGAAATCCGCCCTGCCCAGTCACGGCCTCCCAGCCACGCGCCTCCATGTTGGCAATAGCCAGGTTGGCCACACACGAATGCGCAAGCAAATCCAGCACCTGCGCCGTGAGCTCGGTTCCTTCACGAACAAGGTGTGATTGCAAATCCCCCTTGTCGGAATACGTGAACGCTGCCATAGCGCCCGGCAAATCCATCATTTTTTCCAGATTCATTCCGCGTCTCCTTTGGTATCGATTTCAGTACAGGTCAGTACAGCGCTTCCTTGGTATCACCACCCAGCTTGGAATACAGATTTGCCAGCAAGTCATCGCGGATGTCGCCCACTTTGGCACGCATGATGGTCATTACATCGTTCAGCAATTCGTCACGATTTTCGATGAAGGCAAAGTAATTGCCGACCGCACAGATGGTGACCAGATTGCCGTGCGCAATCCAGCCCTGCACAGGACGACAACCGCATCCTTCAGCGAAAGAGTCGATTATTTCGGTTTGCATGTTGATTGCCAGGGTGTTGGCCCGACACAGAATCGACGCCATCCGGGCAAATTCGTCGGTCAGGGCGCCTTCGTACGAGAAACGGTCACCGCGAAACGCAAACTCACCTGCGGCAATCACACCGGGAATAGCCATGAGTTGCTTTACGATATGCATCGAGCAGCCACCATGCAAGACAACGCAATAGCCCCCGCCTCCGCCCCGCTGGCAATTCGAATCGCTGCCATGATTTATGAATTGCTGCTGGTTACCGCCGTGATTTTCGTCGCGGCCCTGCCTTTTCTGTATATGGTCGGCAACGCGCAGACTGGCTGGGTGCACCACGTATTCCAGCTTTATCTGGTGGGCGTGTTGTTTTCCTACTTCAGTGCCTTTTGGTTGCGCAGCGGACAAACGCTGGCAATGAAAACCTGGCGCATTCGCCTGGTCAATCCGAACGGCGATGCCGTGACGCTAAAACAGGCAGCGCTGCGTTTTGCGCTGGCCCTGACGGGTTTGCTGCTGGCCGGTGCGGGTTTCTGGTGGGCGCTGCTCGACCGCGACCGGCAGTTCTTTCACGACCGCATCGTCGGTACGCGACTCGTTCGTGAGCCGCGCAAGAAGAACTAGCCATGCATTGGCACGACCACCTGCGCAGCCACTTGCTTGAGCAGCATCCAGAAACCGCATACGCCCTGGATGACACAGCTTACCGGCTGATAAAGGACGTGCTGCCCAACACCTTGGTTTATACCTGCGACACGCCACCGGATTCGCCCTGCGCGCTGGCACTGGGCGTCGACATCCTGTCCGGCTTGAGCGCGCAGGAAGCCCGGCAACTGATCAACCAGACGCGCATGTACAGGGCTCCGCGCATCCTCCTCGCAGTCCCGAAAAACTCGGTTCTGGACGAAACTGCTTTCCGCGCACTCGGCTTCATGCAGTCTCCAACAGACACCGCCGATGCCATGCGCATTTTTCACTACGATCTGGATAGCTATAAAACGGTTCCAGACTGGCTCAATGCGCGCTTCTGGGCTCACCCCGAGCACTGGAAACCCTGACTCGCCAGTAAAGGCAGCCATCCCCCACAAGCCATCGGTTACACTTTATTCCCCACCCCCGCGCGAGCCCGTGACCCATGAACTTCATCCCCCACAACGCACTTGAAGAACAACTGGCTGCCGTTCATGCAGGTTCGCTCGATCCCGAAACCTTTGTCTTGCACCTCATCGACCAGCAGCTATTCATGCCGGTACGTGACGACAAAAACCCCATCCAGGGCTTCCAGCGTTCGACTCAGGCCGACCTTTTGATCATTGAAGACGAAGAAGGCGAGCGCGTGCTGGTCGTGTTCACCAGCCCCGAGCGCGCAAAGCCTTTTGTCGAGCATTACCCCGGTTTTTCAGGCGGCATCCTGACCGAATTTTCGTGGCTGTTACGCCGCATCGGAGGAGGTGTTCCAATCGCGCTCAATCCCGGCTGGGATATCGGCATGGACTTTGATGCCGACATGATCGGCCAGCTGATCGCCCAACTCCCGCCCGAGCATTCGGCTTGATCGCTGCCATGCTGCCCGAACATGCGCTTGCCGAGTTTCGCTCTGCCCTGGGAGAGGATCGCGTATTTGACGATGCGACCACGCTTGCAGTGTATGCCCACGATGAAACACCGCGCAGGATTACACCCGAAGCAGTGCTGTTTCCAGCTTCACACGAAGACGTCGTCGCGCTCGCCAGGATTGCGTTCAAACATCGCATAGCCCTGACACCGCGAGGCGCAGGCTCAGGGAACGTCGGTGGCGCACTGCCCGCAACAGGAAGCGTTGTCGTCAGCTTTGAATGCATGCAGCGCGTGCTCGAATTCAACCCGGATGACCGGCTCATTGTCATCGAAGCGGGCGTCGTCACCGACGACATCAATCGCATCACGCGCGCCGCCGGCCTGTTTTATCCGCCAGACCCGGGCAGCAGCGCCTATTGCCGTATTGGCGGCAACCTCGCCATGAATGCCGCCGGCCCACGGGCCGTCAAATACGGCGTCACGCGCGATCATGTTCTGGGATTGCGTGCCGTAACCGGCAGCGGCGAAACCATTCGCACCGGCTGCCGCACCACCAAGGGCGTAACAGGCTACGACCTCACCCGCCTTCTGATTGGCTCCGAAGGCACGCTTGCCCTCATCACCGAAGCCACACTCAAACTCTTGCCCGCGCCCGAATCGATTGCCACCCTCCGTGTGTGTTTTGCCAGCAACCGAGCGGCGCTCAATGCGGTCGGTCGCATCATGCAGCAGCCGGTCGTACCCTGCGCGCTCGAATTCATGGATCACCGCGCTATTGACGCCATCCTTCCCACGGGTGCGGCAAGCGATTTGCCACCCGGCACGCGTGCGTTGTTGATGGTTGAAGCAGACGGCGCAACACAGGACTTGCCACGCCAGATAGCCGCATTGAAAGAAGCCTTGGCAGGCGACGGACTGCTTGAACTGCGAAGTGCCTTTAATCGCGAAGAAATCGTCCAGCTATGGAGTGCACGCAAGTCGCTGTCCCATGCCGTCAAACGAATTGCGCCACTCAAGATCAACGAGGATGTCGTGGTGCCCGTATCCCTGCTGGCCGACTTTGTCGACTTCATCGACCACACCGCAAAAGCCTATCAACTGGCAGTCGTCTCATTCGGTCACGCCGGCAACGGCAACCTGCACATCAACATCATGGTGCACCCGGATGACAGCGACGAAATGGCGCGCGCCCACCGTGCGCTCGACGCCATCGTGCAGCGTGTGCTGGCTCTCGGCGGCACCCTCTCGGGCGAGCACGGCATCGGCACCGAAAAGCGCCGTTTCATCCCCCAGGAAATCGATCCCGCCACGCTCGACATCATGCGCGCAATCAAACAGCAGTTCGATCCGCTCGGTCTGCTCAACCCCGGCAAATATAGAATGCGCGGCTTCGTTGGGGGTATAGCTCAGCTGGGAGAGCGCTTGCATGGCATGCAAGAGGTCAGCGGTTCGATCCCGCTTACCTCCACCAACAAACAGGATGTTCGATGCATAAACTAGGCGTCATCACCACTTTACTGGGGTTGATTCTAAGCATCGTCGGACTGACAGTAGGTTTTTGGAAAATGCTGCATGGTGTCGAACTGGCCGAAGTCTGGCTCGGGCTGGTACCATTAGGCTTCGTCGGATTGTTGCTCGGCGTCACCTTAACGCAGCTATCAAACAAGCAGTAACGACGCAAGTCGTAGTAGTAAAAGAGTAAAAGCTAGACGGTTCAGAGGTTTACACCGTCGTCCAGGTCCCCATCGTCTAGAGGCCTAGGACACTACCCTTTCACGGTAGGTACCGGGGTTCGAATCCCCGTGGGGACGCCACCATCCTTTCAGGATCGTGACAAATTCATACATGCAGCAGAAATCACACGGCGATACACGCGACCGATGTGTTGTGTCGCGTCCGTAGGCCTTGCTGTCCAGCAAGGCTGTGGCTGTCCCTGTTTGTACCTTTGCGTCTTGGTCTCTTATCGTCGTTATGCTACTTAGCTAGACTTGACTCTGGCTTTTCTCTGGCTATGAATATGGTCTTCATGCCTGCCAGAATAATCGCCAATTTTTCACTAATTTTGGGCGAGCACGGGCCCCGACTGGATAGTGACGCTTCTTCGCGCACCCCCAGCCGCTAGCTCAGCTAACGGGATTGGGAATACGACTACTTGCGCTTACGCAGTTTCTTGAGAAGTTCGACGAGCTTCAAAACCTCGGTGATGAATTTGATCACCTTGGTTAGATACTCGACGATCATCCAAAAGTCGTCGTAGTCCACATGAACTCCAATTTGCGGGCGAAAAAAAGCCCGCACGAATGGCGGGCAATAAAAAAGCCGCTCTCCCGAGCGGCTTGCATTTGCTGGGCGCAACTTCCCCAGCGCCTCGAATTCTACTCGTTTTGTTCGGCTTTTGTGTCTTCCCCCGCGAAATCTACGTAAGAGTGGCTTCCAAGGGGATCAGCGGATCACTATATCTATATATATATAGTGGTAGATATATATAGTGGTAGGGTTCCCGTGCGGATTTATGAAAGCAACCTACCGCCAGAACTACCGCTAAAAATGACGATATTCCATGTTAAGCGATGACACGGTGCGGCAGCAAAAAACCCGCAATCCATTACTAGACGCGGGTTTGTGTTGTTTGGGGGTACGGCTTGTTATTGGTAAATGGTGCCCCGAAGACGAATCGAACGTCCGACCTACCCCTTAGGAGGGGGTCGCTCTATCCACTGAGCTACCGAGGCGTGGCGCGATTCTACCGAATCCAGCCGGGATTGCCGAACGGCGCTTGATCCACGCTGAACATGGATTAAAGTGACGCGTCTCGGGAGAACACATGACCAAACTGATATTGGGTGGACTGGCTGCATTGCTGGTGCTGGCGAGCGCGGTGCTGTGGATGTTGCGGCCGGGCACGCAGCGTGTGGAAGGCAGCATGGCGCCGGATTTCAGCCGGACGGATCAACATGGAAAAACGCATCGTCTGGGCGATTACGCCGGCCGCTGGCTCGTGCTGTATTTCTATCCCAGGGACGACACGCCGGGCTGCACGCAGGAGGCGTGCCGCTTTCGCGATGACATCGGGGTGCTGGGCGATCTTGGCGCGGCGGTTGTGGGGGTGAGTGTGGATGACGCCCGTTCGCACACCGACTTTGCCCGCAAATATCAGTTACCGTTTCCGTTGCTATCCGATCCGGATGGGCGCACGGCTGCGGCCTACGACAGCCTGCTGAATCTTGGGCTGGTGAAATTTGCCCGTCGCCGCACCTTCATCATCGGGCCGGACGGCCGCATCGCTGCGCGCTTTGACAAGGTCGATCCGGCGCGTCACGCACAGGAAGTGGCGAATATCCTGCGCAAGCTGCAACGCTCGGCTCAGTAAGATTTCAAGCGGGCTGCCGCGCGCTCGCGACGCGCTTTGGCACCCCAGATCCATACGTATTGCACGCCGGACACCACGGCGATGACGAACACGCTCACGAATAACGCGGTCAGCCACGCATCTATTCTGAGCACACGGGCCAGATCAGCGAGCACCAGTACCAACAAGGCGAACTCGGCAAACATATGCGTCTTGCCGAGCCAGGTGGGGTGGATTTCCAGATGCCCCGCCATCCCCCGATAGCTCAATGCGCCCAGCACGATGATGCTGTCGCGCAGCAGAATCGCCAGCGTCACCCACAGCGGAATCGCCCCCGCCTGCGTCAGCAACACCAGGGTCACCACGCCCAGCGCCTTGTCGGCAATGGTGTCGAGCGTGGCGCCCAGTTGCGTCATCTGATTGAGCCAGCGCGCCAGCAGGCCGTCGATGCCGTCCGATACGGCCGCCGCCAGAAACAGCCAGCTGGCGGCCTCCCAGCGCTGCTGCAGGATCAGCCACGCCACCACCGGCACGGCCACCAGCCGCAGCATTGAAATGACATTCGGCAAATTGAATATGCGCTCGCTCATGGGGTGAACCCTACTCAATTCAGAGGCTGTCTGGCAAGCTCGTCCCACAGCTTGTCGAGGCGCTTGGCGGATACGGGATACGGCGTTTTCAGTTCCTGCGCAAACAGTGAAATCCGCAGCTCCTCCAGTTGCCAGCGAAAATCGTCCAGCACCGCAGGCAGCTCGCCTTTCACCTGCGCGCGCCGCGCCAGATACTTGTTCTGCAGCGTCAGCACGCTGGCCATGCCGCGCGAATCGCGCACCTCGGAGGCGGGCAATTTTTCCAGCCGCTTGAGGATGCCGCGCAGGTAACGCGGCAGGTCGCGCAAGTGCGCCCACGCGGTGGCGGTGATGAAATCAGCGGGGACCAGGTTGGCCAGATGCGACGTTTCATCGCGCATCGCAGCGGTGAACTGCGGCTTGGCATACAGGCGCGCGGCCACCTGCGCGTGCAGGTCGAGAATCTCCGCCACGTCGCGCAGCAGCGCCTGCTTGACTACCGCGACCTTGGGCTTGGCGCGCTCCTTTTGCTTGTCGAATTCCTTCTGTTTGCGCGGCGTGTCGTCGTCGCCCAGCAGCGCGCGGGTGGCGATCGCATTGATCAGGGCCTCACGCAATTGTTCGGCGCTGCCAAAGTTGCGGAATTTAAGCGCCAAGGCAGTTTCACGCGACAGGTCTTTATCGAGCTGCTTGAACTGGGCGACCAGGGCGATGCGCAACAACCGCACCACCCCGCGCCGGGTTTCGCTGGTCGCCGCGTCGGCCGTGTCGAGCAAACGCAGGTCAACGCTCTCGCCTGTATCGACCAGCGCGGGATAGCCCGTCAGTTCGCGTCCGCCGCGCTTGAATTTCACCTGTTCCGGCAGGTCGCCAAAATTCCATTCCAGCAGCCCGGTGCGCTCGAACTCGCTGTCTTCCGCGCCGCCGCCATAGGTGATGCGCGCCGCGCCGCCCAGCTGCTGGCGCAAGGCGGCAAGATCGCGCCCGCTGGCGAGTTCCTGCCCGCTGTCGTCGATCACGCTGAAGTTCATTTTCAGGTGCGGCGAAAATTCACCCGACCAGTCGTCCGGATGAATGTCGGTGCCGGTCTTCTTGCGGATGTAGGCCGCCAGAGCGGCAGTCAAAATCTGCACGCCCGGCTGCGCCACGCTCAGGAATGCCGTCACCGCATCGGGCAGCGGAATCAGCGGACGACGCTTGTCCTTGGGCAGCAACTTCAGCAATGCGGTGAGCTTTTCGCGAATGAGGCCGGGCACCAGCCAGTCCGCCTGCGCCGCCTCGATGCGGTTGAGCAGATACAGCGGCAGCTGCAGCGTCACACCGTCTAGCGCATGGCCGGGCTCGAAGCGGTATTTGAGCTTGCACGCCACGCCGTCGACCAGCATGGTTTCGGGAAACAGATTGTGATCCGCGCCCAGACCTTCACCGAGGATGTCCTCGCGTTGCAGGTACATGATTTTCGGATTCGCGGCCTCGGCCTGCTGCCGCCATTTTTCGAATGCCGCGCCGTTGTGAATGCCGGCGGGAATGCGCGCGTCGAACACGCGGAATATGCGCTCCTCGTCCAGCCACACGCCCGACTTGCGCGCCTTGTGTTCGAGGTCCTCGATTTCCTGAACCAGCGCCCGATTGTGCGGCAGCCATTTCGCCTGCGTGTCGTATTCGCCCGCCACCAGCGCACCGCGGATGAACAGCTCGCGCGACAGCTCGGGGTCGATGCTGCCGTAGTGAATCTTGCGCCGCGCCACCAGGGTGATGCCGTACAGGCTGACACGCTCGAACGCCACCACGCGCGCGCCCTCCTTCTCCCAGTGCGGTTCGATGAACATGCGCGTCAGCAGATGCTGTCCGGCTGCCTCGATCCACTCCGGACGCACCTCGGCAACCGTGCGCGCCAGCAGGCGGCCGGTGTCGGTCAGCTCGGCCGCCATCACCCACTTCGGGCCCTTTTTCGCCAGCGCCGAACCGGGATGAATCGACAGCTTGATGCCGCGCGCACCCTGATAATTGCCTTCGCCGGGTTTGGCGCGCGCCTTGACGTCATCCGACTTGAAACCGATATTGCCGAGCAGGCCGGTCAGCAAAGCCTGATGAATCGTGTCGTAGCCGGCGTCCTTTTCGTTCTCGCGCAGCCCGAGTTCGCTCACCTGCGCATGCAACTGGCCGTGAATGTCGCGCCACTCGCGCATCCGCCGCGGCGACAGAAAATGATCCTGCAACAAGGTTTGCAGCTGGCGGTTGGTTTTCTTGTGCTTCACCTGTTCTTCGTACCAGCACCACAGCTTCAGCCAGCCCATGAAATCGGAGCGCTCGTCGGCGAACAGCTTGTGTTTTTCATCCGCCGCCTGCGCGCGCTCCATCGGCCGGTCGCGCGGGTCCTGCACCGACAGCGCGCTGGCGATGATCAACACCTCGTTAACGCAACGCTGCTGTTCCGCCGCCAACAACATTCTGGCAATGCGCGGGTCGAGCGGCAGCTTGCCGAGCTTCTTGCCGATCTCGGTGAGCCGCCCCTGCTCGTCCAGCGCGTGCAGTTCAGCCAGCAGTTGGTAGCCATCGCTCACCAGGCGCGTGCTCGGCGCGTCGATGAAGGGGAAGCCCACCACATCGCCCAGCCCCAGCGTCTTCATGCGCAGGATGACGCCGGCCAGCGAGGAGCGCAGCAATTCGGGATCGGTGAAGCGCGGGCGGTTGGCGAAATCGGTTTCGTCGTACAGCCGGATGCACACGCCGTCCGCCACCCGGCCACAGCGTCCGGCGCGCTGGTTGGCCGACGCCTGCGAGACTTTTTCGATCAGCAGCTGCTCGACCTTGTTGCGCGCCGAATACCGCTTCACCCGCGCGGTGCCGGGGTCGATCACATAGCGGATGCCCGGCACGGTGAGCGAGGTTTCCGCCACGTTGGTCGCCAGCACGATGCGCCGCGACTGGTTGGACGGCTTGAAAATCGCGTCCTGCTCGGCCACCGACAGCCGCGAAAACAACGGCAAGATTTCGGTGCCGGGCGGGTGATGCTTGCGCAACGCCTCGGCGGTGTCGCGGATCTCGCGCTCGCCCGGCAGGAATACCAGGATGTCGCCGGAACCGAGACGCGCCAGTTCGTCGGTGGCGTCGAGGATGGCGGCGATCTGGTCCGGTGCGTCCTTGTCTTTTTTCTCGCGCTCGCCCTTGGCCGGGGTGGCGGGTTCCTCACGCTCGATCGGCCGCCAGCGGACTTCCACCGGGTAGGTGCGCCCCGACACTTCGATCACCGGTGCGCCACCAAAGTGCTGCGAAAAGCGTTCGGCGTCGATGGTGGCGGACGTAATCACCACGCGCAGATCGGTACGTTTCTCCACCAGCGTCTTCAGATAACCCAGCAGAAAATCGATGTTGAGGCTGCGCTCGTGCGCCTCGTCGATGATGATCGTGTCGTAGCGCGAGAGCAGCGGATCGCCCTGGCTCTCGGCCAGCAGAATGCCGTCGGTCATCACCTTGATCGCGGTGTCATGGCGCACCTTGTCGGTGAAGCGCACCTTGTAGCCGACCACGCCACCCAACTCGCCGCCGAGTTCCTGCGCGATGCGGGTGGCCACCGCGCGCGCGGCGATGCGGCGCGGCTGGGTGCAGCCGATCAGCTTGCCCGGCCGGACGCCCGCCTCCATGCACATCTTGGGAATCTGGGTGGTCTTGCCCGAGCCGGTTTCGCCGCACAGGATCAACACACGATGGGCTTGCAACGCAGCGAGGATGTCGTCTCGGCGGGCGCTGACGGGCAGGTCGGGATAGTGGATTTTCAAATCAGGGCTCGACAATTCAAAACGATCCGCGCGGCAGCGCGAAGAAAAAAGGCTTACTTGTTCTTGATGTACCGCGCGTCATCAAAGCTTTCGACCCAGTCCGGCCGGTAGACCACCATCACCGTAATCATCATGCCGGTCGTGAACGCCTCGCCCCAGCTGATCAGCAGCGCATACGGCGTGTAGTGGGAGAGCAGGTAATCGAGCGGGTACGCACCGGCCAGCGCCATCAGCGCTGTCGTTGCCAGCCCGATAGCCACCACCGTCAGCGCCGCGCCGAAAAAGCCATTGCCCAGCACATAGATGAAAAAATGATTCGGCAAGACGCGCTCCAGCAGGCGGAACACATACCAGCTCACCAGAGCAGGCAGCGCAGCCATCACCAGCGCGTCGATCCCGATCGCAGCCCAGCTGCCGCGGCCGAATATCGCGTCGACAACCAGAATCAGCACCCCGGCAAACGTGGCGCGCCAGAAACCGAACATCAGCGTCAACGCCGCCATGCCATACAAATGAAACGACAAGCCCGGCTTCACGCCGGTGCGTATCTGCCACAAGGCCAGCACCACCACGGTAGCGCCCAGAAACAGGTTCAGGCGCTGCGGGTCAGCCAGTTGCCGCCAGTCGCCCGACATCAGCCAGCGCCAGCCCAGAATCGCCAGCCCGGCCCATCCAAGCAGATGAAAGGGTTCGGGAAACACGGATGCAAACAGGGCGGGCGCGGTAAAATTCATGGCTGGATTTTACCGCGCCCGCCCTCACCCCGCCGCCACGAAAGCGCTTATGACCCCCACTTCAAACAAACCGCTGTCCAACGACGAACTGGCCGCTTACAGCGATCTGATTCACGACATTGCGGAGCGCGCCGACATTGCGCTGTCGCTCGAAGGCATCGACGGCTTCGCCACCGCACTGCTGGTAGCGCCCCGCCTCATCCTGCCAAGCGAATATTTCCCGGTGCTGTTTGCCGATCCGGACGTCAGCGTGTTCAAGGATGAAGCCGAAACGCGCCAGTTCATGGACTTCTTCAACCGCCGCTGGAACGAGATCGCGCGCGCGCTGGCCGCCCCGGTGGAAAACCTCGCCGACCCCAAGGCCCTGTCGCCGCTAATCATGGACTGGGAAGGCCTGCTGAGTGAACTGCCCAAAAAGGAAGCCGAGGAAGTCCGGCAGGACATGCCTGCCTACGGACAATTGTGGGCGGCCGGTTTCCTGATCGTGGTTGAACACTGGGAAGACGACTGGTCACTGCCGGAAGACAGCAAGGACGAAACCTTCGTCGACGCCTGCCTCGACCCGTTTTACGCGCTCATCACCCCGGAAGCCGACTGGACGCCAGAAGAACGCAAGCTCAACCGCGACGAACACGTCGCCAGCGCCATCTGGGGCGCCTACGACCTGCGCGAATTCTGGCTCGACCGCGGCTTCGTCCCGCACGCCCCGATCCGCAGGGAACCCGAACCCGGCCGCAACGACCTTTGCCCCTGCGGCAGCGGCAAGAAATACAAAAAATGCTGTGGCGCGGGTGACGACACCGTGCATTGAGCGTGAACTGATGGGTTTGACGGGACCCCCAATAAAAATGGCAACCAACGGTTGCCATTTTTATTGGGGGAAAAGATCCTTCCTGATCGAGACTGTGATGTTAACGCTGGTTTTGCTGAGGCTGCTGTCGACCCCAAGCGGCCCGTCATGTCTTACCCGCTGAACGTCCAATCATGTAGCGCAAGCGCTCATCCAACAATCTGCATCCATGCATCTGGTTCGTAGTCGGGGAGCGATAAACCAGGGCATAACTGTCCGGACCATCGGTTACTTGAATCACTGTTGGGCGTCTGCCTCATATCAGGTTCGGCTTTCGCCTTAGGGACACTGGTCCTTTCAGGTTTCCCTCGGAATGCGTGGTAAGTTGTCGGCCAGAAACAGCATCCACGATGCCAATACCTTGCGCGCGCACCCCGGCATTCGCGACGCAAGATCAGGGAGGACACGTTTGAACCGGCATTACGAAAGTTACCGCATCGGCATTATGGGCGGCCTCATTCTGGTTGCCCTGACCCTCGCCTCGGGCATCAGCGTATATGCCGTGATGCAGCGACAAGTGGAATCCATCCTCGTCAGAAGCCTGGAAGCCTCGCTGCAGAGCGCCCGGCGCCTGTTCGAAAGCGGAATCAGCGCCGGCGTGACCGATGCACTGACGGTGTCCACCCGCCCTTTTCTGATCCTCAACCTGCAACAACTGAAGGCGGAGCCGGGCAACGACTCCAGCCGGCATGCCTTGCAACAGATCGCGGATTCATTTCTGCCGGCCGGATTAACCGGCGTCTCCTTTTATGACGCTCACAACAATGAAATCGTGCGCGCAGGCCGCCTGTCGAAAAACCCGGCGCTCAGCGTGCCCCTTAACACGCAGGCCGGCGCGCGCCTGTTGTGGGATGGACAACTGATCCTGCAGGTTGTTCGGGACGTGGTGGACGAAAGAGGGAGCCGTATCGGCATGGCAAGGACCGAATCCGCCCTGCCACAACTGACGCGCACCATCACCGATGCGGGCGCGCTCGGAAAAACGGTGGAGCTGGCCGTGTGCGCACCTCTGGCAAAGGACATGCAGTGCTTCCCGCTCACCCTGTCGCAACGGGTGTTCCCGCGCTTGGCCCGCGCGATAAACGGCCGGCCATTGCCCATGAGTCATGCGCTGGACGGCAAAACCGGAACGGTATTCACACAGGATTACCGACACGAAAACGTGGTCGCCGCGCACACCCCGCTGGGCAGCCTGGGGCCCGGCATGGTGCTGAAGATCGATCAGGACGAACTGTTCGTCCATGTCAGGCAGCGACTCCGGATCATCGTGCCACTGCTGGGTCTGTTGGTCCTGGCCGGCATCCTGCTGCTGTACTGGCTGGTGGCGCCGCTCGTGCGCAAGCTCGTCATCTCCAAACAGGAGACCGCCGAAATCAATGCCAGGCTGAGGGACGTGGAGGCACGTTGGCGCCTCGCGTTGGACAGCACGGGCGCAGGTGTGTGGGATCTGGACATTCCGGCCAACCGGATTCTGCTTTCCAGCCGCTGCAAAGCCATGCTTGGATTTGCCGACGACGAAATCGGCACCCGCATGGACGACTGGCAGCAGCGCATTCACCCGGATGATCTGTCCGGCCTGATGTCCGCGCGCCAGCAGCTTTTTGATGGCGGCAGCGACACCTTCGCCAACGAGCATCGCAAACGCTGCAAGGATGGAAGCTGGAAGTGGATACAGGCGCACGGCAAGGTAGCCGCCCGCGATGCGGCCGATGTTCCCGTGCGGGTGATCGGTACCTACCTCGACATCAGTGAACGCAGGCAGACGGAAGAAACCATCCAGCGCCAGGCCAATTTCGATCCGCTGACGCAGTTGCCCAACAGGCGGCTGTTCCTCGACCGACTGGGGCAGGAAATCATCAAATCCCGGCGTGCCGATGTGCCCCTGGCGATCCTGCTGATCGATCTCGACGAATTCAAGGAGGTCAACGACATGCTGGGACATGACGTGGGCGACACGCTGTTGCAGGAGACGGCCCGACGCATCCGCAGTTGCATACGCGATGCCGATACCGTCGCCCGCCAGGGTGGGGACGAGTTCACAGTCATTCTGACCGAACTGTCGGACCGCACGCACATCGAGGACATCGCCCAGAAAATCATCGGCAGGCTGGCCGAGCCCTTTCATCTTGGCGACGAGGTGGCTTATGTCACGGCCAGTATCGGCATCTCCCTGTACCCGAGCGACGCCGGTGATATCGACACCCTGATGAAGCATGCCGACCAGGCCATGTATGCTGCCAAAAAGCATGGGCGCAATTGCTTTTTCTATTTCACCGCGTCACTGCAGGAAGCCGCGCAGACTCGCCAGAAACTGTCCCGCGACCTACGGGACGCAGTGGCCGGCCGCCAGTTGATCGTTCTTTTCCAGCCGATCGTCGAGCTGTCCAGCGGCCGCATTCACAAGGCCGAGGCACTGCTGCGCTGGCAGCATCCCACCCGTGGCCTAATCACCCCGATGACCTTCATTCCGCTCGCGGAAGAAACAGGGCTCATCAATGAGATCGGCGATTGGGTATTCAGGGAATCAGCGCAGTATGCGAAGGACTGGTGCCGCGCATTCGGCACCGATTTCCAGATCAGCGTCAACATGTCGCCGGTGCAGTTCCGGGCGGACGGACGCGCACGGTCCGAGGCATGGCTGCGACATCTGCAGGACATCGGACTGTCAGGCACGAACATCATTATCGAGATCACCGAAAATCTGCTGCTCCACGCGCAGTCCGGCATCACCGATCAGCTGTTACGGTTTCGCGACGCCGGCATCCAGATCGCCATCGACGATTTTGGCACCGGCTATAGCACGCTGTCCTATCTCAAGCAGTTTCCCATCGACTACCTGAAGATCGACCGATCGTTCGTGCGCGACCTCGAAACGGACGCCAATGACATGGCCCTGTCCAGGGCGATCATCGTGATGGCGCACGAACTGGGGATGAAAGTAATCGCGGAAGGGGTGGAAACCGTCGGGCAGCGCAACCTGCTGGCGGCAGCAGGTTGCGATTACGCGCAGGGATATCTCTACGCGGAAACCCCGCTGTCGCCGGATGCTTTCGAAGCCTTGCTGAGGGGCTAGGAATGATCAGTACTGGTGAATTCAGACGTTTAAGGTTTGCTATCAGCGGACAACCGGACCATCTCTGAGATGTTTCCGGCCGCCTCTTTCTGGCCGGAAGTTGCCCTTCACGCGCCATATAAACCCAGCAACATTTCAGACAACCAGAAAAGCCAGTGGTCAGATCAGCTTTCAGCCAGCCGCCGCCCGATCCAGCCAGGCCAGGGTTTGCTGATTGCCGCGTATCGCCGACACAGGCAACGCTTCGCCGTTTTTCCAGCGCATCAGCGCCTCGCGTTTTCCCGCCCCTGTGATCACGAACCACACGCGCTGGCTGCGATTGAGGCGTGCAGCAGACAGGCTGACGCGTTCGGGCGGTGGCTTCGGTGCATCGTGCACGGCCAGCGCGTCTGCGCCGTCCCAAATGTGGCCGGGAAACAGGCTGGCGGTGTGGCCGTCCTCGCCCATGCCGAGCAGCACCAGATCGAAATCCGCTACGTCGGCCAGCCATTCAGAGTACGCGGTTGCGGCCTCATGCGAGCCCTGTTCAGCCGGAATCGGACGCCGGTTTTCGGGCGGAATGGCCGACGCTGCCAGCCAGGCCGCTTCGATCGCGCCACTGTTGCGTTCGGGGTGATCGAGCGACAGGCAACGCTCGTCGCCATACCAGACATGCCAGCGCGCATCGCCCGCCTGCTGTTTTGCCAGCGCACGATACAAGGCGAGCGGCGTGGTGCCGCCCGCCAGCACCAAATGAAACGCGCCCCGCGCCGCTATAGCCGATTGGGCCTCGGCACACAGCGCCGCGCTCAATTCAGCCACCAGCGCATCGGCGTCGGCGAACACCTGCCAGTCCGGCACACTCACAACTCGTTGCGCCAGGTCTGGTCGTCGCTGTCGAACAGGCGGTTGGAATCCGCCGGGCCCCAACTGCCTGCGGCATAGGTCGGGATGTAATCGCGCTCGACCGTCCAGTGCTTGAGAATCGGATCGACCACGCGCCACGCCCATTCGACTTCGTCGAAGCGCAAGAACAGCGAGCGGTCGCCTTCGATCACGTCGAGCAGCAGGGTTTCATAGGCGTCGAGCGTCTGTTCGTCGGTCTTCAGGAAGCTGGCGTTCATCTGCATCATGCGGGTATCCATGTCGAGACCCGGTTGCTTGACGTGGATTTCCATGCGCATCGATTCGTCCGGCTGGATCGACAGCAGGATCCAGTTGGGTTCGATCGATTCGAGGGGGGTTTCGCGAAACAGCTGCTGCGGCGGATGGCGGAAGCGGATCGCGATCATCGAGGTCTGGTGCTTCATGCGCTTGCCAGTGCGCAGATAAAACGGCACCCCGCGCCAGCGCCAGTTATCGATATAAAACTTGGCGGCAACATAGGTTTCGGTGATGGAGTTGGGCTCGACGTTTTCTTCTTCCTGGTAGCCCAGTACCGGCTTGCCTTCGACATTGCCGCGGGCGTATTGCGCCCGGATCGCGTGCGCATGCACCGCGCGTTTGGCGATGGGACGGATCGAGCGCAGCACTTTTACCTTTTCGTCGCGCAGCGCGTCGGCTTCGAGCGCGGGCGGCGGTTCCATCGCCACCACGGTAAGCAACTGCATCAGGTGGTTTTGCAGCATGTCACGCAGCGCGCCGGCGCGGTCGTAGTAGTCGGCGCGCTTTTCGATGCCGATGGACTCGGCCACAGTGATCTGCACGTGATCGATGAAGTTGCGGTTCCACAGCGGCTCGATCAGGGTGTTGGCAAAGCGGAAAACCAGCAGGTTCTGCACGGTTTCCTTGCCCAGGAAGTGGTCGATGCGATAAACCTGTTCCTCACCAAAATGCTGGTGCAGCAACTGATTCAGCACCTGCGCCGATTCGATGTCTTCGCCAAACGGCTTTTCGATCACCACCCGGTTCAGCCCGCGCGGCTTATTCAGCCCGACCGCTTCGAGGTTGTGGATGACGGCAGAAAATTCGGCTGGCTTGATCGCCAGATAGAACACCGTGCTGGAACACGCCGACTCGGGCGGCAGGTTGTTGGCCAGTGCTTGATACGAGTCGACGCTGTTGAGGTCACCCTGCTGGTAGCGGAAGCGGGCGATAAAGCGCTCGAATATCGGCGTATCGAGGCTGCCCTTGATCTTGGTGGCCAGCACTTCGCGCATGTGCGCGCGCCAATCGTCGTCGCTCCAGGGGCGGCGTGCGAACGCCACGATGCTGAGCGATTCGGACAGGCGCGCGGCAGCCTCCAGGTGATACAGCGCAGGCAGCAGCTTGTTGCTGGCGAGGTTGCCGGTGGCGCCAAAAATCACGAACGTGCACGGCAACATGGTTTCTGAATCAGCACTCATTTAGTGTCTTCCTTGACGGCATGACCGCCGAATCCCTGGCGCATTTTGGCCAGCATCTTGTTGCCGTAGTCGCCCTTGCCCTGGCTGGCAAAACGCATCATCAGGGACAGCGTCATGACCGGTGCGGGAATGCCGAGTTCAATTGCCTCCAGCGCGGTCCAGCGGCCTTCCCCGGAATCGCCGACGTAGGGCTGGACGGTTTCGAGGCTTTGATCCTGTGTCAGAAAGTCTGCAGTCAGATCAAGCAGCCACGATTGCACCACGCTGCCGTGACGCCACAGTTCGGCGATACTGCTTACATCAAGATCGAATCCCGGCTTGTTTTTCATCAGCGCAAACCCTTCAGCCAGCGCCTGCATCATGCCGTACTCAATGCCGTTGTGAACCATCTTGACGAAGTGCCCGGAGCCGACCATGCCGCAATGCAGCCAGCCGCGATCTGGCGCGGGCGCGAGTTTTTCCATGTAGGGCTTCAGGCGTACCGCCGCCTCGTCGGAGGCGCCGAACATCAGGCAATAGCCATTTTCCAGCCCCCACACGCCTCCCGATACGCCGACATCACAGAACTCAACCTGGCGTTCGGCCAACCACGCGGTGCGGCGCTGCACATCCTTATAAAACGAGTTGCCACCATCCACGACCAGATCGCCAGGCGCGAGCATCGGCCGCAAAGCTTGCAACGCCACTTCGGTTGCGTCACCGGCAGGCAGCATCAGCCACACGATGCGCGGCGTGGCTAGCGCATCGACCAGCGATTGCAGGCTGTCGCAGGCAAGATGGCCGGTTTCTTCAGCGAGGCCTTGCGTGACCTCCGGGCTGCGATTGAAAAGCGCGATCTTCTCGCCTTTTAGCGCCAAGCGCCGCGCCATATTGCCCCCCATGCGACCGAGTCCGACGATACCGAATTCCATGCTGTGCTCCCGTGAGTGAGTTCAAAGTATTAGTTATAAGCGATGACTGGCGCATTAAGCATGCCAGCTGCTGAAGCATGACAGGACGCGGCCATGCTTGCCATGGTTGTGGCAGATGCGCCCCCGTCGGTGCGCCATGCACCGATTCAGGCCAACAATCCTGGAAACAGTTTGCCCAATCCAGTCGCAATCATCTCAATTGAAATGGCCGCGATGATCAAGCCCATCAAGCGCGTGACAACGTGTATTCCGGTTTTTCCCAGCCGCCGGGCAATCATCGGCGCGGCGCGAAACGACAACCACACCGACAAGGCCACCAGCATCACGGGAACCAGCAAGGCCGTCTGTTGCAACAGGTTTCCCTGCGTTGCGCCTGCGGCCACGATCATGTGCGTGATTGCGCCGGGCCCAGCCAACAGCGGAACGCCCAGCGGCACCACGCCGACCGCATCCTTTTCTTCTGCCTCCTGTGCCTCGTCCTGCGTCTGACGTTGCGGGCTCACGTGCGCCTGCACCATCGACAGGGACAGTAACAGCAGCAACAAGCCGCCTGCGACTGAAAACGCCGCGAGGCGGATGCCAAAAAAACCCAATATGGGTTCGCCCAGAAAAGTGAACAGGGTCAGCACGCCGAGCACGGTCAGCGCTGCAATGCGTGCCGCCGAGCGGCTTTGTGCCAGCGTATAGCCCTGAGTGGCCACGAGGAAAAGCGGGATGACGCCGACCGGGTCGACGATGGCGAAGAGTGCGAGTGCAGCCTTGACGAGTTCAGCGATATCCATGCCGCGCATCATAGCCGCACGGCATGGCGATTATTCAACCCGCTTGAACACCAGATCCCACACGCCGTGCCCAAGGCGGATGCCGCGCTGCTCGAACTTGGTGAGCGGACGCGTATCGGGGCGCGGCGCGTAATCGGCCACGGTGTTGGCGAGCAGCGGTTCGGCAGCAAGTACGGCAAGCATCTGCTCGGCGTAGTCCTGCCAGTCGGTCGCCAGATGAATATAGCCCCCCGGCTGGGTGCGGCTGGCCAGCAAAGCGACCAGCGGCGACTGAATCAGGCGGCGCTTGTGATGGCGTTTTTTATGCCAGGGGTCGGGAAAAAAGATATGGATACCGGCGAGGCTGTCCGGCGCGAGCATCCGCGTCAGCACCTCCACTGCATCGTGCTGGATGACCCGAACGTTGGTGAGGCCCCGCTCGCCCACCTGCTTGAGCAACGCGCCGACGCCCGGGGTATGTACCTCGACCCCAAGGTAGTCGTTTTCAGGATGGGCAGCAGCAATTTCAGCCAGGCCCTCGCCCATGCCAAAACCGATTTCCAGAATATGCGGGACGGCACGACCGAAGGCCGCGTCAAGGTCAAGCAGCCCTGCCTGATAGGACAGCATGCACTGCGGCCCGATTTCGGCCAGTGCTCGCGCCTGGCCAGGGCCGACGCGCCCGGCGCGCAGCACATAGGAACGGATGCGCGGATGCGCGCCAGATTCGCTCATGCTTACTTGCCACCCGTGCTGCTATTTTCAGTGATGAGGCCGCTGGTCGGCGAGCTCGGGCTGGCCTGGTAGATTTTTTTCGGCATGCGGCCAGCCAAAAACGCCTCGCGCCCGGCCTCTACGGCTTTCTTCATCGCCGAGGCCATCAGCACCGGATTGCCGGCGCCTGCGATGGCGGTATTCATCAGCACGGCGTCGCAACCGAGTTCCATCGCAATCGTCGCATCGCTGGCGGTGCCGACACCGGCATCGACGATCACCGGCACGGAAAGGCGGTCGATGATGATCTGCAGGTTCCACGGATTGAGGATGCCCATGCCGGAGCCGATCAGGCTCGCCAGCGGCATCACCGCAACGCAGCCGATGTCTTCCAGCTGTTTGGCCGCGATGGGGTCGTCCGACGTGTAGACCATCACCTGGAAGCCTTCCTTCACCAGCACCTCGGCGGCCTTGATGGTTTCGGCCACATTCGGATACAGCGAGGCAGGGTCGCCCAGCACTTCGAGCTTGACCAGGCTATGGCCATCCAGCAGTTCACGCGCCAGCCGCAAGGTGCGGATCGCGTCGTCCGCCGTGTAGCAGCCGGCCGTATTGGGCAGATAGGTGTACTTCGAGGGTGGCAAGGCATCGAGCAGGCTCGGCTGGCTTGCGTCCTGACCGATGTTGGTGCGGCGGATGGCGACGGTGACGATTTCTGCGCCCGAGGCCTCAACTGCAAGGCGAGTCTGTTCAAAGTCCTGATATTTGCCGGTTCCCACCAGCAGGCGGGAGGCATAGGACTTTCCGGCGATAACGAGAGGGTTCATGGATTCAGACACGAGACTAGAAGTAAAAGGTAAGGAGCGACGGGTAAGGCCGGGGCTTCATGGATCCCTGATGCCTCACCTTCACCCACGTCAGCCGCCGCCAACCGCAACAACGATTTCCAGCCGGTCGCCATTGGCTAGCGGCGTGACGGCATGCTGGCTGCGCGGGACGATTTCGCCATTTCTTTCGATTGCGATGCGTTTACCCACCAGGTCAAGCGACTCGATCAACTGGTTCAGGGTAAGCGGGGCAGGAAAGCGACGGAGTTCGCCATTGATATGAAGTTCAATCACAAAACGCTTCTTCTATCCGGGGGACGTGAGTTTCAGTAGAATGGTGGATTCTACCCTGAAGCACCTGACAGGGCATGAGACACATCCCTGCCGGGCGGGCGTCGTATAGTGGCATTACCTGAGCTTCCCAAGCTCATGAGGAGGGTTCGATTCCCTTCGCCCGCTCCAAAAAACACCCCGACACCCCCTTCTGCAGCCGACAGCTATTCATTTTTCGCTCATTGGGCCGATAGTTAATCGCTATGTCAGTTCCGCTTGACCCCTCTATTGCCATTGCGCTGCTAAGCGAAGCAGAAACTCGCATGGCGCAAGCACTGGATAATTTTTTCCAGCGCAATCGGGAACGCATCCAGGACACCCTTCTGCGCGCTATCGCGACGCAGACCACGCCATCCATGCTGGAAAGCAGGCAAACCTGCCTGGATTGGCTGCAAGCCTCCCCGGACAGGTTATCCTCCGCATTTGCGGAGCAGTTTCGCCAGCATCTCGCGCACCCTGAAACCTTTGAGCACCAGGCCCGTGGCCGATCGGGGCAGCTGCAACTGGTGGATGATGACGTGCTGGGCCGACAACTTGCGTCAGACAAGATCGCCGCGCATCTGACCGACGACTTGCGTCCCGAATTGCTGCTGGTGTTTGGCCGTCTGCAATCCCTGATACAAGCCAGCCTGGGCGCCCCCGGGGAAATCCAGGCATTTGGCCCCTTGCCGGTCATTCATGCTTTGTCTCGCGCGCTCGACTCACTGGGCCTCGATTCGCAGAACGGCACCCTGCTGATACAAAATTCAGCGGCCCCCCTGTTCGACACGCTGAAGCACACCTACTCCGCGCTCAATCAGTTTCTGCTTGAGCAGGGGATCGAACAGCACACGAGCATACGTGCCCAGCCTGCGCCCACCCGCCGGCTCAATGAACCCGCCGCCAGCCACGGCATCCTGTCGCGCATCAAGTCAGCCGCGGCGCGCAAGCCGGCCCCGTCGTTGACTGATTCGAGCGCGCCCGCAAACGAAACCGCGTCCTGGGGCGAAAATGGCTTTCCCGCTGCATTGCCACGTTTTCTCGACACGCTTGCAGGCTGGGAAGCCCAGACCGGCACGATACCTTCCGCGCCCAAGTCAAGCGCTCTCCTTTTGCGGCAGCTTCAGCAAGGCGCTGGCCAATCCAATGCGGGAAGCTTCGACCTCGCGGTGCTTGATGCCCTCGCCGGCGTGTTTGAATTCATCCTGAGTGAGCCGGACGTCTCTACGCACTATAAATCCGCGATTGCCCGGCTGCAGATGCCGACCCTGCGCGTGGCGCTTGAGTCGCCCGAGTTCTTTGACGACGAGCAGAACCCTGCGCGCCAGCTGATCGACCTACTCGGCCAGTTTTCGCGGCGCTTTCCCGAAGGCCATCCCGCCCACGCCAGCGCTCTGCAACAGATTGAAGCCAGCTGTGCGCTGACCGCAAGCGACCCGCTTCACCCCTCCGAAGGCATTGCCCAGGCACTCGATGCGCTCAACACCTGGCTGGTGGACGAAAACACCCGCGCAGAAACCCAACTGTCATCAGAAGTCGAAAAGCTCCAGCAAATCGAAAGCCAGGAACTGGGCACCCTGCTGGCGCTGCAAAACCTGCACGATCTCACCACGCGGCTCCCCGCCCCCGAGGCAGTCTTGCGCCGGCTGGAATCGGCCTGGATACCGTATATGGCGACTCTCTATGTGGCCGAGTCCGGCGAAGGTGCCCAATGGCGCGAGGCCTGCGCAACCCTGCTCCAGCTTTTTCAGAGCCTGCAGGCGCCGGCAGCGGACGAGCGGGAAGCACGACTGCAATCCATCCCCGCGATCAATACCTCGCTAAGACGCGGCCTGCTGGCACAAGGCGCCGATTCCGGACAGTTGAAGGACTTTTTCAGCGCCATCACCCGCACACAGGAATGCTGGATACGCCCGGACGTCAGTCAGCCCGTCAGTGTGGTCAGCACCTTTGTGCCTCAGTCCATTTCGCCGAACCAGGTCGAGTTGCTCGCACGGCAGCTGCCCCCTGTTCCCAACGACTCGACCCTGCAACAGGCCGGGCAATTGCTCGAAGGTGACTGGGTGGATTTCGATCCGCCATTCGAGGGCCTGACAACCGCACGCGTGGCCTGGGTGGGTGTACACGGCTATCTGCTTTTTTGCGACGAGACCGAGGCGCAACGTTTTTCGCTCGACTGCACGCAACTCGCGACAGAAATCCGTGCCGGACGCGCGCGTATTCCGGAGCAGTCACTTACGCGAAAGGCCATGCTGCGTCTCAAAAACAAACTATTGGAAGACCCCGCCTGAAATTCTGGCGCAAATCGCTCAAGTTTCACCGGCGCCATCCGATACATCAGCTATGCGATGGTGTACCCGAATTTCGGGTTTACCCGCTGACCACCGAACAGGGCAAACCCGCCGCGAGACGGGGACGCAAAGTTTCCGGCCTCGACCTTACCTCCCCGGCAGGTCGAGAAAGCGGGACTGCCGGCAACACTCCGGATTGATCCACCCCCCTTCGTTCGCCGGTTGGCACGTCGCACATGCAGCGAGGTGATCCTATGGAGCGCGAAATGCCTGACAACTCAGTCGTAGTCAACCTCAATCAATTCGAACGTTCGCGTCGCAACACGGGCGGCGCCGGCACACATGCCTCTGCCGAGACGCTGACCCTGCTGCATAATTGCCGCGACCAGTTGATCGAAGGGGCGACCCGCACTCTCACCCACCAGGTCGAAGGCATCGAAAGTACGCTGCTGGCAATGGCCGACCGAGCCCCCCTGCTGGATACCCGCAATATCTATTTCGGCGCCCAGGGCATCCTCAACAAGCAGGCCAACGAACTCCTCAGCGCCTGCAAGGAAGCGTATTGCCAGACCTTCAGCCAATTCACCCTCGGCCGGGAAAAGCCCGTTACCTTTGATCTGTCGGAGCTTGCCCTGGTGGGGGATCAGGACTTTGAAATCACCCTGGCGGTCGACAAGGCCACCTCGCGCCTGCGCTTCAACTGTGCCGAAGAACTGGTTGCCCTGGATGCACGCGTCGCGCATCTGATGGCGCGCCCCAGTCTGAACGAAAACGACAACCCGCTCGGCCCGCGCGCGTTGTGCGAAGCGCTGCTGGACGGCATCGCCCGCATGGACGTGGCGCAAAACATCCAGATCGTCTTGTTGAACCAGTTCAATCTGGTGCTCACCACCGAGCTCGCCGGCATTTACCAGTCCATCAACCGCTACCTGGTCAATCACGGCGTGCTGCCCGACCTCAAGGTCGGCAGCCAGAGCCGCGCCCAGAGCCCGTCAGGACGCGCTCCGTCGGTAACGGGAACTGCCGCGGCGCAATCGTCGACCGGTGGCGAGATGTTCAACCTGTTTGAGCAACTGGCCGGAGGGCGAGGCGTTGCCGGTGGGTCAGGCGGCCATGCCGGACCGGGAGGTGGCGGAATCGGCGGCCACACCGGCGGCGTATCGGGCGGATCCGCTCAGTTCAACCTGCTAGATTCGCTGAGCCAACTGCAACTCGGTGCCATGCCGCTACCTGATGGTGGCAGTTTCGAGCTCCCCCTGCTGGACGCGGCCTCGATCCGCAACGTGCTGCGCAGCTTGCAGCAAAGTCCTGTCATGCAATCAGCGAGTCCGCTCGACGCAGTGCTGGTGGATGCCGTTGCGATACTGTTCGACGTGGTGTTCGACGAGGCGGCGATCCCCGACCGCCTGAAAGCGCAGATCGCGCGCCTGCAAATCCCGGTTTTGAAAGCGGCCATGCTGGACCGCAACTTCTTCTCGCAGCAGAACCATCCGGTGCGCCGCATGCTCGATGCGATCGCCACGCTGTCCATACACCTGCCCGAAAACGAAACCGGTAACACGCGCCTGGATGCCATTTCAGCTGTCGTGAGCCGGGTGCTCGACACCTTCGAACAGGATATTGCCGTGTTCGACTCTGCTGCTGCAGAACTGGAGGAAATGGGCACCCTCCTCGAAGAAAACCTGGAAGAAGCAGTCGACGTCGGTCTGCAGGCAGACATCGCCCAGATCAAGCAAGCCGAACGCGCCGAACTCGCTCCGGTTGTTGTCCATGACTTCATCAACCGGGCCCTCAAGCAGCCTGAAGGACATCAAGGCCAGCCAGTGCCGGAAGCCGTGCGTGAATTCCTGCGGCGTGACTGGTCACGGTTGCTCATGCAGGACTTCATCGAAGAAGGCGAGCAGGGCGCGCACTTCAACAGCAGTGTCGAAACCATGCGCGAGCTGGTCTGGAGCGTGCATTCCAAGGCCGACATGGACGCGCGGCTCATGCTGGTCCGCATTTTGCCGGGGCTTTTGAAGCGGCTGCGCGAGGGCACTACCAAGATTAACTTCCCGGCCAAGCTCGCCGACCGCTTTTACGCCACGCTGGTGATCCTGCATGCCAACGCAGTGCGCCCCAACACGCAGCCGGTTCCCCTGCCCGAGGCGACTCCGGCAGAACGGATCGAGGAAGTGGCCGCCGTTCAGCAACGCGAAGCCGAAGCCAGCGTGGCGGTAACGCCCGCCGTAACCGATGCCGAGCCGGAACCAGCCGCACCTGAATTTGAAGACCTGTTCAGCCTGCGTGCCCGCTCACTCAACAAGGGCGACTGGGTGGAATTCCATTATGACGACAGCACCATCCGCTGGGCACGGCTAGGCTGGGTGAGCGGCGTCAAGAACACCTATCTGTTCTCGGACCAGGACGGCATGAACAGCTTCTCCATCAGCCTGCAGCGTCTGGCCGATAAGCTGCGCAAGGGCGAGGCCGTGCTGGTCGAGCGCAAATCCATCACTGAATCGGCCTTCGGCAAACTCATGAACCTGTTCCGCCAGAAACTCAGCAGTATCTGAATCACCCCATCCTCTGCCCCTGCATGGGGTGGGTGTTATCCTGACCCAGTGAAACCCTTTGCTTCCCGCGTTATCCACTGGCAACAGCGCCACGGCCGGCATACCCTGCCCTGGCAAATCGATCGCGACCCCTACCGCATCTGGCTGTCAGAGATCATGTTGCAGCAGACCCAGGTTGCCACGGTCATTCCCTATTTCGAGCGATTTGTCGCACGCTTTCCCAGCCTGCCCGCGCTGGCTGCTGCGCACGAAGACGAGGTCCTCGCGCTGTGGAGCGGGCTGGGCTATTACAGCCGTGCGCGCAATCTGCATGCAGCCTCCCGCATCGTGATGACCGGTCACCCTGAAAGCTTTCCTGACACAGCGGAGCAGATCGCCCAGCTGCCGGGCGTTGGCCGCTCCACCGCAGCGGCGGTCGCGGCACTGGCGTTCGGCCAGCATTGCGCCATCCTTGATGGCAACGTCAGACGCGTGCTGGCGCGCCATGGCGGGGTGACGGGCTGGCCGGGAGACAAGAAAATTGAAGCCGAGTTGTGGTGTCTGGCGGAATCGCTTTTGCCGACCGCCGCGCAGCACGGCACGGGCGCCATCGCGACCTACACCCAGGGCATGATGGATCTGGGTGCGCTGATCTGCACCCGCAGCCAGCCGACCTGTGCGGACTGTCCCCTGCATGCCGACTGCGTCGCCTTCAACCAGCAGCGTACCCACGAACTGCCCACGCCGCGCCCGAAAAAGCCGCTGCCCGAAAGGCAGATACAGTTGTTGCTGCTGCTTGATCGCGGAGAATTGCTGCTGGAAAAACGTCCGCCGCGGGGCATCTGGGGGGGCATGTGGAGCCTGCCCGAACTCGCTGTCGACCACGACCCGGCCCGGCATTGCATGGAACACTTTGGCCTGACCCCCCGGTCGCAGCAAACCTGGCCCGGACTGAGCCACAGCTTCACCCATTTCAAGCTTCTCATTCACCCCGTTCAGCTGCATCTGGCTCCCCGCCATGCAACCCCGACAGGTCAAATCTGGCTGTCACCGGCCGACGCGCTGGGCGCAGCCCTGCCGGCGCCCATCCGCACGCTCGTGGCGCAACTCACGCGTGACTGAATGCCACACCATGCGCGATTCACGATCCCCATGCTATAAATCGGCAAGTTCATCTTCGACCCCGCCACGGCCAGTGACCCTTGTAAGACGTGCTTTCTATTTAGTGTTTGGATTGGCCTTGCTGGCCGGTTCGGCGCTGGTCATGGCAGACATCATCGTCAACCCTGGCGTCAACGTTCGCAGCCTCAGCGCTGCCAGCCTGCGCAACATTTACACCCTGCGCCAGACCAGCTGGCCTGGCGGTCAGGCCATCGTCGTCTTCGTGCTGCCAGACGACCACCCCGCGCACGAAGCCTTCACCAAGGAAAAACTCGGCCTCTATCCGTATCGGCTGCGCCAGATCTGGGACCGTCTCAGTTACAGCGGAATGGCACGCGCGCCGATAGAGGTCAAGGATGAAAAAGAGCTTCGTGCCCGGGTACGCGCCACGCCCGGTGCAATCGGATATCTCAACCAGAACGCAGGCAAGGACACCCGCCATGACGGCATCAAGACAATCACGCTGGAGTAGCCTGGTGCTGGCCGGCTTGCTGGGTGCCTCGGCCGCCGCTGCCGACAGCCTCGGCGACAGCTTTGCAGACCCGCGCTACCGCATCCAGGGGTTTGCCGCGCAGACCCTGATCAGCAGCACCAACAACAACTTTTTTGGTGAGAGCCGCGATGCTGTCAGCACCGATTTCACCGAAATCGGACTCCAGGGTTTCTGGCTGCCGCTCGACGCCTTGCAACTATCCGGCCAGATTTTGTATCGTCAGGCAGGTGAGAGTGACCAGGAAGGCCTGCGGCTGGATTACGCGCAGGCAGACTGGCGGTTTTACCAGAACGATTCCACCCAGCTTGGCGTCAGGCTCGGCAAGGTCAAGATCCCCTACGGCCTCTACAACGAAACGCGCGACGTGCCGTTCACCCGCCCCAGCATCCTGCTGCCGCAGGCGATCTACCTGGACCACTCGCGCAGCGTACTGATCGCCGCACCCGGTGCGATTTTTCATGCCAGCACGGTCAACGCGTACGGTGGCCTTGACGCCACGCTGGGGTGGGCGCGCCCCGACTTCGACAGTGAAGCGGTCGAGGGCGTGTTCCTGGGCGCCATTCGGCCCGGCAAGCTGAATGGCACCTCGGCATTCAGCACCAGCCTACGCTGGGATACGCCAACCGACACCACATTCATGTTGACCTACATCGATGCCAAAGCCGACTATGAACCTGCTAGCGCCGACAATCTAGCAGCCGGCTCGATACGGGTCCGCAACGTGCTCGCGTCTATCCAGCAACGCTACGATACCGTCACACTCACTGCTGAATACAACGAACCACGTAACAGTCGTGCCGGATTCGGCGCAGCGTTTCCTGATGGCGTCCGCAACTCACTCACGTATTACCTGCAGACCGAATGGCGCTTTCATCCCGAATGGGAGCTGGTCGTACGCAATGAGGTCAACTATCGCGACCAGGATGACCGATCCGGCACGCAACTTCAGGCCGCAACCGGTTTGCCCGCACATTTACTGTACACCGACGACTGGGTGATCGGCTTGCGCTGGGATGTCACGCCCAGTCTGATGCTGCGTGCCGAGTACCACCACGTCAACGGTACCAGTTGGCTACCGGGGCAGGACAATCCAGATATTTTTGCCACCGAGCAGCGCTGGAACATGGGCTTGCTGCAAGCGGCATACCGCTTTTAAGCATGGCCTATCCTCGTTTCATCAGCCTGAAATGGAAGCTGCTGCTGCCGCTCACGCTCGCCATGGCGGCCGGCACGGTCACGCTGACCTGGGTCAACGACACCAACCTCCGTTACTCCCTCGAGCAGACGCGGCGTGACGACGCCCTGCGCAATCAAGCCCTGCTGCGCTTTTTGATCCAGCAGAACGAACGCCAATTGCTGGATGCCGGCTCGGCACTGGCCGATTTTCTGGTCATTGGAAACAGCGATGCGCTCGGGCTGGAATCGGCGTCCTTTCTGCAGCCTTACTGGGATCAGCTCAGTTTGAACCAGGGCTTTCAGAGCCTGCGTTTATACGATGCGAAGCAGCAGTTAATCATCGGCTTCGGCAGCGCGGCGGCTTCTAACGAGCGCATTCGCGTCAAGCTGGGAAAAGTCCTGGCCAGAGAACATCCCGACAGCGTGCTGCATTGCGCTCAAACCTGCCAGTTCGTCGGCATGGTTCCCGTGTTACATCGTGGCATCACCATCGGCGCGGTCGTGGTGAGCATGGACCTGTCGGGCTTACTGGGCGCATTCAAGCAAAGCAGCGGGCGCGACCTGGCCGTGGCGATCGATGACGCAGCAGCGACCCGCCTGCTGACGGCCACGTCACCCGCCCTTAAAGAGCAGTTCAACACGATTAATTTCACCCCCTATCCGCAGCTTGCGCGCATCGAATCCGCGCTCAGCCACCACGACAACAAGACCTATGAATGGCAAAAGCTGTGGCCGCTGCCTGCCGCGCCCAATACGCCGCTGTTCGTCGCGCGCAAGGATGTCACCGCCGACGAGCGGGCGATCAAACGCGTGTTCCTGAGCAATCTGATCACCGGGCTCGGCGTTTTTGTGCTGGCCGAACTCATGCTGCTGCTGGCGCTCATCTGGTTCATGCGGCGCATGAACCGGGTCAGCTCCTGCCTGCCCCTGCTCGGCCAGGGTAACTGGCAGCAGGTCCGGCAACACCTGCGGATCCCGGACAAAGCGCCACGCGACGAAATCTCCGTCCTGAAAGACGCCGCGCTCGCGCTGGCCGGCCAGCTCGAAACACTCGACACTGCGACGCGCGACCAACAAAACGACCTCGGCAAGCTGGTGGACACCCTGTCGCATGAGCGCGACTTCATCAGCGGGCTGCTCGACACCGCCCAGGCGCTGATCCTGACCCAGGATCAGCGCGGCGTGATCCGCATGGCCAACCACTACTGCGAAAGCCTCACCGGCCTGACGGAAAACCAGCTCATCGGCCAAGACTACTTCGAACTCATGGTCGCCCAGCAGGAGCGGCAGGAATGGCGCGCGCGTCTGCTCACCCATTTCACGCGCGACCCGGCGCCGCTTCGGTTCGAAGCGCCGCTGGTCACCGCAAGTGGCCTGCGCAACATTACCTGGGTGCATTCGCTGATCGGCCAGGCCAGCGGCAACGATCCGCTCATCCTGTCGGTCGGCCTCGACCTGACCGAACTCAAAAGCGCCCAGGCGCGTGCCAGTTACCTGTCAGATTACGACACCCTGACCGGCCTCTACAACCGCCAGGGATTTCAGCGCCGGCTGACCCAGATCCTGCTCGGCGCGCAGGGCGGCGCGCTGCTGCTGATCGACCTCGACGACTTCAAGGCCATCAACGACCTGGCCGGCCACAGCGCGGGAGACAGCGTGATCCAGCACATGGCCGAGCGGCTGCGCGGACTCAAGCCCGAGCCGCGCCTGGCGGCCCGTCTCGGCGGCGATGAGTTCGCCCTGTTTTTCGACCCCATGCCCGATGCCTCCCTGCTGCAAACGGCACGCCTGCTATGCAAGGGCGAGCAGAACCAGCACATCGCCACGGCCTGCATCGGCATCACCACGCTGACGGCAAACGGCACGGGTGCGGATACCGAGACCCTGTTGGGGCAGGCCGACCTGGCACTGTCGCAGGCACGCAGCAAGGGCCGCAGCAACTGGCACCTTTACAACCCCAAAGACGGCATCCGGGAAAACCTGCTCGACCGTACCGAGCAGCTCGCGCTGATAACCGATGCCCTGCACAACAACCGGCTCGAGCTCTACCTGCAGCCCATCATCGACGTGAAATCCGGGCAGCCGGCGCACTACGAAGCGCTGCTGCGCGTCCACACCGCTGATGGCCGCACGCTTCCCCCTGCGCCCCTGATCGCCGCAGCCGAAGCCTCCGGCCTGATCCGTGAAATCGACCTCTGGGTGCTGCAGCATGTCATCGAGCTGATCGCCTGCTGGCCGGAGCTGCACCTGGCCGCCAACCTGTCTGCGCGCAGCCTCGACAACCCCGAGCTGCCCACCCTGTTGCGCAGCCTGCTGCAGGAACACCAGGTCGATCCGCAGCAGTTGACGCTGGAAATCACTGAAACCGCAGCGCTCAACCATCTGGCGCACGCCGAAGCCCTGCTCAGCGGCATCAAGGCGCTGGGCTGCAAGCTGGCGCTCGATGATTTCGGCGTCGGATTTTCGACCTTTCAGTACCTCAAACATCTGCCGGTGGACTTCGTCAAAATCGACGGCTCGTTCATCCGCACCCTAGATCAAAGCGAGGACGACCTGCTGTTCGTCAAGGCCTTGGTCGAGGCGATCCACGGTTATGGCAAGCAGGCGGTGGCTGAATACGTCGAAAATGAAGCCATCTTCAAGCGGGTTGCCGCGCTGGGAATCGACTTTGCGCAGGGCTACCACTTTGGCCGGCCCCAGCCGGTTCAAACCCTGCAGGGAACGGGCGCGAATCCGGACAGAATCGGGGCTGGCAGATCGACCGCGCATTGCTATAAAGAGGGTCGCCCCCTCTGATCAAGGAGTAGCCATGATCGCCCCGGCTCCCAACTCCGCACTTTTCGATGCCAACGGATTCCTGCTCGACCCCGATGCATGGAGTCTGACCCTTGCCGACCGCATCGCCCAGACCGACGGCCTGGGCGAGTTGAATGACCTGCAGATCGGCCTGCTGCACTCCCTGCGCGACCAGTACGCCAAACATGACTGCGTCACCGCACTCAGCCACGTCTGCCACCTCACGGGTCAAAGCGCGGATTGCATGCAGCACCTGTTCCCCAATCCACGCAGCGCGTGGCGCGTGGCCGGCCTGCCCGACCCCGGGGAAGAGGCCTGCGCCTACCTGTAAGGCATCCCGTCGCAGCTTGCGGACAGGGCGGCCTCGGCAGTGGAAATTCCTAACGACAGAATCATGCGGGCGCACTTCGCTCCGCATGGATTCCGGTAAAATCCGGTTTTTCCCAATGTTACGAGACCCCCATCATGTCCATGGCCGACCGCGACGGCGTCATCTGGTACGACGGCAAGCTTGTCCCCTGGCGCGAAGCCACCACCCACGTCCTCACGCACACCCTGCACTACGGCATGGGCGTGTTCGAAGGCGTGCGCGCATACAAGGCCGAACAGGGCACCGCGATTTTCCGCCTGCAGGAGCACACCGACCGGCTGTTCCGCTCCGCCCACATCCTGGGCATGAAACTGCCGTACGACAAGGCCACGATTTCCGAAGCGCAGCGCACCGTCGTGCGCGAAAACGGGCTCGAATCCGGCTACCTGCGCCCGATGGCGTTTTTCGGCTCGGAAGCGATGGGCATTTCGGCGAAAAACCTGTCGGTGCACGTCATCGTCGCCGCCTGGCCGTGGGGCACCTACCTGGGGCAGGAAGCGCTTGACAAGGGCATCCGTGTCAAAACCAGTTCGTTCTCGCGCCACCACGTCAACATCACCATGTGCAAGGCCAAGGCCAACGGCAACTACATGAATTCCATTCTCGCGCACAAAGAAGCCGAGATGGATGGTTACGACGAGGCGCTGCTGCTGGATGTCGATGGATTCGTCGCCGAAGGCTCGGGTGAAAACGTCTTCATCATCCGCAACGGCAAACTCTACACGCCGGATCTGACCTCTGCGCTGGAAGGCATCACGCGTGACACCATCATTCAACTGGCTGCCGAAATCGGCCTGCCGCTGGTGGAAAAACGCATCACCCGCGACGAGGTGTATTCCGCTGACGAAGCCTTTTTCACTGGCACTGCGGCAGAAGTCACGCCGATCCGCGAACTCGACAACCGCGCCATCGGCGAAGGTACGCGCGGCCCGCTGACGGCGAAGTTGCAGGCGATGTATTTCGACTGCGTGCATGGCCGGGCGGCCGCCCATACCGGCTGGCTCACGCCCGTCAAGTAAGCGAGCGCGGCATGAGCGAGCTGCATGACAACACCCAGCGCGTCATCGAGGTCACCGAAGACGACTTGCCCCTGCACTGCCCGATGCCGCAACACGCCGACTGGAACGCCCATCCGCGTGTCTATCTGCCGATCGAAGCGCGGGGCGACGCGCTGTGCCCGTATTGCGGCACGCTCTATCGCCTGAAAGGCAGGCCCAGCGGCAGCTCGCACTAACCCGTCTGTTGTTGTCCCTGCGCCCCTCCGTGCGGAATGCCTGGCGGGGCGCAATCACGTTCGCCCGGCTCGTTCCGCACCCGTCAGCCAAGTGTCTGGCACGAGTATTGCTGTTTGTCAGGTGGATTCCCTGATCAGCCCTAACGAGAACACGCCATGAAACTGCATACACTCACCCCGCCCCTGCTGTTCACCGCCCTGATGCTCACCGCCACTGCATCGCAGGCCGTGGCCGTCTATGCCAACGACTTTCAATCGAGCGTTGGCAACGAGTGGTCGCACAGCACATTGCAAAACACACCCACGCCCTACCCGTTCGGAGCGCGCAGTTTTCTGGGTGAATTCGGCAATGACACCGTCTCGCTCAACCTGTCCGGCCTGACCCCGCACAGCGCCCTGACGCTGAGTTTCGATCTCTACCTGATCCGCACCTGGGACGGCAGTTCTATCGGGACCGCGTCCGACGTCCGACTTCGGCAACGACAGCTTCAAGGTCGCGGTCGGCAACGGCCCGGTGTTGCTGGACGCGACCTTCAGCAACGGCAATACGGCAGGCCAGACCTTCGGTCCGGCGGCCATCAACCCGCAGCTCACCGGTGCGGCCGAAACCTATTCGCTCGGCTACGTGGTTCCCGCCAGCATTCTTGCCGCGCCGCAGGTGATGGACTCGGTCTACACGCTGCGTTACACCTTCGCCCACAGCGCCGACCAGCTCACGCTCGATTTCAGCGGCTACGGATTGCAGGCGATGGACGACGAAAGCTGGGGCCTCGACAACGTGCACGTATCGATGGTGCCGGAGCCCGGCGTGGCGCCAATGCTGGCCTTGGGCATGCTGGCCGTGGCCTGGGGTGCACGCCGCCGGGTGAAGACGTCCTGAACGGTACAACCCACCAAAAAGGGGCGGCCTCTGGCCGCCCCTTTTTTTGCCTGCCGGCAACGGGCAGGTTGCCGAAAGCGCCGAAATCACAACACCCGGCCCCCTTTCGCAGGACTTAAAACGGAATGTAGAACTCGGTCCCCAGATACAGCGAAGCAGTTTCCTTCAGCGTCTGACTTATCCCGCCCTTGAGGGTAAAGGCGCTGTGCCTGCCCAGCGGGATATTCCCCACGAACAGCCCCAGCTTGTACGCGTCGTAATACGCATCGCCCTGCACCACCAGCTCAGGGCCGACATGCAGCCGGTTCGCCAGCGTGGTCTGTACACGCAGGCGCGTCCAGTAATTGAAGTCCCCCACCAGATGACTCACGATGCCATTGACGCGCCAGCCTGCGGCAAGATCGGTCTCGCCCTCGAATTGCAGCTTGGCGCGCAACTGCTTGCCCTGGTTGGTGTTATCCGGATCGGCCGGACTCAGGTGCGTATCGGAATAGTGCGCGCCCAGATAAGCCGCCCACCAGCTGCCTGCCGAGCTGTGCTGGTAACCCAGCGCGGCTTCGACCGCAGCGACGTCCACCTGGATGGTTTGAAACGGCTGTTTTTCGTACTGGTAGCCGGTGTAGTCAAGCCAGTAACGCTGCACGAAGCCCTGCCCCAGCGACTGCCCGGACAGCGGCAGCACCACGCCCAGATAGGCCGAACGGTTATCGCGGCTGGCTTCCAGGCCGGTCAGGGCAACGCCGCCCTGCGCCGGCACGCTCCACAGCGCGCCCAGCGCCATCCCCAGTAGCCCTGCTGTCTGTCGTGTGCGTTTCATGATTTTTCTGCCTTCCTGTGCAGGGGTTGGATCGCGCCGGCCATCATGCGGCAATCGCCACGTCGGTCTGCGGCGCATCGGCTGGCAGCGAGACCCCCTCTGTCGCCGCTGACTGCCTCAGCAAGACCATCCGATATAAATACAGGTTGCCCAGCCCGGTGAGAATCGTTTCATGGGAGCCCGATACGGCCTGCAGGGTACGCAGCCCGGCGCGGCTGTGCGCCTGGATCCGATAGTAACGGTCGGCGCTCAACGGCCGGTCGACCAGCAGCCGGATCTCGCCGTTTTCGGGGGCCGCATCGACCAGACCGACCTGAATGAGCGGTGCGCTGGCCGAATCATTCACCACCTCGCACCCCGTCCAGTGGCCAGGCTGCAAGGGCAGCGGCAGCGGCTTGTTGATCAGTCCCAGGCGTTGCAGGGGCGTCAGGCTGTCATCTCGATAACGGTTGACCCGCCATTGCGCATCGGTGCCGTACAAAAACTGCTCGATGCGCTGAATCGATGCTTGCGACAGGTTCTGGAACACGCCGCCGAGCGAACGGGTGTAGATCTCATCGCCTACCTGGCTCTGCTCCAGCTTGCGAATGTCGAGCATGGCGTCGAGCACTCCGTCCGGCAAATAAAGCGTAACCGGCAGCACGTCGCGGGCTGCAACCGGCTGCAGCAAACCATAGAACTTGAGGCCGTTGGGCGACAGGTCGTCGACCGTTCCCAGCACGCCGTCAAGGCGCGCAACCAGTGGCATGGCGAAGCGGTAATCGTTGCGCCGGTTGATGCTGCGCGCCCGCGTGAAGCTCACCACCAGCACCGCCAGCCAGGTGTTGATCGCCGCCCACACCACATTGGCCCACATGCCATCTGCGGGCAGATGGCCCTGGGCGAAGAACAACGCAATTCCGACCGGAATCGCCAGCACATTGAGACTCACCACCGCCAGTTGCGGCAGCAGAAAGCCGAGGCTGGAGGTACGCGTCTCCAGATGCTTGGCGGTCACCCCGAACCGGGTGCGCAACCTGAACACCCCCAGCGTCGACCAGGCAAAACTGGCGAAGCGCGCCATGTTGTATTGCTCGATCAGCACGCTGCGGCCATAGCCACGCGAAATCTCCTCGAACGCCAGAAAGTTGAGCAGGTAATACGGTGCGAAATGCAGCAGGAAGGTCCAGCCATTGGCGTCGACCGGCATGGCGCCCGCCATCAGCACATAGACCGGTGCAAAGTAGAAAAACGCCTTTTGCCAGCCGTCAAAGTAAGCCAGCACCGTGGCCAGATAGTTCAGCCGCTGCGCCAGCGTCAGCCCGCGCGCAAACAGGATGCCTTCCTTGCGCCACACGTTCATCGCGCCGACGCCCCAGCGCACGCGCTGCTTGAGGAAAGGCTCGATCCTGGCCGGCGCCACGCCATACGCCAGCGACTCATCGTGGTACACCGAACGCAAGCCCTTTTTATGCAGCAGCAGGCTGGTGTGGATATCTTCCGTCACCGTGCCGGTGGCGAAGCCGCCGATCAAGTCGAGCGACTGGCGACGGATCACTGCGCAACTGCCGCAGTAGAACGCAGCGTTCCAGTAATCCTTGCCGCGCTGGATCACGCGGAAGAACAGCGACTGCTCGGACCATGCCACGCGGCTACCGGCATCGGTGCGGTTCTGGTACGAGTCCAGGTTGTAGAAGTCCTGCGGCGTCTGCACGAACGCCACCAGCGGATCGGCAAAGTAGCCCAGGGTTTGGGTCAGGAAATCGCGCCGTGGCGCGTGGTCGGCATCGAACGTGGCGATCAGGTCGGCCGTGCTGTGCGGCAGCGCGTGATTGAGGTTGCCTGCCTTGGCATGCGTATTGTCGGTGCGGGCGAGATAACGCAGCCCCAGCCTGTGCGCCAGGTCGCGCATCGCTTCGCGATTGCCATCGTCGAGAATCCATGTTTCGTGCGGATAATCCATCGCCTGCGCCGCCATCGCGGTGCGCCGTACCAGGTCGACGTCCTCGTTGTAGGTCGGGATGAAGACATCGACCTTCAGGCCCGCGGCGGGCTGCGGCGGCACGCGCACCGACAGCCGCCAGGTCATGAACACATTGAGGCAGGCCGTCAGAAAGCCGAACAGTTCGGCGCCGTAAAGCAGGGCCGAGAAAACCGGGTGAGCAGCGTTGAAGCTGCCCAGCCGCCAGTTCAGGTACCACACGCCGCAAACCAGAAACAGCAGAATGACTGCTTGCCGGGCGCGATGGAGTGAGCGATATTCAGGTTTCATACAGAGAGCGTTGACCCAGAGAGGTTTGCAAGCCTTAACTGCAAAATCCGGGCCAACTCAAGCCTCCCTCCCGCAACCCCATTTGATACGGCGCACATCCCCTATGTTCGACACCCCGGAATCTGCCGAAACCGCTTTCTACAGGGCGTTTGAAGCCCGCGACCTCGACGCCATGATGGCGGTCTGGTCCGACCGCGAATCCATCGCCTGCATCCACCCGCTGGTGGCGCCGCTGAATGGCCGCGCAGCCGTGGCGGCTGGCTGGCGCAGCATGTTCGAGGCGGCCGGATCATTTCGCGTGCAGGTCGATCTGGCGCATGAAATACGTGAGGCCGACAGCCTCATACGCATCGTGCGCGAATACCTGTTCATCGGCCTCGAAAGCGAACCGCGCGCGCCGATTCTGGCGACCAATGTCTACCACCGCGAAGCCGACGGCTGGCGCATGGTGCTGCACCATGCCTCGCCCTTGCAGGTGGGCGGGGCGCCGACCGCGCGCACCGCTTCGCAGGCGCTGCACTGAAGCAGGCAAAAAAACGGCGCACCGAGGTGCGCCGTTGTCGTTCCGGCCGTGAATGCCGGTTCGTTCAGGCTGCTTGCAGGCGGCCGCGACGACGCACCGCCAGCGCAACCACGCCCAGCCCTGCCAGCAACAGGGCGTAGGTATCGGCTTCCGGCACCGGGGTCGCCATCGGCGCAGCAGTCAGACCGGCCAGCAAGGGAGAGGCGGCGCCGAAGCCTCCCAGCAGCGTGGCGGAACCGTTTGCGAGATTGATACGGTAAAGCCCGCTTTGCCCGCTGACGCCGCTGGTCAGGGTGGCAAATGCGCTGCCGTCGGCAAGAATTTCGAAGCCGAATGCGCCGATGCTGTCCATTCCCAACGAGCCGACGACCTGGATGGCCGGCGCATTGAACCCGGTCGGCGCCAGCAACAGCAGGTCGTTGGTGTAATCAATGTAATACAGGCCGGTGCTGGCTGGCGCCGGGCTTGCCACCGAATTGGTGTAGGCCACGCCGCCGATACCAATGCCGCCCGGCAGCATGTTGGCGGTATTGCCGATCACACCGGTATTGGCATTGATCGCATAGTTGTTGCCCGCAGACGTCACCAGCCGCAGCGATGCGCCGCCCGCGGCGTCGGCCACCGGGTTGAAGTCGATGCCGTAAGACAGGCTGGACATGATCGTCGCGCCGGTCAGCGTGGCTTTTTGCGTGGCCACGCCAGTTGCGGCGTCGAGGGTGTACAGCAGGTTGTCGGTGCCGACGCCGTAAATCTGGTTGTCGCCCGGACGGGTGTCGATGCCGACGATGCGCGCGCCTGCGGTGACGCCGGTGATCGCCAGATACGGGCTCGTCATGGCCGGGGTCGTGCTGTCGAACACGGTCAAGCGATTGTCGGTGGTCAGGCCGACCAGCGAGACGGCCTGCGCGCTGCCTGCGGCCAGCGCCAGCGAGAGGATTGCCAGCGTGCCGGCCATTTTTTGCTTGCGTTTCATGATGCGCTCCTGAATGGGGATGAATAAGCGGGGGTATCGGGTGGAGCAGTGATGCATGCCTTGCTGCTCCACTCTCCAATACGCGGCAGCCACGCAAACGGATGCAGCCAGGCGCAAAAAAGCCCTGCATCCGTTTCGCAATTGCCTGCGTAAAGCTAGGAACACGTCCACCTGGAGGCCAGCATGACTGGCATGAATCCGCCGTTAAACCTGTTTCGTCCGGGCGCTATACTCGCCCGCATGAACGCCCACCTGCCACCTGCTGAAACGCTACAGAACGTCCTGCTGACCGAGCTGATCCAGCGCATGGCGGCGGGCGACGAAGCCGCGCTCGGGCGCTTCTACGATGCGACCCTGTCGCGGGTGTACGGACTGGCGCTGAAAATCACCGGACGGCGTGAACTGGCCGAAGAAGTGTGCGTCGAAACCTTCTGGCAAGGCTGGCGCGAAGCGAGCCGCTACGACACGCAGCGCGGCGGGCCGATGGCCTGGCTGATGGTGATGGCACGCAGCCGCGCGCTCGACACGCTGCGCCGGCTCGACCGCGCCAGCAGTTGCGCCGAGCCGGAGATTCACCTGGAGTTTACCGCCTGCCCGGACGGCTCGCCGCTCGACCATCTGCTGCAAAGCGAGCAGAACACAGGCCTCGGCCAGGCGCTGGCCACCTTGAGTCCGGTGCAGCGCCAGCTGGTGGCGCTGGCGTTCTACAAGGACTTATCGCACCAGGAAATCAGCAACCAGACCGGCCTGCCGCTCGGCACCGTTAAATCGCATCTCAAGCGCGCCCAGGACAGTCTGCGCCGCGTACTTTGTCAGGCATGAGGTTCTCGATGAACAGCAAAAACACCCCCCCCGTTCTGGACGCCCTGCTGATCGATGCACTCGCCAGCGCAAGTCCCGCCGAAGCACCCAGCGCGGACGCCAGCGCACGCATGCGCGAACAGCTGTTTCAGCGGGTGCACCAGCCTGCGGCAGACTATCTGTTCGTGCACAGCCACCAGGGTGACTGGATCAGGCTGCGGCGCGGCATCAGCCAGAAATTGCTGCGCGAGGATGCACAGACCCGCTCCTTCCTGCTGCGCATGGAACCCGGCAGCCGCCTGCCGCCGCACGACCATGCGCTGGACGAGGAAGCGCTGGTGCTGGAGGGCGACGCCACGATCAATGGCGTACTGTGCCACGCCGGCGACTACCACCTGGCACCGCACGGCAAACCGCACGACTGGCTGACGACCGAAAGCGGCTGCCTGCTGTTCATCCGTGGCGCTGCCGACCGCCACGCCCGCTGATGTTGGGCCTTCGACTGGATGCGGGGCCGGGGCGACGGGCTTGCCTCGTCCTGGCCTTCGCCGCGATCATGGCAGCCATGCCCGTGCACGCCAACACTCCCCTGCCGCCCGACTCCATCCTGCCCGAACCGGTTGCCGCCACGCCCTACATCGCGCCCGCCTGGCTGCCAGGCGGCCATCTGCAAACCATTTACACCAGCCTGTTCATCCGCGTGCCGAAGGTGACTTACCGGCGCGAACGGCTGGAACTCGATGACGGCGACTTTCTTGACTTCGACTGGGTGGACGGCCCGCCCGGGCAGCCCGTCGTCGTGCTGTTTCACGGCCTCGAAGGCGATTCGGACAGCCACTACGCGCGCGACCTCATGGCCAGCGTCCGGCAACAAGGCTGGAGCGGCGTGGTGGCGCATTTTCGCGGCTGCTCGGGCGAGGACAACCGCCTGCCGCGCGCGTATTTCGCCGGCGACAGTGCGGAAATCGAACGCATGCTGCGCCACGTCAAGGCCCAACACCCGGACGCACCGCTGTATGCCGTCGGCGTTTCGCTCGGTGGCAATGCGCTGTTGCGCTGGCTAGGCGAGTCGGCCGAGGCGGCAGCGAACCTGATCGAACGCGCCGCTGCCGTCTCGGCACCGCTCGACCTCACCGCTGCGGGCAACGCGCTCGACCAGGGATTCAACCGCGATGTGTACACCGCGCGCTTTCTGGGCACGCTCAAGGCCAAGGCGCTGCGCAAGGCCAAACAATTTCCGGGGACGCTCGACGCCGCTGCCATTGCAGCGGCCACGAGCTTCCGCGAATTCGATACCCTGGTCACCGCGCGCCTGCATGGCTACATTGACGCCGACGATTACTGGCGGCGCGCAGCGGCCAAGCCGATGTTGCAGATGATCAGCGTGCCGACGCTGGTCATCAATGCCAAAAACGATCCGTTTCTGCCCGTCTGGGCGCTGCCGTCACCCGCCGAGGTGTCGTCCGCCGTGACGCTGGAACAGCCCGAAACCGGCGGCCATGTCGCGTTTCCATCCGGCCCGTTTCCCGGCAACATCGACTGGCTGCCCACCCGCCTGCTGAGATTTTTTTCACCCGGCCGCTGAATCCCTGCATCCAGCTTCGCCGCCTTCCGCGTACAGGAGGCAGGCGGCGCAGTGTGCGCCTCCGCTTACCCAAGGAGGACACACCATGCAACGCACCTTATTGAGCCTTGCGCTTACCCTGGCCTGCAGCAGCCTGTCGCACGCCGCCAACCACCGCGAAGCCCCGATCACCGCGCTCGACCACAAGGCCGACATCACCGACGTCTACGCATTCCGCAGCTACAGTGGCGACGCCACGCCCAAGGTCACGCTCATCATGGGCGTCGATCCGCTGCTGGAACCGGCCAACGGACCGAACTGGTTTCCGTTCGATCCTGACATCCTGTACGAACTGAAAATCGACAACAATCACGACGCCAAACAGGACATCGTGTTCGAATTCCGCTTCACCACAGAACAACGCCTTCCGGGGCTGTTTCAGGTCTATGCCGGTGTCGCCGGCGGCGCCAGCGCGCCGGCCAACTCGCCCGCGCCGGTGCCGCAGGGCACGCCCATCGTGCCAGACCGCATCGACAGTTTCGACGATGCCGGGCTGGGCCAGATCCAGCGCTATTCGATCACCCTGGTGAAGTACGACGCCGCCGGCAAAGTCACCTCACGCGAAGTGCTGGCGCAGAATCTGCCGGCCGTCCCTGCCAACGTCGGCCCGCGCACCATGGATTACAGCGCGCTGTATCAGGCCGCGATCCACAGCCTGCCGAACAACGTCAAGGCGTTTGCCGGCACCACAGACGATGCGTTCTACATTGACCTCGGCGGCGCGTTCGACACCTTCAATACCCACGCCTTTCCGGTGCTGACCGCCGCGCAGGATGCCGCTGCCGAGAACATCGCGCCGGACACGGTATCGGGTTTCGCCGTCAACCATCTCGCGCTCGAAGTACCGGTCGCGTTGCTCACCCAAACCGGCGCGGTCGAAGCCGCCAGTTCGCCCGCCGCCACCATCGGCGTCTGGGCGACCACCTCGCGCCCGCAGGTCACGGTGCGCCGCTCGCCCTTGCCCGCCGTCAGTTCCGGCACCTGGCGCCAGGTGCAGCGCATGGGTAATCCGCTCATCAACGAGCTGCTGATCGGCACCGGCTCGAAAGACCGCTTCAGCATGGACCAGCCGAAGAACGACAGCCAGTTCGCCAGCTTCCTGCTCGACCCGACGCTGCCGCGCGTCATCAACGCGCTCACCGGCGGCATCGTCGCCAGCCCGGACGCGCCGCGCCTCGATCTGCTGCCGGTAGTGACGTACGCCGCGCCGATTGCCGCGCCCGGCACGCCGCCCGGTCCGGTCGCCGACCTGCTGCGCCTCAACACCGGCGTCGCGCCGACCGCTGCCGACTCCGCCAGCCGCCTGGGCTTGCTGGGGGGCGACGCGGCAGGCTTCCCCAACGGCCGCCGCGTGTTCGACGACGTCACCGACGTGGCCCTGCGGCTGGTGGTCGGCGGCGTGCTCGCGGCCCCCTTCCCCGGTTATGACGCCAACATCGGCGGCAAGCTGGGCGATGGCGTCAATGTCAACGACGCGGCTTACAAGACAAGCTTCCCGTATGTCGGCGAAGCGCCATCGGGTCGCGACCGTCGCCACATCGACCCGGGCGAGCCCGGCTGCACGGCAGGCGGCGGCGCCGACTGCCCGCAGTAAACCCCGTGCCGCTGGCGGGTTGCCGCCAGCGGCTGGCAAGTCGATTGTCGAGGAGAAACACCATGAATCCGCAGGTCCTGTTGTTGAGTCTGGCGCTGCTGACAGCGCCCCCCATTGCGCAGGCTGAGTCAACCGAACCCAGCCCCGCCGAACAACGCATCGCCCTCGCGCGCACTGCGGTGAACAAGCATCCGCAACGCTACGTGGCCCACGCCCAGCTCGCCATGGCGCTGGCGCAGCGCGCACGCGAAACCGCCGACACCGCGTATTACACGCAGGCCGAAACCGCGCTGGCGCGGTCGTTAACGCTCTCGCCTGGCAATCTCGAGGCTCGCCGGGTGCAAGTCTGGGTGATGCTGGGCAAGCACGAATTTGCCGCCGCCCTGAAAGCCGCGCAAGCGCTGAACCAGGAAATGCCCGACGACGTCCAGGTCTATGGCTACCTTACGGATGCCAACATCGAACTCGGTCATTACGCTGAAGCGGAAAAGGCCGCGCAGTGGATGCTCGACCTGCGTCCCGGCAATATTCCCGGGCTCACCCGCGCCGCCTATCTGCGCGAGCTGTATGGCGACATCAGCGGCAGTCTCGACCTGATGCAGCAGGCCTATCAGCGCACGCCGTCTTCCGAGCATGAAGACCGCGCCTGGCTGCTCACCCACATGGCGCACCTCTACCTGCTGGATAAACAATTGCCGCACGCCGACGCCGCACTGGATGAAGCGCTGCGCGCGTTTCCCGGCTACCACTACGCGTTGGCACAGCAGGCCAGGGTCCGCCAGGCGCAGGGGCGACACGCCGACGCGCTGGCCTTGCTGCGCCAACATGTGGCCGCTGCACCCCATCCGGAAAACATCTTCTATCTAGGCGAGGCGCTCGAACAAAATGGACTGAAAGCCGAAGCCGCCGCGACCTTCAAGCAATTCGAAGCCGCCGCGCGCGCCGAGAGTGCATCATGGGACAACGCCAACCGCGAGCTGATCTTTTATTACGCCGACCACGCCCAACGCCCGGCCGACGCCTTGAAGCTGGCACAGGCCGAAGTCGCGCGGCGGCAGGACGCGTTCACGCTCGACGCCTACGCCTGGGCGCTGTACCGCAACGGCCAGTTTGCCGAAGCGCAAATTGCCAGCCAGCGCGCGCTGGCCATCGGCGTGCGCGACCCCAAACTGCTGCAGCACGCCGATGCCATCGCGTTGAAAAACGCCGCGCACACCCCCCGCAGCGCACGCCACCCCATTTGACCCCCTTCTGGAGAACACACCATGTCCGCTTCCCATACCCTGCTCGCCGCCCTCGGCCTTGCTTTCGCTGCGTCGGCTCATGCCGTACCGATCGTGTTCGACTCAATCTCCAGCAGCAGCTTTGCCCAGGCTGATGCCGGCGACGCGAGCGATGGCCCGTTCAGCGAGACAGGCGACGGTTCGCTGCCGCTCGTTTCCAGCGCCGCCGCATCGAGTGCCGAGGGCGATTCGGCCAGCGCCAACGCCTTCGCCGAATCCCTGTTCCTGACCACCAGCAGCGAGGCCAGCGCCCTCCTCGGCAACGCCTCGGGCAACGCCGTCAGCACGTTTACCGGCAGCTTCAACGCGCTGCCGGGCCGGCTCACCCTGTCGCTCGATTTCGACGCCTTCATTGATCAACTCGCCACAGGATTTGGCAGCAACGCGCTGGCAGTCACGCTGGAAATCGACGGCATCACGCTTTACAGCGACCTGCTCAGCGCCAACACAGCTTTCGATCATTCGTTTTTGCTCGCCAACGGCGGCATGGGACTGCTTGATCTGACGCTCGTCAGCACCACCCTGGCCGCGCCCGGCGACTACGCATTCAGCCTCGGCAGCGTCAATGCCGCGCTCGACGCGACCAGCGTGCCGGAACCCGGTGGCATGGCCTTGCTGGCAGCGGGACTGCTGGGGCTGGCCTGGGCGCGGCGCAAGCCCGTGCGCGCCTGAAGCGCAAGCTTTAAACCAGTCCGGGTAGAATCGGCGCATTACCCATCACGGAGCGCGCTGTGGAAACCCCCAAGGAAATTTTCAAGGCTTACGACATTCGCGGCATCGTCGGCAAGAGTCTCACCCCCGACATCGTCGAGGCCATCGGCCACGCCATCGGCTCCGAAGCCGTCGCCCGCAAGCAGACCGAAATCTGCATTGGCCGCGATGGCCGCTTGTCCGGACCCGACCTCGCCGCTGCGCTGGCACGCGGTATCCGCAAAGCCGGCATCGGCGTGGTCGACCTCGGCATGGTCGCCACGCCGATGACCTACTTCGCGGCCTACCAACTGGGCACCCACAGCGCGGTCATGGTCACCGGCAGCCACAACCCGCCCGACTACAACGGCCTGAAAATGGTGCTCGGCGGGGAAACCCTGTCGGGCGACACCATCCAGAAGCTGCGCGAACGGCTGGTCAACAACGATCTGGTGAATGGCGACGGCGGCTACCGCGAATACGACATCGCCGACGAGTACCTCACCCGTATTGTCTCGGACGTCAAACTGACCCGCCCGATGAAAATCATCGTCGACTGCGGCAATGGTGTACCCGGCGCCTTCGCCCCCAAGCTCTACCGCGACATGGGCTGCGAAGTCGAAGAACTGTTTTGCGACGTCGACGGCACCTTCCCCAATCACCATCCTGATCCCTCGCAGCCGAAAAACCTGCAGGACCTGATCGCCGCACTGAAAACCAGCGACGCTGAAATCGGCCTCGCCTTCGACGGCGACGGCGATCGCTTGGGCGTGGTCACCAAGGACGGCAGCATCATCTTCCCCGACCGCCAGCTGATGCTGTTCGCCGACGACGTGCTCTCGCGCAACCCCGGCGCCGAAATCATTTTCGACGTCAAGTCGACGCGCAAGCTGTTCGGCTGGATTCGCGAGCGCGGCGGCCGTCCGCTGCTGTGGAAAACCGGCCACAGCTTCATCAAGGCCAAGATGAAGGAAACCGGCGCACTGCTGGCCGGCGAAATGTCCGGCCACGTCTTCTTCAAGGAACGCTGGTTCGGCTTTGACGACGGCATGTACGCCGGCGCGCGCCTGCTCGAATACTTGAGCAAGCAGGCCGACATCAACGCCACCCTGCATGGCCTGCCCAACACCATCAATACGCCTGAACTGAACATCCAGATGGCTGAAGGCGCGCACTACACGCTGATGGAGAAGCTGCAAAAAACCGCGACCTTCCCCGATGCCGATGAAGTCATCACCCTCGACGGCTTGCGCGTAGAGTACGCCGACGGCTTCGGCCTCGCCCGCCCCTCCAACACGACGCCGGTCATCGTGCTGCGCTTCGAGGCCGACACCACCGAGGCACTGGAGAAAATCCAGGCCGACTTCCGCCGCGTGCTCAAGGACGCTGCGCCGGAGCTGACCTTACCATTTTGAGTTTCGTGTCTGTGTGCAAAGTCCACGCTTTCGCCGACCTGGGTTCATGACGAACAGCGAAGAAATCCGGGTTCGCGTCAACATGGACTGCGCACCGGGTGGAATGGAGTTGCTCACACCCAGCAGCAGCATGCGCTGGGGACGGTGCCGATTCGATTTCAACCCCGAGCCCGGGGGGCACGCCGATTTTTACGTGGTTCTCGGCAACGCGCGACCCCATGATCGCTTCACCTGTGCGCCACAAAACACACTTTTCATCGCGGGTGAACCGCTGTCCAAAAAGCTGTATCCCCAGTCTTTCTATCGCCAGTTCGGGCATGTGGTGGACAGCCACGCTGAGTCACATCATCCGTATCTGCACGTGAACGCACTCGGGCTCAACTGGCACGCAGGACTGGATCACCGCACCAGCAGCTACCGCTACGGTTACGACCATTTGACCGCGCTGGCCTGCCCAGACAAGGAAAACCGGATTGCAGTCGTCTGCTCCAATGCCAGCAAGACCGAAGGGCAGCGCCAGCGGCTGGCGCTGCTGGACGGGCTCAAACAGCGCCTGGGTGAGCGTCTGGTGCACTTTGGCCGCGGGTTCACACCGATTGACGACAAAATGGATGCCATCCTGCCATACCGATTTCAACTGGTACTGGAAAACGGTATACAGCCGAATTACTGGACCGAAAAACTGGCCGATGCGTATCTCGGCTGGGCCTATCCGGTCTATCTCGGCTGCCCCAATGTCGGCGACTACCTGCCGGGAGATGCACTGCTGCCCATCAACGATCTGGATAGCGACACGACTGCCGCGCGCATTGCCAGCTTGCTCGAACAGCCTTTAAGCGCTGTTCGCCAGACTGCGCTGGCGGAAGCCCGCGATCGCATCCTGAACGTTTACAACCCCTTCGCCTGGGCGGCGCATTGGGCCGAGCAACTCTATCAGCCGGACAGGGCTGCAAAAAACATCACGATTCGTTCGCACAAGGCATTCCGCCGTTTTCCGCGTGGCCATTGGTTCAGGTTGCGCCATACTCTGGCATAAGCGACGTTCGCCGCTCAGTCACCAGCCCAGCGATGACGGTTGCGCACATACAGCTTTTCCAGGCCATAGCGCAGTCCCGGCAACCATTGCCGATGCAGGCGTCGGCGACTCTGGATATAAACCGGTGATGCCGGCGAGGCGAGGCTGGCGACATGCCGTTCGTTGACCAGGCGCACGACGTTGGCAATCGGCCCGTACTGTTCCAGCACCCGGCGGCGGCTTTCCAGAATGGCGGACAGATTCTTTTCCCATAGCTTGTCGCGGATGGCGCGCTGGATGGTTTCGGCGGCGGCATCGACAGCGGCGATGTCGATGCGGATGAAACTCTCGGGCGGGAAATAGTCCTCGGCATTCGGGCAGCCGTAGTAAACCGGCATGCAGGCCCCGATGAAGGGGTCGGCGAGCTTTTCCGTCCAGTGATGCGGACCCAGATGGTTCTCGATCGCCAGGTGGTAGCGGTAAGGATCGAGCGCGTCAGCCTTGTCGACCATCGGGCGCACGCCGTGGCCATAGATTTCCATGAACGGCAGTTTCGCCTTGAGCGCCTGAGTGAAATCGTAGCGTGCGCGATGCAGGGTGTGTCCCTGCCGTTTGCTTGAGCAGACCGTCGACAGGTCTGCGGTCTTGGCCATGGGAACGTGCGCCAGCAGGCTGTCGTAGTCGCCACGTGGCGAACTGGTTGCGTAAAACCAGATCAGCGCGGGCTGCTGAAAAATCAGGCCCGGGTGTTTGCCGGTCGCCCACGGTTCCTGCGTGCTCAGCAGCCAGCGGAACTGGCGCAGGTAGGTTTTGCCATAGGTTTTGATCGAGGACGGCTCGACGGTGATCAGCAGGGTGTTCTCCGCTGGGCAGGCCAGTTCTTCCACCCACAGCGGGTGACGCTCGCCGGCCACCGAGGGCAGGTCGTCGTAGACCACCAGCCAGTCGTAGTCGCGGCAGTCGCGGTCGAAAATGAAGTCGCAGTTGCCCCAGCGCGGCTGCCGGCCGGGAAAGCATTTCAGCCAGCCATCGCCGTCCAGGCCGGGTTTGAATTTACCGAGAAATTTGATGCGCAGCCGTGCCGGCGATATTTGCAGATCGCTCATGGGATTTCAGAATCCGCGCGCGCGTTTGATGCGTCCGCGCAGCCAGTCGCGCGGCTCAGCCAGCCGGTAGCCCAGCCAGCGCAGCGTGCCCAGCAGCCGGAAAGCCAGCGGGCCCTGGCGGGCATCGGGCACGCGCGTGGTGTGCACCTTTTCGTGCAGGCGCTGGGTGATGTCGGAGAACCCGCCCTGCTGGTTGATGACCGCAGGTGATACCGCCAGTACATCGAAATGGCGCGCCAGATTGCGGTAATACCAGCGGTCGATGGCGCGGTGGCGGCTGATCCAGTGCCAGATGTCGGCAGCTTCGGGCAAGCGCGCCAACAGCGTGTCGTAGGTACTGTTTCGCAACAGGTAGGCATGGGTGGTGCTGCATCCGGATACGGCGCACAGGCTGTGTCCGGCCGGCAGTTGGGCGAGCGTTCGATAGGGTGAAACCGGGTCGGTATACCCCAGGTAGCACACGTCCCAGTGGCTGCCGCGCAAGGCGGCGGGCAAGCCGGCCAGCACCTCGGCCAGCGCCGGTTCAAGTTCGATGTCGTCTTCCAGGATCAGCACCGTGCGCCAGCCTTGCTGTTTGGCGTGGGCAATTGCCGCGCGGTGCGACAGCGTGCAACCGGCGCGCCCGGCCCAGGTCCTGTCACGGCGGCGAGAGCGAAACCACGGCGGCGCGCCGAAGCCCGGCAACGCCGCGCCCAGCGTGGCAGGCAGCCGGTGCAGTTTGGCGGCAGGAACGATAGCGGCGGTCACCGTCTGCAGGTCCTGCCAGCGATCCGGGCGGTTGTCGAGATTGACCACCAGCACGCCGTCGACCATGTCCCAGAAAGCATCGAGCTGCGGCTGCGGCATTACAGTTTCCAGTAATCGGCGATCCACGGCGCGGGCAGCGTGCGGTGGTGCAGCTTGCGCCCCGGGTATCCATGTATTGCCTCGTCCGGATCGGGACGGCCGTGGAACACCAGGATCCGGCAGCCCTCGGGCAGTTGGGGCACACGGAACAGGTTGAGCGGGAAGGTCGGGCGGCAATTCCACTTGTAGCTCTTGACCCATTCATCCGGCCACCATTGGGGATTGCCCAAGGCATAGGTCAGAAAAGCCTGCTCGGTGTTGAAGATCTTGCGGTCCTCGGCGCGGGGCATTTCGCGCAGGAAAGTTTCGTAGGCGTCATTCGACTGGCCGGCCTCAAACCGGAAAACGGAAGAATTGCCCACCTCCGGACGCCGGCCCATCAAGGCTTTGCGCCAGTTCACCCAATTGTGAATGATGCAGAATTCGCCTGGCTTGTAATCGAAGAAGCAATCGATAGCCCCGGTGATCGCCACGTCCAGATCAAGAAACAGCGTGGGCCCCTGCAAGCCGCCAAACCCATCCTGCAGAACCGCCAGCTTGACCAGAATGTCCGGCCAGCCGCGCTTGACGCCCGGGTTGGCCGGAAACGGGATGATTTCCACGCCTGCGTCCAGCCCGCTGGCGTCGTCCGTGCAGCAGAAAAACCGGAACGGCCGGCTCAGGTTGCGGCCCACGCCGCGATAGAGCATGTTGACGTAATGCGGGCCATAGCGGGTGCCCCATTTGAGGCAAAGGATGTTGACGGGTGACATGAGTCGGGACTGGGTTTTCCGGAAGGTCTAAAGGGCGGGCGGAGCGAGCGCACCGAACCGCCTGGCGAGCCTGCGGTCTGATCTGAGCGTGCTGAACCATATGTATTTTATCAACACATTGCTGTACGTCTTCCAGGCGCCGCGTGTCAGGGGATAAATCAGTTTTCGCCAGCCGGAAAGCTGGACGGATTTATCCCACCGTAAATTCGAGTCCTGCTCGTCGATGCAGGAAGGTACGTCATCGTTGGGCAGGACAGGCGAGGGGATGACCGAAACCGTGTTGAGTTTGGTGAGCCATGAAACGCCGTGCAGCGTATCGATCGGCAGCCAGTTTTTGCCCATCATGGACAGCAATCGCCGGGCGGCCTGATGGCTGATGAGGTAGCCATAGGCGCCGCCGGGCGTGCCGTGCGGTCGGGCAAGATCGCTGTGCGTTCCCGGCAGCCGTGCAATTTTGCGTGACGCCCGGTAGTTTTTTTCGCGGCCGAGAAACCTGACGAGATCCCAGTTTTCCGGATGTTGCGTGAGCGCGCCGACCACCGCCGGCAGCTCGTCGGACAGGATTGCGTCGTCTTCCAGGATAAGCGCCGTCTGGATGTTTTCTTTTACGATATGTTCGTAAATAGCTTGATGGGCAAGGATGCAGCCGAACTCACCGTTGCTGAGATCGCGTCCGAAAAACATTCTTCTTTTCCATTTTGAATAGTTCTGATGGCTGAGAAGATCGACTTTTCGTCCGTCCACCCCCGGGTAAAACTCGAACGGCATACCAAGTTCACCGAGTCGAGCCGAAATGAGGTTTCGACGTTCCTGCGAATGTTCGAGTGTGATGACAAAACAATGCCAAGGTTGGTCTTTATCAGGATGCATTGTCTGAAAGCGTTAAAGATTAAAAGTCATAAATAATGGCCTGCTCATGCCTTTTCACCGCCAAGGGAAACCCCATTTTGCGCGCCGCAAGGTTCGTTCAGCGTACAACACGCCAACGCCACGACAAGCACCCAGACACCCCTGAAATGCGTCGAGTCCAGAATGGAATACTCAAGCGTGCCAGCCACCAAGGCGGCAACAAACACGGCCAAAGCCAACTGCGCAGCGGGCTGACTTTGGCGATAAAGCCGCACAATCAACAACCCAGCCGAAAGCAGACCGCCCAGCAACGCCACCAGGCCACTGCTCACGACCAGATCCAGCCACATATTGTGGGGTGCGTTTGGCCCGACCCGATCAGGAAAATGCTCGTAGGCACCGATTCCCCAGCCAAGCCAGGGTGCCATGCGAATTTTCTCCAGCGAAAACGAGAATGCAATCATGCGTTCGCTGTCGCTACCGCTGTACAGTGCAGGCAAGTACAGCGTGACATACAGATAAACAGCGGCCATCAACGCGCCACTTCCAAAGTAGACAAACAGGCGTTGACGGTTATCGGGCGGGAACAAAACTACAAACCCTGCAACGGTGGTAAGGATCGCACCGCGAGATCCCGAGACCCAAACGCAGAGCAGCGCGGCGATCAACGCAACCCAAAGCACTGGACGGTGCGACAGGTTGCGCAGGAGGCCCACAGAGAGAATGGCCGTAATGGCCATAAACATGCCGAAGGGATTGGGATTGAACACCAGTCCGTTGATGCGTAACTCACGCCAGGCAGTCAGACTTGCGCTCGGCTCGGCAAGCAAATCAATCAGACCAGCACCGACATGGATCGATAACGCGGAGAGCAGCGCGAACGTAGCGGAATAAAGGGTCAGAAAGCCACGCTGCACCAGCACAATAATGCCCAGACCGATTCCGAGCATGCGCAAGACGAGTACTGGCAAGTCCTTCCATTCTGTTGCTGAGGCGATCCCCAGCGCATGCTGCAAACCCGCGGTCACCAGGACGGGGACCAGCCATAGAGCGGTGCACAACAAGAAAGTCCGCATGGCTGGCGTGCGCCAATCGGAACGTCGTGCCAATCCCACCGAGAAAACCAGCAGAAGACCTGCAAGGTGCAGGCTTGCCCACTTTGGGGGCAGGCTGAGTGCAAAAACGAATAACAGAAAAAAAGCCGCCAATGACGCCTTGGATGTGTCTGCAATAGAAAACGCAGGTGTTTTGAGCCAGAAGTCACGCACCTTCAATCAATCCTTCACTCTAGAAACGGGAGACTCGGCACGACACTTATCAACTCCTCCCTCATCAGGGGGCTGCGTCCAATACCGATCTTGAGGGTCAGTGAGGGGGCTGGTTTTGAAAGACGCGATGCGCCGCATGCTTGAGTGGCCTACTGGCAAGATTTTATCCAGTTCAAGCATCCGTAACCAGATCAGGTGTCAGTACGCAACGCCTAATCCGGCGCAGCCACCTTCACCCAAGCGCCTAATCCAGCTGCAACGGCTCGGGCCGATGCAGCAAATAGCCCTGCACGAAATCCACGCCCAGCATTTTCAGGCAGGCCAGTTCCGCTTCAGTTTCAACCTGTTCGGCGATCGTTTGCTTGCCCAGTTCATGCGCCAGCGTGTGCATGGCTTTGACGATGGCCATGTTTTCGCGGTTGTGGTCGAGGCCACGGACAAAATCGCCATCGAGCTTAAGATAGGCCGCGGGCAGACGTTTGAGGTAGCCGAACGAGGACTGGCCTTTGCCAAAGTCGTCGAGTGCGAACTGGATGCCGCGTGATTTCAGCGTCAGGATCAGGCGCTCGCATGCATCCAGATTGTCGATTGCGGCGGTTTCGGTGACTTCGAAGCTGATCCGACTGGGGTCGATGCTGTAGCGATCCAGCTCTTCCAGGACGAAGTCTGCAGTGCCCTGGTCGCTGAGACTGCGGCCCGACAGGTTCAGCGCATAACAGGCGGTGTCTTCGGGATGGGTGTCGAGATAAGCAAAGATGTTGCGCACCACCCAGCGATCGAAACTCGGAGCCAGGCCATAGCGTTCGGCGGCGGGCAAAAACTCGCCGGGCGAAATGATCACGCCGTCCTCGCCGCGCAGGCGCAGCAGGATTTCGTAATGCGCCAGGGCAACCGCCGGCAACAAGGCGACTTTTCGCTGGCGATACAGCACAAAACGGTGTGCCTCGAATGCCTTGGTGATCGCGCTCACCCACTGCATTTCGTCGCTGATTTTCTGCAGCGCGGGATGGGTTTTCTCGTACACCTGAATCATGCTGCCGCCGAGCGATTTGGCGTGATAACACGCGGTATCCGCTTGCGCGAGGATTTCCCCGATGTCGGCCATGCCACGGTGCAGTTCGGTCACGCCGATGCTCACGCCCAGCCGGAACACCTTTTCGTCCCATTCGAAGCGAAAGCGGTCGATTTCGTCCCGCATGCCCTGAATGTATTCCAGCGCGACGGGCAGGGTGGTTTCGACAAACAGCAGGCCGAACTCATCGCCGCCCAGACGGGCCAAAAAGTGGTATTCGCTTTCGGCGCGGCGCGCCAGCAGCGCGGTCAGCCGCTGCAACAGGGCATCGCCCGCACGGTGGCCGCAGGTATCGTTCACCAGTTTGAAGCGGTCGAGGTCGATGTAACAAAAAATGGTGCGCTGCGCGTTCTGCTGCACGTCATGCAAGGCGGTAGTCAGCCGATTTTCCATGGCGCGGCGGTTCCACAGCCCGGTGAGATGGTCGCGTTCGGCCTGCCAGGCCAGGCGCTGCAGCAGGCTGCGCATTTCGCTTTCATCACGAAACACCAGCACGCCGCCCAGCACCGTGCCATCGTGCGAGCGGATCGGCGCGGCGGTGTCGCTGATCGCGAGCGATGCGCCGCTCGTCCGGATGATGACCGAATGGCTGGCCAGTTCGACCACCTTATTGCCGCGCAATGCCATTTCGAGCGGATTGGTGACCGGCGCGCCACTGTCCTCGTTTAACAGCGGCAACACATCGGATACCGGCCGGCCGTGTGCATCGGCGCTGCTAAAACCGCTCAGTTCTTCGGCTTTGGGGTTGAGAAACTCGATCCGGCCTGTTGCATCGGTGACGATGACGCCATCGCCGATGGACTCGATCGTCACCCGCAAGCGCTCTTTTTCCACCAGCAGGTCGGCGTGTTCGTTTTCCAGCGCGCTTACCAGCTGGCTCACGTGGTTGGCCATGTGATTGAACGCCAGTTTGGTTTCCCGCACTTCCGGCGACGAGCCATGCGCCAGGCTTGCACGCGCGCCGAGATCGCCGCTTTCGATCGCCCGCGCCGCCTGGCGCAAGGCGAGCAAGCCGCGCCGGTTGCGCCCCAGCATCCTGTTCAGCAACAGCATGCCGATGGCAATCGCTCCGGCCATCAGCCAGGTAAAGCGCAGCGCAAGCGACCACAGCAGGTTGATGCCCGGCGCCGGGTCGAGCACGACCGACACCTTGCCGTAGACGGTGCCGCCCAGCACCAGGTCGGACTCGGCATGCGGCGCGTTGATAGCCACCAAGTGGACAAACCATTGAGGTGGGCGCAACGCCTCGGGGGGTGCGTCGGCCTCAAATGCGAACGAAGCCGAAACAAAACGGGCTTCGAGAATGCGGCTGCGTTTCACGCGCGTTGCGATCAATTGTTCGATGGCAGGATAGTCGCGCAGCAGCACCTGGTCCTGGATCACTGCCATGATGGCGCCGCGCTCGCGCTCGGCCTCAAGTTCAAGCCTCTGCTGTGCATGCTCCCGTAGCAACGTGCCCAGACCGGCCAGGATCACCAGATAGATCATCAGGATCAGCGCAAAAACAGCGCCCAGAATATTGGCGGTGAGGCTGAAACGGGTGGCGCGTACTTGCTGCTGCTCACTCATTCAGCGGCACCAGGGTGTGCTTGAGAAAGTTGCGGTAATTCGCATAGTCGCGGTCATCCGCAGGCGCAAAACCGCGTGCCTTGGACAAGCCCAGCGATTGCGCCGCAGTCTGCAACACGCGCAGGCCTTCGGGATCGTGCTCCATGCCGACAAAAGCCTTGCGCACCTTGTCTCCGTCAGCTTCGCTGACACGCGGAGAGGCCATGACGGCCAGATCGTAATAGGGCTCGGATTCGCTGAGAACGCGGTATTTCAGACCCCGCTTTTTGGCAAAATCGGTCATCACCTGATGGTTCACGCCGGCGGCAGCCACTTCTTCTGCCACCAGCTGGCCCATGGCGGCTTCCTGGTTGCCGGCGAACACCGGCACTACCCGAACACCGGCGCGCAACAGGGCATCCATCGGCACGTAATAACCGGTAAAGCCATAGGGGTTGGCAAAGGCCACCGGCTTTCCCGCCAGATCCTGCAGGGTTTTGACCGGCGAGTGGCTCAGCACCACCACCTGGCCGCGAATGCCGCTCGAGTTCTGGCGCGCCAGCACGCGCCAGCCCAGCTGGTCGCGCTTGGGGGTAAACAGATGGTTGGTGTAGGCAAAATCCAGCCTGCCAGCCGCCACGCGGTCGGTGGTTTCATTGGCGGTACGGCCGATGTGCAACTCCAGTGGCACCCCGGAGCGCGCCGTCACATATTGGAGGATGGGATTCCAGTAAGCCGCCGTGGCTTGCAGGTTGCGGTGGTTCAACACGCCAAACGCATAGGGAACGGGTAACGCAGCGGCCTGAGCCGTCATGCCGAGCATCCAGGCAAGGCACAGCCAAAGTGATTTCATGTTGTCTCCGCAAACGGTGGGGGGGTTTTTGGTCTTGTTTTCCGGGCGAGTGTACTTGAGCTTCAGGCATTTTCTAAACCCACGTAAACTCCCCCGCATGCGCTCCTCTGCGTCCAACTGCCTCCGCAAAGCACCATGATTAGCTGTCAGCTGTTTCAGGACAACCAGATCCACCGTATCGAGTTTGAGGCCATCAGCGACCATGTCGGCAAGGAAGACCGCTTCATCTGGGTCGAGCTAAAATCGCCTGATACCCAACTGATTACCCATCTCGGCGAGGAACTCGGGCTGCATGCGCTGGCACTGGAAGACGCCATCTCCACCCACCAGCGCGCCAAGTTGGAAGAATACGAAGGTCATCTGTTCATCGCCACGCGTACCGCGCAGCTGTGGGAATCCCGCATGGAGTTTGGCGAGACCCATCTGTTCGTCGGCAGCAACTGGCTGGTCGCCATCCGCCACGACAACGGCAGCGGCTATCAGCGCGTCAGCGAGCGGCTGCAGCGCTGCCCCAACGGCATCAGGCCTGGCACCTCCTATGCGCTGTATCTGGTGCTCGACCTGATCGTCGACCAGTATCGCCCGGTGATCGAAGGCATGCAGGAACGCTTTCAGTCGCTGGAAAGCCAGTTGATGAGCCGGACCAAGCCGGGACGCGACATGCTGGACCAGCTCTACGCGATCAAGCGCGATCTGACGGCGTTGCGCGACGCCGCCGAGCCGATGCAGGAAATCACCAAGAACCTGCTGCGCCTGCATCCGGAATTCGCCTCCAAATCGCTCAAGGCGTATTACCGCGACATCGATGACCATGCGGTGCGGGTTTCAGCCGCGATCGACCGCTTGCGTACCTCGACATCGGACGCGATGCAGTTTCATCTCGCCTCGCTATCGGTCAAGCAAAACGAATCGGTGCAGAAACTGGCTGGCTGGGGCGCGGTGCTGGCGATTCCGACGGTGATTTTCAGCCTGTACGGAATGAATTTCGAATTCATGCCGGAACTGAAATGGCGCGGCGCCTATCCGCTGGTGTTGCTGATAACCGGCGTCGCCATGGCCTACCTGATCCGGCGGCTGCGCAAACGCGGATGGATCTGATCGGGCACCCCCGCTAGCCGCCTGTCACTTGCGCCGGGCGTGCGCATAGCGGATGCGGGTGACGGTCGCCTCGTCACGATCCAGCCACACTGCATGCAGCGATCCCGCCGCATCGAACACCGCCAGCGGATCGGATTGCTGGCCCGGCCCGGCCGCTGCGGGCACCGCCACGTCGTCGCCGAAGGCATCGCCCGTCCACTCTGACAACCACACATCCGGCGTGCCGTCGCGCGCGTCGTCCCACAGCGCCACCAGGCTGCCGTCGGCAGCGCCGACGATTTGCGCATGCCACTGGGCCATGTTGTCGCCAAAGCTGTCCTGCACGCGGACATTCTTGCCGAAGCGGCGGTTGCCTGCATCGAATGCGGCATAGACGTCATAGCCGGAGAGAAAGTCGCGCTTGTCGAGCCACACCGCAGCGATTCCTCGCGGGCCCCAGGCGGAAAGCGTCGGGCGCATGGCGCCGGTGCCGGCGCCCAGTCCATCGACGCGGCCACTCTTGTGGTCGGTCAAGCGCGCAGGGGAGGCAAAGCTGCGGCCATCGCGGCTGTGGCTCACCATCGGCACGCTATGGCGATAGCGCCGGTCTTCCCACGCCACTGTCACGCTGCCGTCGCCGGCCACCGCCAGCGCAGGCCAGCCCTGCTCGTCCGTCGGCATCGCCGCTTCGACCGGCTGCACGGTTTTCACGTCAAGCCCATCCGCTTGCAGTGCCAGCCGGGCGACGACGATGCGGTGGAAGCGCCCCGCCTGCGCGGCCCAGGCCGCGTAAACCGTGTTGCCCTGAGCGGCCAGCGTGATCTGCGCTGCATCGCCATCGCTCAACGTAATCGGCGCACCACCGGGCAGCACCCGCGCGTGCACCTTGCCGGCGCTTTCCCAGGCGGCCACGAAGCGGCCTTCGCCCAGTGCAACCAGCACCGGTTCGTAGCAGTCGGACTCGCCGAGCCGGATTTCCGGCTGAAAACTCGCTGCAGCCGCGACCTTCGTCGCCAGATAGCACTGCGGGCTGCCGCTCCGGTTGTCTTCCCACACCACGCCGACGGTATCGCCCGACACCGCCACGCCGCGGCGATTGGCCGATTCCAGGTGCGGGAAAATCGCCGCGCCCTGCACCAAATTGACGGTCAGCGGCGCACTCCACTCCCACGCAGCCTGCGCCGGCCATGCCAGCACCATCAGCAGCAGCGCCAGCGCCTTCACGATTTGCCGCCCAGAAACTCCAGCAGCGTCTGCTGCTTGTAGTGCCCGCCGCGCACATAACGGTCGAAGTCGCGAAAATCCTGCACGGTCTTGAAGCCCGGAATCTGCACGATTTTTTCACCCGCCGGCGTGAGGTAGACAAACAGCGGCGTGGCGAAAGCGTTCAGGCGCACGCCCAGCTCGGCCTCGGTGATGCGCTCGCCGCTCGGCAGGGTGACGCGCCGCCCTGATTCGGAATCGACATACACCAGCTCGTAATGACTGCTGTAGAGCTTTTTCAGCGCCGCGTCGGAAAAGGTCTGCTTGTTGGTGTGGTCGCACCACGCACAGCCATAGCGGCCAAAGTACAGAAAGATCGGCTTGCCGCTTGCGCGCGCCGCCTTGAGGCCAGCGTTGTAATCGACGAAGGGATAGCCCGCAGGCGGATCGGCCCATGCCGTCACAGCGCCAAATAACAATGCAGTCGCAAGCAGATACGGTTTCATGTTCGGTCGCCTCGGGTATTCGGGGTCATTCTGATAAATTCGACGCTTCACGCAAGCCTACTTTCAGACTATATGCCCCACGACTCCCTCCGCATCGGCCTTGTTTCCATCAGCGACCGCGCCAGCAGCGGCGTGTACGAAGACCGTGGCCTGCCCGCGCTCGAAGCCTGGTTTACCGAGGTGCTGGCCAACCCGGTGCAACTTGTCAGCCGGCTGATTCCCGACGAACAGCCGCTGATCGAGTCCACGCTGGTCGAGTTGGCCGACGTTGAGCACTGCGCGCTGATCCTCACCACCGGCGGCACCGGCCCGGCGGCGCGCGATGTCACGCCCGAAGCCACGCTGGCCGTCGCGCACAAGGTGCTGCCCGGTTTTGGCGAGGCGATGCGCGCAGTCTCGCTGCAATATGTACCCACCGCAATCCTCTCACGCCAGATTGGCGTCACCCGCGGCGCCAGCCTGATCCTCAACCTGCCGGGACAACCCAAGGCGATCAAGGAAACCCTCGACGGCATCTTTGCCGCCGTGCCCTACTGCATCGACCTCATCGGCGGGCGCGTGCCCTGCGCGACCTCTTCAACCTGCGCGTGCTGTGGGTGGTGATTTGGCCGATGCTGGTCGCGGCGGGACTGTGGCTGGTGCTGGCGCTGACATTCTGGGAAACCTTCTCCAACTGGATCGCCCAGGGGCTCGATAGCCTTGGGGTGCGAACCTGGCTCGCCGGGCTGGAGCCGCTGTGGCTGGCCAACGGCATTCAGGTTGTGTTGCAACTGCTGCTATTCGTGCCACTGGTCTATCTCACCGCGCTCATCATCACCGCGCTGTTTGCCATGCCGGTGCTGATCCGCGTGGTGGCCGAGCGCGATTATCCGGAACTTGCGCGCGCCAGCGGCGGCAGCCTGGTCGGCAACCTGTGGAATGCGCTCGTCGCCCTGCTGCTGTTCATTGCCCTGTGGGGGGTGACCCTGCCGCTGTGGCTGATGGGCGTCGGCGTGCTGGTGCCCTTCATTGCAGCGGCCTATCTGAACCAGCGCCTGTTCCGCTACGACGCCCTCGCCGAACACGCCAGCGCAGATGAAATGGCGGCGCTGTTCAAAAGCGAGCGCGGCGGCTGGTGGGGGCTGGGCTTGCTGACCGGACTGCTGCAGTTCGTGCCGCTGCTCAATCTGCTGGGACCGGTGTTCGCGGCGCTGGCGTTCATCCACTACGGCCTGGCGCGACTCAGGCAGCAGCGCGACGCGTCAGTTGCTTGAGGCGTATTGCTGCCGGAAGCCTGCGTCCACATTGATCTCGTGCGCGGTCTGCGCGCCGATCACGCACTGTTCCAGGCTTGGCGGCATGACCACCCGCCCGGCGGCATTCACGTAGCGCCCGGCCATGATCTCGGCGGTCTGGCGCGGCATCTGCTCGGGCCAGTCCGGGTCGGCGTAGCCTTGCGGATACACCGGCCGGCCGCCGGCACCGTATTTGTCACTGGCCCCCAGCGCATGCAGCATCTCGTGCGTGATGACGATATTGTTCTGCCGCGCCTGTTTCGGGCCGGCAAACGCATGCACCACACCGATCAGGCCTTTTTGCAACCCCAGTGAATGCTCCAGCGCGACACCGTCCTGCGGCGCGTGATACAGCACGAACAGCTTGATCTTGCCGAGCTGCGGCAGCAGTTGCCCCGACTGCTGATACACCCACCAGCGCAGCTGCAAGCTCCACCCGATGGTTTTCAGCACGCTGCGATCAGGCGGCGGCGCAGGCGGTTTCCTGCCGAGTTCCGGCAGCAGGGTGATCAGCATGGCCTGCTGCTGTTTCACCCCAAAGCGCGCCGTTTCGCGCTGCAAAAAAGCATTGATGTCATTGAAGTTGCCGGGCTGCAGCGCACGGATCGTCTCGGCCGCCTGCTCCGAGCCATCGCCGTTGATCGGGATGATCGCCACATCCAGCGGCGCACGCCAGCCGCGCACCAGGGTTTGCTCCAGCCAGGTCATGCCGATTGCAGCAGCCAGCACACCCAGCAGGATGAGAATACGGAATCGGCGAAAAGTCATGAGAGTGGACGCGGGGAAGGAACCCACCCATAACGACCGGGCGGGCGGGGGCTTGAATGGGAACCGGATTTAAAGCGACTCGCGATATGTTCGCGCTATACGGCAACCGGATCTTTCCGAGTCAACAGTGCGGCCGCAAGCACAAACCGGCAGGCTCAAGGCAAATTTTGCGATGCGGCCCCACATAGTGATTTCTCCGGATTTTCATATCGACGCAGACATCTGGATATCGCTACATTTCGCGCTGCTTCGCGCACTTCATGCCCTTTGGGTATTCATGCCCCGGGGCATTGGCGCCTCAAATCAGGCTTTGTCCAGCAACTCACGGACCACCCGGAATATCTCGCGAAAAGCTTTCGGCGGTTTGTTGTGCGCCGCCTCGTCACGCGCATTGCGGATCAATTGCCGCAAATGCGTGGCATCGGCATCAGGGTGAGCCGACAGAAACTGGGTCAGGGCATCATTGTCGGCGATCAGTTTGTCGCGCCACCGTTCGGACTGGTGCAGTTTGGCGTTTTCGGCCACCGACACACCGTTGAATACATCGAGCTGCGCTTGGATCGGCGCTGGGTCGACGCCGCGCATCAGCTTGCCGATATATTGCTTCTGCCGCCGCAATGCGCCGTTCTGGGTGATCTTGCGGCAGTCAGCCACGGCAATGCGCAGATTTTCTGGCAGGTCGATGCGCTTGAACTGGGCAGCAGGAAGCTTGACGAGCGTTTCGCCCAGTTCCTGCAGAGCTTCGACGTCGCGTTTTTGCTGGCTTTTACTGGGGCCGCTGTAGACCTCGTCGGGGTCGAATTCCAGCTCGGCATCGGGATCGATCAGGCGCACGGTGGGGCTTTCGGTTGCTGTTATGATCGTCATTGTAGTTTCCAGCCCGACAAATCGCCCAACAAAACGCGCCGCATCCCGACCCTTTTCGCCTATACGCCATGTCCCGCTCCCAATTCAGCTATACCCGCGACCAGCTCATCAGCCTGTCACAGACCCTCATCGAGCACGCGATGAAAAGTGGCGCGACCGCCGCCGACACCGAAATCTCCGAAGGCATCGGCCAGAACGTCTCGGTACGCCAGGGCGAAATCGAAACCATCGAATACAACAAGGACAAGGGCGCGGGGGTGACGGTCTACGTCGGCCAGCGGCGCGGCCATGCCTCTACCTCGGATTTGTCCGAAGCCGCCCTCAAAAGCGCGGTCGACAAGGCGCTTACCATCGCCCGCTACACCGCCGAAGACGAAGCGGCCGGCCTGCCCGACGCCGACAAGCTGGCGCAAAACGTACCCGACCTCGACCTCTATCACCCCTGGGCGCTGACAGTGGAAGAAGCCGCCGCGCGCGCGCAGGCCTGCGAAGCCGCCGCGCTGGCGGTCGACAAGCGCCTCACCAACTCCGAAGGCGCAGGCGTCTCAACCCACACCTCGCAGTTCATCTTTGCCAACAGCCTCGGCTTCTGCGACGGCTACGCCGGTTCGCGCCACGGCATCTCGGTCGCGGTGATCGGCGAAGACAAGGGCGGTATGCAGCGCGACTACTGGTATACCAGTGCGCGCAACGGCAACGACCTCGACGCGCCTGAAATGGTGGGCCGCACTGCCGGCGAACGCACCGTGCGGCGCCTGAACGGCCGCAAGCTCGACACCCGCACCTGCCCGGTGCTGTTCGAAGCGCAGCTCGCCACCGGCCTGATCGGCAACTACGTCGCCGCCGTGTCGGGCGGCAGCCTCTATCGCCAGTCCTCGTTCCTGCTCGACAGCCTCGGCAAAACCGTCTTCGCGCCGCACATCAGCATCCGCGAAATGCCCTTCGTGCACGGCGGCCTCGGCAGCGCGCCATTCGACAGCGAAGGCGTTGCCTGCCTGGAACGCGACGTGGTGAAAAACGGCGTGGTCGAAGGCTACTTCCTCTCCACCTATTCGGCGAAGAAACTCGGCATGACCACCACCGGCAACGCAGGCGGCAGCCACAACCTGATCGTCTCGCACGGCGACCTCGACCTGGCCGGCCTGCTGCGCGAAATGGGCACCGGTCTGTTCGTCACCGAACTGCTCGGCCACGGCGCCAACATGGTCACCGGCGACTACTCGCGCGGCGCTGCGGGATTCTGGGTGGAAAACGGCGAGATTCAATACCCGGTCGAGGAAATCACCATCGCCGGCAACCTGGCCGAGATGTTCAAGGGCATTGTGGCCATCGGCAAGGATGTCGAACGGCGCGGCAGCAAGCAGGTGGGTTCGATTTTGATTGACCGGATGACGCTGGCGGGGAATTAAAGCAACAGGACATCCTGCCAGACCGCTTTCCCCGGTCCTTCCTTTTTGATGCATTTATTGTATGTATATGTAGGACAGGTAATTTGAGCTCGACCCAAAAACAGCGGGCAACCATCGGACCGAATCCCCTGTTGCACTTCGAATTCAACTCCTCGATTTGAATCCGCTTAACTTATTTAATAAAAATCTCGTTGAAGTTTAATAAAAACCCGGTCTACTGAAACCACATCGGCTGTGACACCGCTACCGACAAAGCCTTTTTCCTCACGATCAAATGTGAGTGGGTCCTGGCAAGCTTTGCTGCTGTCACTGCTCGTACTGGTTGTGTCTCTGGGTTTGACCTATGTGCTGTGGCGTGATGCTCAAAATAGCGCGCAGCAAACGCTTAAAGCCGAGTTTGAATTTCATACGCTCGAAGTGGCTGAACGGATTCGACAGCGTATGCTCGATCAGGATCAGGTTCTGCATAGCGTTCGCGCGCTTTTCCAGGCCTCCATAAGCGTGGATCGCAATGAGTTCGGTAAGTATTACAGGGGCATGGCCCTCGCGAGGCGTTATCCCGGTATCGAGGCATTGGCTTTCGTATCCCTGGTTCCCGACGCCCGGAAAAGCGAGCATATAAGCAAGGTGCATCGGGAGGGTTTTCCGGGTTACACCATCTGGCCGCACGGTCGACGTGAAAGCTACACCCCGGTGGTCTACATCGAACCTTTCAAAGGACGCAATCTCCGCGCCTTTGGTTTTGACATTTACTCAGAACCGGTACGGCGTTTTGCCATGGAGCGTGCACGCGACACCAATAGCGCGGTTATCACCGGAAAACTGGTACTGATCCAGGACACGAACCATCGTCCAAAAGTCGGTTTCCTGATGCTGCTTCCTCTCTATCAGGAGGGCATTCCCCACACCACTCTGGCCCAACGCCGTTCTAGCGTACTTGGCTGGGTAGCTTCTGTATTTCGTGCCGAGGCATTAATGAAAGGCATCCTCGGAAAAGAGGCAGCGGAACTGGACGTCGAGATTTTTGACGGGAAAACCCTATCGGAAGACGCCTTGCTCTATGACAACGATAAGATATTTCGTGCCCATGGCCACGCCGATACGCAGTTTCAGATGACGCGACAGCTGGCGATTGCAGGGCGAACCTGGACCATACTGGTCAGTTCATTGCCCGCCTTTGAAAAGCAGTTGAGGCCCAGCAAATCTCAATTCATCGCGCTTGTCGGCATTGGGCTGAGCCTGTTGCTGGCGCTGATGACCTGGATTCTGGTCCGGGGCCGTATGCGTTCGATGCACGCGGCCCGTGCTTTGAACCATGAACTGAATGCGCGCAAGCAGGCGGAAGAATCGCTGCGACTGGCCGCCATGGTCTATGAAAACAGCGGCGAAGGCATGCTGGTAACCGATGCGGGCAACCACATCGTGGCCGTCAACCCCGCCTTTACCCGACTCACCGGCTATGAGTTGACTGATGTGGTGGGCAAGAAACCGAGCGTTCTCAGCTCAGGCCGCCACGGGCCGGACTTTTATCAAAACATGTGGAACGAACTCGACCGCACCGGTCAGTGGCAAGGCGAAGTATGGGATCGCCGCAAGAATGGCGAGATCCATGCCAAATATTTCACCATCAACACCATCCCCAATGCAGATGGCTCTGTTTATCGCCGAGTAGCGCTGTTCCGGGATCTCACCGCACAGAAACAATCCGAAGAATTCATCTGGCACCAGGCCAACTTCGATACCCTCACCCAGCTACCCAACCGCAGCATGTTCCAGGATCGACTGGAGCAGGACATTCTGAAGGCGCAACGTACTCAACTGGCACTCGCACTTCTGTTCATCGATCTCGATTTGTTCAAGGAGGTTAACGACACCCTGGGCCATCACATAGGCGACCTCCTGCTGATAGAAGCGGCAAAGCGTATTACCGCCTGCGTAAGAGACATGGACACGGTGGCGCGTTTGGGGGGAGACGAGTTCACCGTCATCCTGCCGGAGCTTTACGAGATCAGTAGCGTGGAACGCGTGGCCACAAACATCCTGCAAAAACTGGCGGAGCCGTACCATTTGGGCGAAGAGGTCATTCATGTCGCCGGCAGCATCGGCATCACGGTGTATCCCCGGGATGCCGATGACGCAGAAGGTCTGCTCAAAAATGCCGATCAAGCGATGTATGTTGCTAAAAACATGGGGCGCAACCGCTTCAGCTACTTCACGCCGGCGCTGCAGGAAGCCGCGCATACCCGCCTGCGCTTGATTACCGATCTACGCGAAGCGATCGCATCACATCAGTTTTCCGTTCTTTATCAACCCATCGTCGATCTGGTGACGGGTGAAATTTTGAAGGCAGAAGCCCTGATCCGCTGGGAGCACCCCAAGCGCGGTTTGGTCAGCCCGGCTGAGTTTATTCCACTGGCAGAAGAAACCGGTTTAATTGCCCCCATTGGAGATTGGGTCTTCAGAGAGGCGGCGCGCCAGGCCAAACGTTGGCGCACTATCCACCATTCGGCATTCCAAGTAAGCGTAAACAAATCGCCCAAACAGTTTCGGGAAAGTGACCTCAGCTTAACTGCGTGGTTCGACTATTTACACGAACTGGGGTTGCCCGGAGACGGCATCACCATCGAGATTACCGAAGGCTTGCTCCTCAACGCTGTCACCGATGTGACTGACAAATTAGCGTTATATCGAAATGCGGGCATTCAGATCGCGATCGATGATTTTGGAACGGGGTACTCTGCACTTTCTTACCTGAAACGGTTTCACATTGACTACCTGAAGATTGACCAGTCCTTCGTGCGCGATATTGAGACGGACCCCAACGATATGGCGTTATCCAAGGCCATCATTGTCATGGCCCACGCCCTCGGTCTCAAGGTTATTGCGGAAGGGGTGGAAACGGCCAATCAGCTCAAAATCCTTACCGACGCCGGATGTGATTATGCGCAAGGATTTTTCTTCTCCAAAGCGCTCCCCGCTGATCAGCTGGAAGTGCTGTTGAGCACCCGATCCGCTCAACCTTGGCACGGCCAGCAATAAGCCGAAAAAGATAAACCTGAGACCAGATAAATCAGAGTGCAACAGCAACCATAAGCAGCATCGCAATAGGGGTCACCTCTTGTGCGAACCTGAAGCACATCGTTTTCTATCGAACCTGCAACCGCTACAGACGTGCACCCTATCCAACGCTTCCTTTTCCCCTTTTTCGCCCTCCTGTTGCTCGCCGCGTGCGAGCGCGCGCCAACGCTGCCCCGGCTCGGCGCCGACGATATCGTCCTCGCCTTTGGCGACAGCCTCACTTACGGCACGGGCGCCGAGCGCAACGAAGCCTATCCGGCGAAACTGGCCGGGTTGACCCAACGCGTGGTCGTCAACGCAGGCGTGCCGGGCGAGACAACCGCAGAAGGCTTGCAGCGTTTGCCTGCAGTGCTGGACGAGCATCACCCCGGGCTGGTGTTGCTATGCCTGGGCGGCAATGACATGCTGCGGCGCGTGCCCGCCAGCCAAACCGAAAACAATCTGCGCTTGATGCTGCAAACGTTGCGTACCCGAGGCATCAAGGTGGTGCTGATCGGTGTGCCCGAACCGAGACTTTTCGGCGGTGCGCCTGATTTTTACGCGCGGCTGGCGGAAGAATTCCAGCTGCCTTACGAAGGCGATATCCTCAACGCCGTTTTAAAAGACAATGCCCTCAAATCCGACCCGATCCACCCCAACGCCGCTGGCTATGAGGCGATTGCCCGCCAGCTTGCCGACTTGCTGAAAGAATCTGGCGCCCTATGAATGCCCTGCTCGCCCTGTCCCGCGCAATCGACGCGCTCACCGAACGCATCGGCCAGTTCGTTATCTGGCTGGTAATGGTCGCCACGCTGGTTTCGGCGGGCAATGCGCTCGCGCGCTGGGCGCTCGGCGCAAGCTCGAACGCCTGGCTGGAAATCCAGTGGTACCTTTTCGGCGCGGTGTTTTTGCTGGCGGCGGGCTACACGCTGAAGCACAACGGCCATGTACGGATCGATATTTTCTACGGGCGGCTGGGAGCCAAAGGCCAGGCGGTGATCGACCTGATCGGCGGGCTGTTTTTTCTGTTGCCGATGGCGGGTCTGCTGGCCTGGCTGGCGTGGCCGATGTTCATGGATGCCTGGACGACGCAGGAAATGTCGCCCGATTCCGGCGGTTTGTTGCGCTGGCCGGTCAAGTTGCTGCTGCCGGTGGGCTTCGGCCTGCTGGCGCTGCAGGGCCTAGCCGAAATCATCAAGCGCATCGGCGTCTTGACCGGCGCGCTGGTGCTGCAAGCCGAAGCGCCGGTGGAGGAAACCTGATGGAAAGCATCGCACCCTTCATGTTCCTCGGCTTGGTGGTATTTCTGCTGCTGGGCTACCCGGTGGCGTTCGCGCTTGCCGCCAACGGCCTGCTGTTCGCAGGAATTGGCCTCGCCAGCGGGGTAATCGATTTCTCGCTGCTCTCGGCTCTGCCCGAACGCGTCTACGGCATCGTCGCCAACCCGACGCTGCTGGCCATTCCCTTCTTCGCGCTGATGGGGCTGATCCTCGAACGCTCGGGCATGGCCGAAGACTTGCTCGACACCATCGGCCAGCTGTTCGGCTCGATGAAGGGCGGTCTGGCCTACGCGGTGATTTTCGTCGGCGCGCTGCTCGCCGCCACCACCGGCGTGGTCGCCGCGTCGGTGATCGCAATGGGGCTGATTTCGCTGCCGGTGATGTTGCGCTACGGCTACGACAAGCGACTGGCCTCCGGCGTGATCGCCGCTTCCGGCACGCTGGCGCAAATCATTCCGCCCTCGCTGGTGCTGATCGTGCTGGCGGACCAACTGGGCGCTTCGGTCGGCGACATGTACATGGGCGCGCTGTTGCCCGGCTTGGGGCTGGTCGGCCTGTATGTGCTCTACGTGTTTGTGCTCACGCTGGTCCGTCCCGCTGCCGCGCCGGCCATGCCCGCCAGCGCGCGTACCCTGCATGGATCGGCACTGCTACTGCGGGCGCTGACCACCATGGTGCCGCCGCTGGTGCTGGTCTTTCTGGTGCTCGGCACGATTTTTCTCGGCATCGCCACACCCACCGAAGGCGGCGCGATGGGCGCGGCGGGCGCGCTGCTGCTGGCGCTGGCGCGCGGCCGGCTGACGCGGCTGCAACTGACCCAGGCAGTCGACAGCACCACCAAGCTCACTACCTTCGTCATTTTCATTCTGATCGGGTCGACGATTTTCACCCTGGCATTCCGCGGTCTGAGTGGCGACCTCTGGGTCGAGCACCTGTTCAACCAGTTGCCCGGCGGCGTGCTCGGCTTCCTCATCGTGGTCAACCTGATGGTGTTCGTGCTGGCGTTTTTTCTCGACTTTTTCGAGATCGCCTTCATCGCCGTGCCGCTGTTGGCACCGGTCGCGCACAAGCTCGGCATCGACCCGATCTGGTTCGGCGTGATGCTCGCGGTCAACATGCAGACCGCATTCATGCACCCGCCGTTCGGCTTTGCGCTGTTTTACCTCAAAAGCGTGGCGCCCAAGTCCATCCGCACCAGCGACATTTACTGGGGGGCAATTCCCTTCCTGCTGATCCAGCTGTTCATGGTGGCGATGGTGCTGGCCTTCCCCGCCATCGTGCTGGTCGACGCGCCGCCCGACGCCAGCAGCGTCACCGAAATCCCGATTGAGGTCGATCCGGCGGCAGGCTACCTGCCTGCAGAATGGCGCTGAACTGAGGTATAATACCCGACCTTTTTACTCGGGAATTATCATGGCCGAACTCATCATCGAAGACCTCGTCGTCGGCACCGGCGACACCGCAACCGCAGGCCAGACCGTGGTCGTGCATTACACCGGCTGGCTCACCAACGGCACCAAGTTCGACTCCAGCGTCGACCGCAACGAGCCGTTCGACTTTAAACTCGGCATGGGCCGCGTCATCGCCGGCTGGGATCAGGGCGTGGCCGGCATGCAGGTGGGGGGCAAGCGCAAGCTCACCATCCCGCCGGAACTCGGTTACGGCGAGCGCGGCGCGGGCGGCGTGATCCCCGGCAACGCAACCCTGGTGTTCGACGTGGAACTGCTGGCCGTACGCTAAGTCGAAACAGCGACTGAATAGCATCACAAGGCGGGCAGGAGGCCAGGCTGGATATAACCCGCCTGGCCTCCTGTCTTTCCTGACCTGCCTCACCGGTAAAATCGCCCATGACACCCGCCCTGTTCTCCCACCGCAAACATTGGGCCGCCCGCTTCGGCACCGCGCCCTTCCTGCCCATGTCGCGCGCCGAAATGACTGCGCTCGGCTGGGATGCGTGCGACATCATTCTGGTGACGGGCGACGCCTACATCGACCACCCCAGCTTCGGCATGGCGCTGGTCGGGCGGTTGCTGGAAGCGCAGGGCTACCGCGTCGGCATCATCGCGCAGCCCGACTGGCATTCGGCCGAGGCTTTCCGCAGCCTGGGCCAACCAACGCTGTATTTCGGCGTGACGGCGGGCAACATGGATTCAATGGTCAACCGCTACACCTCCGACCGCAAATCCCGTTCCGACGATGCCTACACGCCACATGGCGCGCCCAACAAGCGCCCCGACCGCGCGGTCACGGTATATGCCCAGCGCTGCCGCGAGGCCTATCCCGGCACCCCGGTGATCATCGGTTCGATCGAGGCGAGCCTGCGCCGCATTGCGCACTACGATTACTGGTCCGACACGGTGCGCCGCTCGGTGCTGCCGGACTCCAAGGCCGACCTGCTGATTTTCGGCAACGCCGAACGCGCCTTGCTGGAGGTCAGCGAACGCCTGGCCAAGGGCGAGAAAATCGCCGACATCCGTGACATTCGCGGCACCGGTTTCATGGTGGCGCGCGACTGGATGCCGGCCCCCTCCCTCACCGGTGGGGAGGGCGTTATGCAACCCTGGCTGGAAGTGCTGTCCACCGAGCTCGACACACCGGGCACCATCGACGCCCACGTCGATCCCTACGCCATGCAACCCAGTACGCCTGCGCCGCAAACGCCCGAAGGCACGGCACCGGTGCGCATCATTCCCCGCGCAGCGCGACTCGCCGCCAAACTGGAAATGCGCGAGCGCACCGTGATCCGCCTGCCCGATTACGACCAGGTCAAGAACAATCCATCCTTCTACGCGCACGCGTCGCGCGTGCTTCATCTCGAATCGAACCCGGGCAACGCCCGCGCGCTGCGCCAAGCCCACGGCGAGCGCGACGTCTGGCTCAATCCGCCGCCGATTCCGTTGTCGACCCCCGACATGGATGGCGTCTACGACCTGCCCTACGCGCGTGCGCCGCACCCGAGCTATGGCGACGCCAAGATTCCGGCGTGGGAAATGATCCGCTTCTCGGTCAACATCATGCGTGGCTGCTTCGGCGGCTGCACCTTCTGCTCGATCACCGAGCACGAAGGCCGCATCATCCAGAGCCGCTCCGAAGATTCGGTGATCAAGGAAATCGAGGCGATCCGCGACAAGACGCCCGGCTTCACCGGCGTGATCTCCGATCTCGGCGGCCCCACCGCCAACATGTACCGCATGGCGTGCAAGTCGGAAACCATCGAGAAGGCCTGCCGCCGCCTGAGTTGCGTGTTCCCCGACATCTGCGACAACCTCAACACCGACCACGCGCCGCTCATCAGCATGTACCGCCGCGCCCGCACCCTGCCGGGAATCAAGAAAGTCCTGATCAGCTCGGGGCTGCGCTACGACCTCGCGGTGCGCTCCCCGGAATACATCAAGGAACTGGTGCAGCACCACGTCGGCGGATATCTCAAGATCGCCCCCGAACACACCGAGTCCGGCCCGCTCAATAAAATGATGAAGCCCGGCATGGGCGCCTACGACCGGTTCAAGGAGCTGTTCGAGGCTGCCTCGCGCTCGGTCGGCAAAAAGCAGTACCTGATTCCCTACTTCATCGCCGCCCATCCGGGCACCACGCTTGAAGACATGCTGAATCTGGCGCTGTGGCTCAAAAAGCACGACTTCCGCCTGGATCAGGTGCAGACCTTTTTGCCGACGCCGATGGCGCTGGCGACGACCATGTACCACACCGAAAAGAACCCGCTCAAGAAAGTGCTGGGTGGCAAGGGCGAGTCGGTCGAAGTGGTGAAACAGGGCCGCATCCGCCGCCTGCACAAAGCCTTTTTACGCTATCACGACGCCGAAAACTGGCCGATGCTGCGCGAGGCGCTGAAGGAAATGGGGCGCGAGGACCTGATCGGCAACAGCAAGAAACACCTGATCCCGCTGTTCCAGCCCGCCGGCACCGGCAAGCGTCCCGAAGGCGCGCGCATCCTGCGCGACGTGCCGGTCAAGGGTGAGCCGCGCGTCGCGCCGCCTGCCTCGCGCGGACGCCCGCCGCAGGTCCCCAAGCATCCCCTGAGCCAGCGTCGTGGCGGCGGCAAGAGTCGTCCATGAGCGAGCGCGACATCCTGCACGCCAAGCTCACGCTCGAAACAGCCCAGTTGGCCTGGTCGGAGCTTGAGCGCCACTTCGCGCGCGGCGACGTCGTCAAGGTCGCTGCGGGCGTGGACCTGATCGACGCCGCGCTGCTGATCGCCGAAAACAACGCCGCCGAAGCGCAGGCCTGGCTGGCCGACGGCCGTATCGCCCGCGCTGAAATGAGCGACGCCGAAGACTGGCACGCGCGCCAGCCGCAGTTCTGGGCTGTGGTGGTTGCGCCGTGGGTGCTGGTGCAGGAAGTGCAAGCAGGCGCGCATGCGCTTCGGCCGCAACCTCGTTGACGGCGGGATTGCCGACCAGTTTGACCATGATGCCGGGATCGAGAAACGCCACGGTCACGCCGCCATCGGCATCTTCCCGCACGACCACATTGCAGGGCAGCAGCAAGCCCACATCGGGATCGGCAGAGATGGCCTGGTGCGCCAGTGGTGGATTGCAGGCGCCGAGAATGCGGTAAGGGCGGCCGTCGACGTTGAGTTTGGCCTTCATCGTGGCCTGCACATCGATGTCGGTCAGCACGCCGAAGCCTTCGGTTTTCAATGCGGCGGTGACTTTCTCCACAGCAGCATCAAATGGGCCGCTGATCTGGGTGTTGAATCCGTAGTCGCTCATGGCAAGACTCCCTGGTCAAAGTGATGAAACGGGCAAATCGTGCGCCCGCATAAATTTAGCTAAAAAAACAACGCCACCATTGAGGTGCGTATGCCGGATCGCATCAAAAATCAGTGCGATTTTGACGGCTTGTCCTGTTTGGGCGGGGTGATGAACGAACCCACCGGAACCACGACCTGTTTCGGTTTTTTGGGTTTCTTGACTTCCTTGTTACCACGTACCTGACCTTTTGCCATGATGACTCTCCTTGCAATGACGACAGAACGTCCGGCGCCTAATTGCGCGACAAGCGCATGCACAGACCAGATGGATCATAGACCGATGCGCGAAGATGGGTGGCTTTAAATTCCAGTCTCCAGGCTGACACGAACCCACATCAGCCCCCTAAACCCGGCTGGCCGTCTGCCGCATTACACTTGCCGCAACCTGCATCGCCCATTTCACCGGCGGCGGCAACGGCGCGCCGCCGTGATTGACCGCAGTTTGCGCGTGCCGGGCCTCATCGGCTTTCATCTGCTCGACGACTGTCCGGCTTTTGGCATCGACATCCGGCAATTGCTGCAAATGGCCGTCCAGATGGGCTTCGACCTGGCGTTCGGTTTCGGCAAGAAACCCCAGATTCCATTTGTCGCCGAGCATCCCGGCCAGCACGCCGATACCGAATGCGCCGCCAAACCACAGCGGATTCAAAAGGCTCTTGCGGCCGCCCAGTTCGTTGATGCGCGTTTCGCACCAGGCCAGGTGATCGGTTTCTTCACGCGCGGCCTGTTCGAGTTCGTCGCGCACGTGCTCATTTTTCGTGGTGAGCGCCTGCCCGGCGTACAGCGCCTGCGCGCAGACTTCGCCGACGTGATTGACACGCATCAGCGCAGCGGCGCGGGCGCGTTCGGCTTCGCTCATGTCCGCTTCAGGGCCGGTGCCGGGATAGGGACGACCTGCGTGCGGGCTGGCAAACACGGTGCGCAGGCCGAGGTCGAACGTGGTGATGATCTGGTCAAGTCGGTTCATGGCTATTTCACGGTCGGTAGATCGCGGCGAAGTCGGGGTTGATTTTCGCCTCTTCCTCGTAGAGCTCAAAGGTGGCGCGGCGCGCGGCCAGCATCACGTCCTTGGGATAGGGATGCAGCTTAACGCCCTGTCCCACCAGGCGCAGCAACGCGGGCGGATTCTTGGCATCGTATTGTGCCAGCATCAGCTGGTTGGCTTCGGCGGTGGCAACCTCGAACGCCTGGCGGTATGACTCGGGCAGCGCGCGCCAGCTGGCTTGATTGACGTAAAAGCTCAGTTGCGGTCCGCCTTCCCACCAGCCGGGATAGTAGTAATGCTTGGCAATTTTTTGGAAGCCGAGTTTTTCGTCGTCATACGGCCCCACCCATTCGGCCGCATCGAGCGCGCCGCGTTCCAGCGCAGGGTAGATGTCGCCCCCGGGCAGGGTTTGCGGCACGGCGCCGAGCCGCGCCATGACCTTGCCGCCGAGACCGGGAATGCGCATTTTCAGTCCCTTGAGGTCGGCAAGCGACTTGATTTCATTGCGGAACCAGCCGCCCATCTGGGTGCCGGTATTGCCGCCGGGAAATTGCAGCACACCGTATTTCGCATACAGTTTGCGCAGCAGTTCGAGGCCGCCGCCGGCGTACATCCAGGCGTTCTGCTGTCGTGCCGTGAGGCCGAACGGAACGGCGGTATCGAAGGCCAGCGCCAGGTTTTTGCCGACGTAATAATAGCCGGCCGAGTGACCGCATTCGGCGGTGCCATTGCCGACAGCGTCGAGCACCTGCAGGCCGGGCACCAGATCGCCAGCCGCGAACACGCCGCCGGTCAGGGCCGCCACGCGTTTGGACAGGGTTTCGGCAGCGCCATAAATGGTGTCGAGGCTTTTGGGGAAGCTCGACGCCAGCCGCCAGCGGACAACAGGCAATGTGCTCGAGTCGGCGGCAACAACGGGTGCCGCACTCAGCGGCAGCAGGGCGGCACCTGTTGCCGCCAGAAAATCACGGCGATTGAAACGCATGGGAACTCCCGTTCGCAGGAAAAAGGGGAACAAGCGCCTGGAATTATAAGGATTCTTGCCCGAGCCACGTTTATGCCGTTCTCTATTCAACTTGCCATGGGACTGGGTGACGTACCCCCTCACGACAATCATCGCGCCTATTTCTGGGAAAAGCGCCTGCACTGGCCGATGCTGGTGGTGTCCCTGCGGGCCATCCCGGCTTTTTATCGGGGCGAGCTGGCGGCCGAACCGCACCTGATAGCGGCCGGCCACATGCTGGACTGGGTGGTGTTGCTGGCTTTCTCGACCGAGCTGATCCTGATGGTGGGCGGATCGACGCAGCGCAAGCGGTATCTGGCGCACAACTGGCTGTCGCTGCCATCATTGCCGCCACTGCTGTCTCGCTGCTGCTGCCGCATTTGCCGGGTCGGTGACTTGCGCGATCTAATCAATGCACAGCAGTCGAAACTGCCTGACAACGTGAAAACTCCAGACTGAGGGCACCTCGCACCTTCTCCGGCGCGCTTTGCTAAAATGCGCGTTTTCGCGTTCCGGACTCCGCCATGTTTGCTCCCCTGCCCCTTTCCCAAACCGACCCTGATCTGTGGGCGGCGATTCAAAAAGAAGACACGCGCCAGCAGGATCACATCGAACTGATCGCATCGGAAAATTACACCAGCCCGGCGGTGATGGAAGCGCAAGGCTCTCAGCTCACCAATAAATATGCCGAAGGCTACCCCGGCAAGCGCTACTACGGCGGCTGCGAATACGTCGATATCGTCGAGCAACTGGCGATCGACCGCGTCAAGGCACTGTTCGGCGCCGAGGCCGCCAACGTGCAGGCCAACTCCGGTTCGCAGGCCAACCAGGCCGTGTTCCTGGCCTTTCTCAAGCCCGGCGACACCATCCTCGGCATGAGCCTCGCCGAAGGCGGCCACCTCACCCACGGCATGGCGCTCAACATGAGCGGCAAGTGGTTCAACGCGGTGGCCTACGGTCTCAACGAACAAGAAGAAATCGACTACGACAGGATGGAAGCCCTGGCGCGCGAGCACAAGCCCAAGCTGATCATCGCGGGCGCTTCGGCGTATTCACTGCGCATCGATTTCGAGCGCTTCGCCAGGGTTGCCAAGGAAATCGGCGCCATTTTCATGGTCGACATGGCACACTACGCCGGCCTCATCGCTGCGGGCGTCTACCCCAACCCGGTGCCGTTTGCGGACGTCGTGACCTCGACCACTCACAAGACCCTGCGCGGCCCGCGCGGCGGCATCATCCTGATGAAGGCCGAGCACGAGAAGGCCATCAACTCGGCGATCTTCCCCGGCCTGCAGGGCGGCCCGCTGATGCATGTCATTGCAGGCAAGGCAACGGCGTTCAAGGAAGCGTCGACCAAGGAGTTCAAGTACTACCAGGAACAGGTGATCGCCAACGCGCTGGTGATGTGCAAGGTGCTGGTCGAGCGCGGCCTGCGCATCATTTCCGGCCGCACCGAAAGCCACGTCTTCCTGGTCGACCTGCAGGCCAAGCGACTCACCGGCAAGGAAGCCGAAGCCCTGCTGGGCCGCGCCCACATCACGGTCAACAAGAACTCCATCCCCAACGACCCGCAGAAACCCTTCGTCACCAGCGGCATCCGCATCGGCACCCCGGCGATGACCACGCGCGGCTTCAAGGAACTCGAAGCCGAACAGCTGGCGCACCTGATCGCCGACGTGCTCGAAGCCCCCAACGACGAAGCCGTGATCGAGCGGGTGAAGGGCGACGTGGCGAAGCTGGTTGCGAAGTTTCCGGTTTATGGGTGAACGGTAAGCAGGGAGCGGTAAACGGTTAACCACCGCTCGCCGCTCACGCTCACGCTCACGCTCACGCTCACCGCTCACCAAAATGAAATGCCCCTTCTGCGGCTCCCTCGACACCCAGGTCATTGACTCCCGCGTCAATGAGGTGGGCGATGCGATCCGCCGCCGCCGCCGCTGCGCAGCCTGCGACAAGCGCTTCACCACGTGGGAAACCGCCGAGTTGCGGCCGCCGCAGATCGTCAAGAGCAACGGTATGCGGGCGGATTTCGACGAGGGCAAGTTGCGTGAGGGATTTCGCCGCGCGCTGCACAAGCGCCCGGTCTCGACCGAACTGGTCGATGCTGCGGTCGACCGCATCCGCCAGCGCCTGCTGACCCTGGGCGAACGCGAAGTGCCAGCACGCGAAATCGGCGAACTGGTGATGCAGGAACTCAAGAAGCTCGACAAGATCGCCTATATCCGCTTTGCCTCGGTCTACAAGAGCTTTCAGGACCCGGACGACTTTCGCGAAATGCTGCAGGATCTGGAACGCAGCCCACCGCAAGGCGTCGATGACTTGTTCGGCTAAAAATTCGCCCGCTACGGCGGGTCGATGTACGTCGTTTTTCAACCAGGAGACCACCACATGATGTTACGTTTGTCCGCCATTGCCCTGCTCGGGCTGTCTTTTTCCGCTGTCGCCGAAGGCCCGCACTGGACCTATGAGGGCCAGCACGGCCCGGCGCACTGGAGCCAGCTCGAAGCCGGCTTCAAGGAATGCAGCCTGGGGCACACGCAGTCGCCCATCGATGTTCGCGGCGCAAAACCGGATGCGAATGCACCCGAGCTTGGATTCACCTACGCCGCCCAGCCGCTGCGCATTGTCAACAACGGCCATACCATCCAGGTCAACGAAACCGCAGGCACGCTCACGGTCGGGGACCACGTTTACAAGCTGGTGCAGTTCCATTTCCACTCGCCCAGCGAGGAGCACGTCAAGGGCCACCCCTACGACATGGTCGCGCATCTGGTGCACAAGGACGACGCCGGCAAGCTGGCCGTCGTTGCCGTGCTGTTCAAGCAGGGCCATGAAAACCCCACACTCAAGACCGTTTTCGCCAACATGCCGGTCGCTGCCGGCCCCGAGCACCTTGTCGACAGTGCAAGCGTCAACGTCGCCGACCTGCTGCCGGCCCAGCACGGCTATTACCATTACCTGGGCTCGCTCACCACGCCGCCCTGCTCGGAGCAGGTCTCGTGGTACGTGCTGAAGCAGCCGGTTGAATTGTCGGCCGCGCAGCTGAAGGGTTTCCACCGCCTGTACAACCACAACAACCGTCCGATCCAGCCAAGCAACGGCCGCCCCATCATCGAACACTCCTGATCGCTGCCGCACCCCGAGCCGCCCGCGACCTGTGTCCGGGCGGCTCGACTTTTTTCTCGCCTCGCGTCGATAATCCGGCTATTCCGTTCTGGCTGCCGCCCACTCCAACCATGCGCTTCTCCGCCGCCGACCACGCCCACATGGCCCGCGCGCTGCAACTCGCCGCGCGCGGACTGTTCACCACGACGCCCAATCCGCGCGTCGGCTGCGTCATCGTGCGTAACGGCACGGTCGTGAGTGAAGGCTGGCATCAGCGCGTCGGCACGCCGCACGCCGAGGTGCATGCGCTCCAGGCTGCGGGTGATGCGGCGCGTGGCGCGACGGCCTACGTCACGCTAGAACCCTGTTCCCATCATGGCCGCACCCCACCTTGCGCCGAGGCGCTGATCCAGGCCGGCGTGGTGCGCGTGGTGGCGGCAATGACCGACCCCAACCCGCTGGTCGCGGGCGGCGGCATCGACATGCTGACGCTGGCCGGCATCACTGCCGAGGTCGGCCTGATGGAAACCGAGGCGCGCGCGCTCAATCCCGGTTTTATTTCACGCATGACGCGGCAGCGGCCGTGGGTACGACTGAAAACCGCATCCACGCTGGACGGCAAAACCGCGCTCGCCAACGGCCAGTCGCAGTGGATCACCGGCGCGACCGCGCGTGCCGACGTCCAGCACCTGCGCGCCCGCGCCTGCGCCACCCTCACTGGCAGCGGCACCGTGCTGGCCGACAATCCGCGCATGAACGTGCGCGATTTCGACATTGGCCGGCAGCCGCTGCGCGTGGTGGTCGATTCCGCATTGCGCACGCCGGCGGATGCGGCGATCCTGCCCGCGCTCATCGCCTGCCATCATGCTGATCCAACTGCACGCGCTGCGCTCGAACGGTCAGGTGCGGAGGTGGTTGAGTTGCCTGGGATGGATGGCCGCGTTGATCTGGCCGCGCTGCTCACGCTATTGGCACAACGCGGCGTCAACGAACTGCACGTCGAAGCTGGCGCGGCGTTGAACGGTGCGCTGCTAGCCGCCGGGCTGGTCGATGAATGGGTGGCGTATGTGGCGCCGATGTCGGTGGGCGACGATGCGCGCGGGCTGTTTGCGCAGCCGACGCTTGCGACGCTGGCCGATGCCGCGCGGTTTCGGTTGGCCGACGTGCGGCAGGTTGGTGGGGATTTGCGACTGACGTTGCTGCCGAAGTAAGTGCGCACAAAACGAGCTGTTGGAATAGTCGAGAACTTCACTGGACTTCTGACCGTTGGCCGGGGGTAGCCCGGCGGCTAGTCACTTTTCTTGTCTCGCCAAGAAAAGTAACCAAAAGAAGGCGACCCCGACATCCCCGAATTCCCGAAAACCGGGACTGCCGGACGGGCGGCGAAGAACTCGCCCCGCCTTGCTGTTTTAGATTTTGTTTTTTGTGGGCGGGGCTCAAACACCTTCGCCGCTGATCCGCCCGGCAGGCTCGATTTCCGGCGGGGCTGTGAGGGGAGGAAAATCAAAACCAGCGTAGTGATGACTGGACGGCATGGGCGTTTGTGTGGACGCACATCCGGCGCAATGCCCTCCGGATATTGCGCCCTACTCGGGCTAGTCTCTTCGCTTCTTCTGCATTTCTAGTGTGGCATAGATATTGGCAGCCATTCTTGCATCCGGTGGAGCACCTTCCAAACTCTTCCCATCCACGTTCAAGCCACAGGTGGAGGCGAATACGGCATTCTTTGCGGAGCCAAAATGATTGACTCTATAGACCAAATCAGCCCAGTCCCTAAAACGACGTTTGTTCCGCTCTTCTATGATTTTTGTCGCAGCTTCATGGCCCACACTTATCACATCTGCAATCTCGTCCGCCGTTGCAGTATTGATGTCTACATCACGTATCACGATATTCTGCATGGCTTCTGCAAGCCTGCTTTCTTCGGTCGCATCCTGGCGCGCTCGCTCCTCAGCTTCAAGCGCCCTTTGCTGCACTTCAATCTCCCGCTGCTTGGCAAAGTCCCGCATTCTCTTGGCGATCGCCTCGGGGGTGTTGGCGGCTCTCCATTTGGCTTCTTGCTCATTGACCGCTATATAAGACGCCTTGTCTATGCAACGAAATTGTTCGTTTATTAAATAGCCGTCTTCCATTGCCTGATTCCGCTGCTCCAGCGTTCGCAACGGTTCTCCATGACATGCTGCCTGATAGGCTTGGGAGTCTTGCGTCTTGGAACAGGTTGCCATCAGCAAGGTTGTCGAGAGTATGGCAACGAGAATGGTGGAGCTTTGGCTTATTTTGTTCATTTGTAAATATGCCGTTTCCGGATCAATCCGGTCAGCTCGTGTAGGGCGCAATAATCGAAGGGTATAGCGCCGTATTTTCAATAAGCCGGCTTATGCCGTCCCGCCAACCGTCAATCCATCGATCCGCAGCGTCGGCTGGCCCACGCCGACCGGCACGCTCTGCCCTTCTTTTCCGCAGGTGCCCACACCCGAATCCATTTCCATGTCGTTGCCGATCATGGAGACGCGCGTCAGCACTTCGGGGCCGTTGCCGATCAGGGTGGCGCCTTTCACCGGGTAGGTGATCTTGCCGTCTTCGATCATGTAGGCCTCGGCGGCGGAGAAGACGAATTTTCCGCTGGTGATGTCGACCTGGCCGCCGCCAAAGTTGACGGCATAGAGGCCGTTCTTCACAGAGGCGATGATTTCTGCCGGATCCTTGTCGCCGCCCAGCATCAGGGTGTTGGTCATGCGCGGCATGGTGAGGTGTGCGTAGGACTCACGCCGCGCGTTGCCGGTGATGCCCATGCCCATCAGGCGGGCGTTCATCATGTCCTGCATGTAGCCGGTGAGGATGCCGTCTTCGATCAGGGTGGTGCGCTGGGTGGGATTGCCTTCGTCGTCGCCTTCGAGGCCGTGGCCGATCGCTTCGTGCAGCAGGATGCCGGGCCAGCCGGAGCCGAGCACGACGGTCATGCTGCCTGCGGGGGCGGGACGGGCGTCGAGGTTGACGCTGGCCTGATGCACCGCCTGGCGGGCATAGATATCGAGAATATCGTCGGTGAAATAGCTGTAGTCGAAGCGCCCGCCACCGCCGCCGCTGCCCTGCTCGCGGCGACCGTCCTGTTCCGAAATCACCTGCAGCGACAAGCGCACCAGCGGGCGCACGTCGGCGGCCAGATGACCGTCGGAACGCGCGACGAAAATCACTTCGTATTCGGAGGCGAGGCTTGCCATGACCTGGATCACGCGCGGATCCATGGCGCGGGCTTTTTTCTCCAGCCGCTCCAGCAGCGCGACCTTGTCGGCATCCTGCAAGCTCGCCAGCGGATCGACCGGGTTGTACAGCAGTCGACTGTCGCCACGGCGGGAAACAGCGGTCTGCCGCTGCTGTCCGGCGCGGGCAATAGCGCGGGTGGCGTCCGCCGCTGCGCCCAGCGCGTCGAGGCTGATGTCGTCGGAATAGGCAAAGGCGGTTTTCTCGCCTGAAATCGCGCGCACGCCGACGCCCTGGTCAATATTGAAACTGCCTGACTTGACCTGGCCTTCTTCCAGGCTCCAGCCTTCGGAGCGCGAATACTGGAAGTAGAGATCGGCGTAATCGACGTCATGCGACATCAGGCGCGAAAACACCGGCGCGAGCTTGTCGGCGTCGAGCCCGTTGGGAGTCAGCAGCGTGGCTTCGGCAGACTGGAACAGCTGCTCGGCGGTTTGTATCGGTACGAAGGCGTCGACTGGGTTCATCACGGTTTCCTGACTATTCGGTTCTGGATTATTTGACGGGCTTTTCGCGCTTGACCGACACGCGCCGTTCGGCCACGTTGAGTTCGATCTGCTCGCACTTGATGAAGCGATGTTTAAGCGCAGGCAGGCTGTTGCGCAAACTGGCCTGATAGGCCGGGTTGATGTTGGCGATGACGACGCCGGAACCGCGCGGCAGACGGTCGAGCACCACGCCCCAGGGGTCGACGATCATGCTGTCGCCGTTGGTTTCGCGGCCAGACAAATGATAGCCGCCCTGCGCCGGGGCGATCACATACGCCAGATTCTCGATCGCCCGCGCGCGGATCAGGGTTTCGAAATGGGCGCGGCCGGTGGTGGCGGTAAACGCAGACGGCACCACGATGATGTCGACCTCGGGCATGGCGCGATACAACTCGGGAAAGCGCAGGTCGTAGCAAATCGACAGGCCGATGCGACCGAACGGGCTGTTGATGACCACAACCGAATCGCCCGGCTCGATCAGCTTGGCTTCCTGATAATGCTCGTTGCCGAGATCGAGTCCGAACAAATGGATCTTGTCATAGCGCGCCACCTGCTTGCCGCGCTCGTCGTACACCAGGCAGCTGTTGCGCACCTTGTTCGCCACGCTGGCCTCGAGCGGCACCGAGCCGCCGATCAGCCAGATGCGATGTTTTTTTGCCATGCGCGACAGAAATGCCTGGATCGGGCCACTGCCTTCGGCCTCGCGCGCCTTCACCACTTCGCTGTCTTTCAGCCCCATGATGCAGAAAAACTCAGGCAGCGCGACCAGCCGCGCACCCGCATCGACCGCCAGCTCGATGAGCTGCTCGGCTTCGGCCAGATTGGCCAGCACGTTGGAGCCGGAGGCCATCTGGATGGCCGCCACCCGAATCATGTCGATCTGCAGGGACGCCTTTTTGACCTGAGCGCCCCTGGAGCGTGCCACGCTCGACTTGGCCGGGCCGGATTTCGTCGTGCCGGGTTTGGCCGGGACGGGTTGAATGATTTTTTTTGTCGTCATGATCAATCTCCTCAATCAAGGTTCTGTCGGCTGGGCGTCTGTTTTGCTCTGGGTTTTAGCTATCCGGGCAACGTCGGGGTCCTGCCAGGATCCCGTTACCATGAAACTCTGGCTGCTGGCTTCTTCTATCGGATCGCGCAACAGTTTCTGCGCGGCCAGCACGCCAACGCCTGCCAGCGGGCCACCGATCAGCGCACTTGCGATCGCCACGCCTTCGGACAGTTTCGGGATCACCTTGAGCCGCAGCTGCACCGATTCCTGATTCAGGTCAGCCAGTCCGGACATCCTGACCGTGGCGGCCGGGCCACGCATTCTGAAGTCATCGCTGTACACCACGCCCCGCGCAATCCTGAGTGCCGCCTGCATGTCGTCGAAGGCAAACCCTTTATTGAAGATATCACGGAAATCGAGGCTCAACCGGCGCGACAGGGATTGCAGGCTCAGCACGCCCAGCAGCTTGCCGACACCGGGGTTGATGTTCAGGAACTGTCCGCCTTTTGCAGTGAACTCAAGCTGCCCGGCCAGCGTGCCCAGACTGAAGTCGGCGGGCGATCCGGCCCAGCTGACAGTGCCGCTGATCGCGGCACTGCCGCGTTTGAGCGTGTCCGGATAGCCAAAGCGGGTCAGGAATTTGCCTGCATCCAGCACACGCAGGTTCAGATCCGCACGCGTTTCGCTGATGCCCTGTTCATGCCACAGGCCATTCATGCGGAACACGCTGTCGGCATGCGTCAGTTGCAGGTTGTCGATCAACAGGCCTTGCGGCGTGCCGTGCGCCATGACGTCCAGCCGTCCCAACGCACGCGTCTGCAGGCGGAAATCATCAACCGTGACTTCCAGCAGGGGGAATTTGCCCGCTGCCATCGTCATCGCGTCCGCCTCGCTGGATGATGCAGCCGGGCTTGCCGCCGGAACGACCAAACGCTTGAACTGTGCAGATACGCGCGCAGCAAGCGCACCCGCTGGCCGGTAGTTCAGCACGCCGTCGAGTTCGCGACCACTTACCTGAGTGCGAAAGATGCCGTTGCGGTTGCTTCCCAGCAGACGAACATCCTGGAACCGCCGGCCGAGCATATCCAGGGAGTCGAACTTTAAATCCATCGCAGAAAGCGGCAACCCCTCGCCCCCGTCGGTGTCGGGCAGCAAAGCCAGCCAGCCCGTGATATCCAGACCCCGCGCGCTGCCGGCCAGACGCAAGCCCGGCTCCGCTGGCAACACCGGCGCCCCGCCAAAATGCAGCTCTCCGCGCGCAAAGCGTCCGTCCGGCGCACTGCGCCACACGGCGCCCACGGTTTGACCCAGTTTGACCTCGACCTCCCTGTCTGCACCTTGCGGCCGAATCGTCACCAACAACGGCAGCGGACGGACAGCGGGCTTCGCTAGCGGCGCCGGCAGGCGGGAAGCCAGCCCGAGCAGATCGGATTCGACCCGGACGCGCTCGCCACAGATATTGAGCCAGGTCTGCGCTGAGCCAGGTTGCAACCCCCGCGACGCTGGCCTGGCCCTGAGCCCGGATCTGAACCGGGCCCTGCCCGGGGCGGGGGGTGGTATCCACGCGCAACGGACCCCCCAGAAACTGGGCGGCGAGGTTGTTGATCGCAAGCGATTTTTCGGTGAAAACGATTTCCCCTCGCGCCTGCTCGGCCGGTGGCAGCCCTGCCCACGCCAGGCGGTTGTCCTGCAACGACAACGTGCCCGACATCGTGGTGTCCTTGCTATGTCGCATCGGAATCTGCATCTTCAAACCCAACTGCATCGTGCCGCGCGCATCCAGTTCCGTCACGAAGCCGCGCAGATGCCCGCCCACCGGACTGGAATTGGCATAGCGCACGAAATCCTGCGCCGGCCCCTGCGCCTGGCCATCGACCAGCAGCATGTTGTCGTGCAACAGCAGATTGGGGATGACAACGCGCACCGGCGCCAGCGCCACGTTGAAAATCCGGGCCTGGGTACTGGTGACTTCCATTGTCTTGCCCTGAAACAGCATGCGCGCCTGGATGCCCTCGACACGTGGCCAGCCGGGCGCATAGTCGATCACGGCATCGCGGATTTTCGAATCCACGCTGAAGGCGCCGTCGCCCTGCTCAAATGGAAAGCGGGCCAGGTCGCCT
>NCHD01000154.1 GCA_002257045.1 Hydrogenophilales bacterium 16-61-112 | reverse complement strand
CCGCCTATTGCTCGAGGACGACCGGCTCTATATCAAGTATCTGCTGATCGCCGCCACCCTGGCTGAGAAGACCGAAACCGGCGCGGCCGACGTCAACAAATTCTACGGCCGCAGCACACCCAACTTCCTGAGGGCGCCATGATTGTCGACCGGCGGCGCATTGTGGCCACGATCATGGTTTGCCATTTCATCGCTGCGTTCGCGGCGCTCGGAATGCCGCCCTTTTTTGCGCTGATACTCGACAAATCGCTGCACAGCGATACCGCCTATCTGGCCGGCTGGCTCTACATCGTGCCGATATTTTTTACGGCCGTAAGCAGTCCATGGTGGGGACGGCTTGCCGATAAATACGGCAAAAAGCCGTTGCTGCTGCGTGCCCAGCTGGGCCTCGCGGGCAGTTTCCTGCTGGCAGGCTTCGCTCCCAATGCCTGGGTGTTTGCCCTTGCCCTTGCATTACAAGGCCTGCTCGGCGGCACCTTCGCCGCGTCCAACGCCTATCTGTCTACGGTGGTCAGCGGTGCCGCGCTCACCCGCAGCCTGAACCTGATGCAATGGTCGGCGCGGGCGGCGCTGGTTGCCGCACCGGCTGGTCTGGGCCTGCTGATGACGATCGAATCGCCGCTCGAGCTCTATCGTTACCTGGCGGGTTTGCCGCTCGTCGCCGCGCTGTTGATCGCGCGATTGCAGCCCGCTCACCCGCACGAAGCAAGCGCCAAACGGGTGACCCACGCCAAGGGCGGCGCGCTGGAAGCGAGTGCAAGCCAGATCTACGCGGCGCAGTTCGCGTTCGTATTCGCAACCGTGCTGACATTTCCGTATTTCGTGCCCTTCACCCAGACCGGTGCGGAGCCTGCGTCTCTGGCCATGGCCGGGCTGTTGTTCGGCATCCCGCACTTGGTCTACCTGCTATGCGCGATGCCACTAAGCCGCTATTTAGGACAGGGCCACCTCCTCGTCACGCTGTCGTCGTCATTCCTGTTACTTGCGGGCGCGCTGGTCGCCCAGGCGCTGTTTCCGACGCTCGCGGGATTGACGGCCGGACGCATCGCGATGGGCCTCGGAATGACGCTTGGCTTCATCAGTCTGCACGCGCTGATCGCGGCGGTCGTGACGCACGAGAACGCCGGCCGCACCTTTGGTTGGTTTGAGAGCAACGCCAAGTGGGGCGCCGTCGGCGCCGGCCTGATCGCCGGCACGGCCGTCCAGGCATTCGATCTGCGCGCCCCATTTTTTATTGGCGCATTCACCCTGTTCGCCAGCGGCACTTACCTCGCTGGTGTGGCATTCCATCGTTTACGGTTGCGAAATTCTTGACTTCGGGAGCAAGCATGCATTCATACAATCTCGCGGGTCCAATCGATCCCGCATCCTTGGCGCTACAGGGAGCCGGCAGGCGTTCCATGGAAACGATGCTCAACTGTTATTGCCGTGAGGTCGCGGGGCTGGAGGGGCAGTTAAGCATAGGCCCCTTGTTCGGGCAGAGCGACAGCCCGGCATCGGTGCGCCTGGCCCTGCACCGCACCGGCGGCCGTGCCATGCACATCCGCTTGCCGTTTACTGGTGAGCGCCTGCTGACAGTGGTCGACAGCGCGTCCGCCACCGGGAACTACCTTTACCTGTCGCCGATGTATTGCAAGGCCCCGGGCAAACCCTGGGCCCTGCTCGACTGGCAGGCGCTGGCGGGGCTGTTGCTGCGCGAACTGTCGTTCAAGTACGGCATGCCGGCGAACGACGAACTGATGCAACAGATACACGACAGCGTGACCGTCACCTCCGCTGTGCTGAGCGCGGCGCGCCCGGCGCGTTTTTCGGCGGAGCCCTTGCAGGCGTTCATCGAGTCGGAACAGTCGCTGGTGTTCGGCCATCCGTTCCATCCCGCCCCGAAAAGCCGCCAGGGCATTTCGCATGAGGACATGCAGCGCTATTCGCCGGAAATGGGGACGCGCTTTGCGCTGCATTATTTT
>NCHD01000153.1 GCA_002257045.1 Hydrogenophilales bacterium 16-61-112 | reverse complement strand
CGCCGGGCGGGCCATCGGGAACCGGCGAGAGTTCGGGCGGACGGTCGGAAGGCGAAGCGGCCAGGGCGGCTCCGCTCACCAGCAGGGCTAACAATAAAAGGGCAGGGCGCATGGCAGTCTCCGGGGAGTGGATTAGAGGTTGAGCTGTATTTCGCGTTCGGCCAGCGAGGGCATGAAGCCGCGTTTTTCATAGTGGCTGAAAATGGCATCGACCACCTGGTCGGGTTCGTCGATGATCTGCATCAGGTCGAGATCCTCGGGCGCGATCATGCCCTCATCGACCAGCGTGGTCTTGAACCAGTCGAGCAGCCCTGTCCAGAACTTGGAGCCGACCAGCACGATGGGAATGCGGGGGATCTTGCCGGTCTGCACCAGCGTCAGCGCCTCGCTCAACTCGTCGAGCGTGCCGAAGCCGCCGGGCATCACGACGTAGGCCGCGGCAAACTTGACGAACATGACCTTGCGCGCAAAAAAATGCTGGAAGGTCTGGCTGATGTCCTGATAGGGGTTGCCGCTTTGTTCGTGCGGCAACTGGATGTTGAGGCCCACGCTGGGCGACTTGCCGAAATAGGCGCCCTTGTTGGCGGCCTCCATGATGCCGGGACCGCCGCCGGAGATCACTGAGAAGCCGGCGTCGGATAATTTGCGCGCGATGTCCTCGGTGAGCAGGTAATACGGATGGGCGGTCGGGGTGCGTGCGCTGCCGATAATTTATCCCCGTGCATGTTTTGATCGCCTCGTGATTGGTCTTAGTGTGAATCAAGTCAGTGTGAATGCCCCCGTATGAGCGAGCCCCAAAAAACCCTGCTGCTGGTGGACGGTTCGTCCTATCTGTATCGCGCCTTTCATGCACTGCCCGATCTGCGTAACGCGGCGGGCGAGCCGACCAATGCGATCAAGGGCGTGCTGTCGATGCTGCGCCGCCTGCAAAAAGACTACGCGGCGGATTATATCGCCTGTGTGTTCGACGCGAAGGGCAAAACCTTCCGCGACGAGCTTTATCCCGCCTACAAGGAACATCGCCCGTCGATGCCAGACGACCTGCGCTGCCAGATCGAACCGCTGCACGAACTGATCCGCGCCGAGGGCTGGCCGCTGGTGGTGATTGATGGCGTCGAGGCCGACGACGTGATCGGCACGCTGGTGGTCGAGGCCGCCCGCCATAATGTCCGCAGCATTGTGTCCACCGGCGACAAGGACATGGCGCAGCTGGTCAACGACCATGTCACGCTGGTCAACACCATGAGCGAGGAAACGCTCGACATCCCGGGCGTCAACGCCAAATTTGGCGTGCCGCCGGAGCGCATCGTCGATTACCTCACGCTGATCGGCGACACGGTGGACAACGTGCCCGGCGTGGCCAAAGTGGGACCGAAAACGGCCGTGAAATGGCTGGCCGAATTTGGCACGCTGGACAATCTGGTCGCGCATGCCGACGCAGTGAAAGGCGTGGTTGGCGAGAACCTGCGTGCCGCGCTCGACTGGCTGCCGCAGGCGCGCGTGCTGATCACCATCAAGACCGATGTGGCGCTGCCGTTTGCGCTCGATGCGCTGACACTGCAGGCGCGCGACACTGCCGCGCAACGTGCGTTGTTCGAGCGCTTTGGATTCCGCGCCTGGCTGCGCGAACTGGATGCTGCGGCGACAGATTTGCCTGCCGTTCCCGAGCAGGACACCAGCGGCGACCACCGTGCGCGCTACGACACCCTCCTGACCGACGCCCAGCTGGATGACTGGATCACCCGGCTGACCGCTGCCCCCGCGTATGCGCTCGACACCGAAACCACCGGACTCGACCCGATGCAGGCCGAACTGGTCGGCCTGTCGTTCGCCATCACGCCCGGCGACGCCGCCTACCTGCCGCTAGGGCATTCCTACGCCGGCGCGCCGGCGCAGCTGGATCGCGCCGCCGCGCTCGCCAAGCTCAAGTCGCTGCTGGAAAACCCCGCGCCCAGAATCATCGGCCAGAACCTCAAATTCGACCGCCATATCTTTGCCAATGCCGGCATCGCGCTGGGCGGCGCAATCGACGACACGCTGCTGCAGTCCTACGTGATCGAGGCACACCAGTCGCACGAACTGGGCAACCTGGCGATGCGCCATCTGGGGCTGGCGACCATCAGCTACGACGACGTCACCGGCAAAGGCGCGGCGCGCATCGGTTTCGAGCAGGTAGCGATCGAGCGCGCCAGCGAATACGCCGCCGAAGACGCCGACGTGACGCTGCGTGTGCGCGATGCGCTGGCGCCGCAGATCGCGGCATCCGGCCAGCTCGAATATGTCTATCGCCAGATCGAACTGCCAGTGGCGGCTATCCTGTTTCGCATGGAGCGCACCGGCGTGCTGCTCGACAGGAACCTGCTCGCCATCCAGAGCGGAGAGCTTGGCCGCAAAATGCTGGAACTCGAACAGCGCGCGTATCAGGAAGCCGGGCAGCCGTTCAACCTCGGCTCGCCCAAGCAGATCGGCGACATTCTGTTTACCCAGAAAGGCTTGCCGGTGGTCAAGAAAACCCCCGGCGGCGCACCGTCGACCGACGAGGAGACGCTGGAACAACTGGCGCTCGACCACCCGATTGCGCGGGCGATTCTCGATTATCGTGGCATGGCCAAGCTGAAATCGACCTATACCGACAAGCTGCCGCAGATGATTCACCCAGCCACCGGGCGCGTCCACACCAGC
>NCHD01000007.1 GCA_002257045.1 Hydrogenophilales bacterium 16-61-112 | reverse complement strand
GGCACTTTTGCGCTGGCCGGGTAAACCGCCAGCAGCTTTTGCTGATGCGCCAGCGACGTCTTGTAGTCCTTCAATGCGTAATACGAATAACCGATCCAGTATTGCGCATTGGGCGCCAGGGCGCTGTCGGGATAGGTCTTCAAGAACGTTTTGAATTCCGCGATGGCGGCGGAGAAGTCATCTTCGCGAAACTGTTTGAGCGCGGCGTCGTAGGCGGCTGTTTCCGCCTGGGCATCGGCCGGCGTTGCGCTGCCCGCCGCAGGTGCCGCTGCTACGGGCGCGGCCTGGGCTTGCTTGGCGAGTTCGGTCAGACGCTGGTCAAGGTCGGCATACAAATCGGTTTGCCGCTTGTCCAGCGTGTCCAACTGGTGCGCCTGCACCTCGGTCAAGCCACGCAGCCTGGCCACCTCGGCCTTGAGCGTCTCGATTTCCTGCAGCAGGTTCAGCACGCTCGGGGTTTGCTGAACCGGACTTTGCTCCCCAGCCAGACCGGCCTGGGCTGCGCCGGTGCCTTGCTGCGCGACCGGCAATGTCCGGTTGATGTCGGCCATGTCCGCCGCCTGCGCCAAATGAAGGGGTGCCGCCAGCGACACCCCCGCCACAACCAACACACTCAATACCTGCTTCATCACGTGTTACTCGTCTCCGTACACCACATCGACGCGACGGTTCTCGGCATACGCTGCTTCGCTATCGGCCTCGTCACGCGGCTTTTCTTCGCCAAAGCTCACGGCTTCCAGTTGCGCATCGGTCGCACCCAGCACCATCAGGGCCTTGCGGACGGCTTCAGCACGCTTTTGGCCCAAGGCCAGGTTGTATTCGCGGCTGCCGCGCTCGTCGGCATTGCCCTGCAGGATCACGCGGGAATCACGCTTGGACACCAGGTAGGCCGCATGCGCTTCGAGCGCCGGGCTGTATTCGTCCTTCACCACGAAGCTGTCGAAATCAAAGTAGACGCTGCGTTTGGATATAGGACTTGCCGGGTCTTTGCGCGGGTCGCCCGCGTATTTGCCGCTGCCGTCGAGCGCGCTGCCGGTAGCACCATCCGCACCCAGACCGCTGGTTTCGGCGCCTGTCCCTGCGGCGGTGCCGGTTGTTGCGGATTGCGTGGTGCCGCCGCTGGTGCGGTCTTCGACGGTGGCTTGCTTGCCGGTGGTGCTGCAGGCCGAAACGGTCAAAGCCAGCAGTAATGCGCCCAAAATCTTGTTCATGTTTATCTCTCCTGTTAAAAAAAGTAATAAATTCAAAGAACCTACGGGCCCCAATCGGGCTCGCGCGCATCGATTCCCGACTCGGACAGCCGGGCCCGGGTTTTACCATCCAGGCTCACAGTGCCCAGCACCCCACGCCCGCCCTGCACGGTGGCATACAACACCGACTGTCCGTTGGGCGCAAAACTGGGCGACTCGTCGCGTGCGCTGTCGGTCAGTACACGGGTCTGGCCGTTGGCCAGATCGTGCAGCATCACGCGAAAGCGCCCCCCATCCCGGCCAATATAGGCCAGATAGCGGCCATCCGGGCTGACCGTCGGCGACACATTGTAGCTGCCGTTAAAGCTCAGGCGCCGCGGCTCGCCCCCGCTGGCCGCCATGCGATAAATCTGCGGACTGCCGCCCCGATCCGAGGTGAAATAGAGCGTTTGGCCGTCTGGCGAAAACACCGGCTCGGTGTCGATGTTGCCGCCCCGGGTCAAGCGTGTCAGTCCGCTGCCATCGACATTGATGAGGTATATCTGCGATGCCTGGTCGCGCGTCAGCACCACAGCCAGCCGCCTGCCGTCGGGCGCCCACGCCGGTGCCGAATTGGAGCCCTTGAATGCCGCAGCCTTGCGGCGGCCGCCGTCGCGCAGCGACTGCACGTAAACGATTGGCTTTTTGTCCTCGAATGACACATAGACCAGGCTTCCGCCGTCAGGCGAAAACGCTGGCGAAATCAGCGGCTCGCCCGAGCGCACCACGGTGCGCGGGTTTTGGCCGTCGGCATCGGCGACTTTCAACTCATAACGTTTGCCCTGCTTTTGCACGTAGGCGATGCGGCTGCTGAACGCGCCCCGCGTGCCGGTGAGCTTTTCGTAAATGATGTCGGCGATCTGGTGGGCGGTGGTGCGCCATTGACCGGCCGCAATGGTGTAGCTGAAGCCGGCCAGCTGCGTCTGTTTCACCGCATCGAGCAGGCGGAATTTGACTTCAAACCGGCCGCCGGACACGGCCACGACCTGCCCCACCACTACCGCCTCGGCACCCTGGCTGCGCCACGCGCCGGCGTTCACCCGCGTGATGTCGGCCGCGGGCGGGGTGCCGCTGGTGTCCAGAAAACTGAACTGGCCACTGCGCTTGAGATCGTCGCCGACAATCTGCGCGATGGCAGGGGCAGGCTGGTTGGGCGCGGCGCCAAACGGCAACAGCGCAATCGCAATCTTGTTGGCAGCCCCGCCCACCACCTCGATTTCCATCGCGGCGCGCGCGCTGAACGGCGCACTCAACAAGGCCAGAAAAAACAGGGGAAGGAATAATGCAGTACGCAACATGGGGAAAGTCTCGAATGAAGCCTGGAGCGGATTAAGTATAGCCGACTGCGACTGGCGCCTTGGCGCGCTCACTCTTGGGGGCGGTGGGTTAAAGAAAGTTCCGGAACGAATGCGGCGCGTGCCTCCCGCTCGGGCGGCAGCGGCAAGGGCGAGGATTGCTGGATGGCGCGCACCACGGCCGCGTCGTACGCCGGATTGCCGCTCGACTGCGTCACCCGCACGCTCACCACGTCGCCCGTGGGCAGCAGTTTCACCAGGCATCGAACTTGCGGATTGCCGCTCAGGTTGTCGGGCAGGCGGGTATGGCCGCGCACCGTGGCGCTGATCAGGTCGCGATATTTGCCGATGCTCTGCGACAGCGCGGACTGGCGCGCGCTCGCCGCCTGGGCAGCTGCCTGCCGGGCTGCCCGCGCGGCGTTTGCCGCCGCCTCGCCCGCCATGCTTTGCTTGAGTTCGTCGGCTTCCATCTGGCGCAACAGGGCCTGCCGCTTTTGCTCGGACTGTTGGGTGTCGCGCGCTTTTTTCAGCGCGTCGGACTCGGCTTGCAGGGCTGCCTCGCGGGCGCGGGCTTCGGCTTGCTCGATGGCTTTTATTTTCTTCAGTCGCTCGGTTTCAGCACGTTTCTTTTCCAGCGCGATATCAGGCGCTTTGGGCGGCGGCACTTCAGCCGCCGGTTCGGGATCGGGTGCCGGAGCGGGTTTGGTGGGGGCCGGTTCGGGCTTGACGGGGTCTGCCGGCCTCGGGTCACGCTGCGGCGGCGGCGCAGCCGCCGGCAAGGCCTGCCACAGATCGACCATCACCGGCGCGGGATGCTCGGTTTGCCACGACACCCCGAACACCAGCAACAGCACGAACAATGCATGCACCCCCAGCGCCAGCGCAGCCGCCACGCGCCGGGTGTTGTCGCGGGCAGTCAGGGGCGCATCAGCCGCAAGTCTCATGGGGCGGGTTTGGCAAGCAGGCCAATGCGGGTGATCTGCGCTTGCTGCAGCAGGTTCATGGTGTGCATGACTTCCTCGTAACGCACGTTCTTGTCTGCCGCGATCACCACCGGCTGGTCCGGCGCCGCGCGGTGCAGCTCGGCCAGCGCAGCGGCCAGTTCGCGCTTGGTTACGCTGTGTTCGGTTTCACCGGTGGCACGGTTCTTCAGCAGGTAGTCGCCGGAGGCCTTGATGATGACCTCGAGCGGCTGCGCCGGCGTCTGCGAGGTTTTGCCGACGCTCGGCAGTTCGACCTGGGCCGGATTGATAAAGGGCGCGGTCACCATAAAAATCACCAGCAGCACCAGCATCACGTCGATCATCGGCACGACGTTGATTTCGGCGACCTGCTTGCGGGTGCGCGCCATGGATCAGCCCGCCTTGCTTGCCTGCCGCTGCAGGATATTGGAGAACTCTTCCATGAAGCTTTCCATGCGGTTGGCCAGGCGGTCGATGTCATGGGTGTAACGGTTGTAGCCGACCACAGCGGGGATCGCGGCGAACAGGCCCATGGCGGTGGCGATCAGCGCCTCGGCGATGCCCGGCGCCACCTGCGCCAGCGTCGCCTGCGCCACGCTGGACAGCCCGATGAAGGCGATCATGATCCCCCACACCGTGCCAAACAGGCCGACGTAGGGCGATACCGAGCCGACTGTGGCCAGAAACGACAGATGTGATTCGAGATGGTCGAGCTCGCGCTGGTAGGTGGCGCGCATGGCGCGGCGGGTGCCGTCGAGGATGACGTTGATCGACTGCCCAGACTGGCCGCGCAGCTTGAGGAATTCGCGAAACCCGGCCTCGAAGATGCGGCCCATTTCGCACACGCTTTCGCGTCCGCCGGAGATTCGCTGGTAGAGGGTATTGAGATCGCTGCCGCCCCAGAACTCGTGCTCGAACTGGTCGGTCAGCTGGCGTGCGCGTTTCAGCGCAAACAGCTTGATGAAAATCACCCACCAGGACATCAGCGAGGCGCCGAGCAGCAGCAGCATGACGAACTGCACCGGCAACGAGGCATTCCAGACGAGGTGCAGCAGGGACAGATCTTGACCGAGTTCAGGATTCACGTAGCAGGTTCCAGGGCAGACAGAATGAACGCGGGGATTTTAACGGGTTTGAAAAGCGCAGCATCGACGCACGCCAGCGTCACCCGCGCGGCGACCAGCGGTGTGACGCCGCGCGCGACGGTTTGTTCCACCAGCAGGCTGGCGCCGCCGATGCGCTTGAGGCCAACCGAGACGTCGAGCGCGTCGTTGAAGCGCGCGGGCGACAGGTAATCAGCTTCCACCCTCCGCACCACGAACACGACGCCGTGGCCGTCGCGCAGCGCATCCTGCTCGAAGCCCAGCGCCCGCAGCCACTCCGAGCGGGCGCGTTCCATGAACTTGAGATAGTTGGCGTAATACACCACGCCGCCGGCGTCGGTGTCTTCCCAGTAGATGCGGACCGGCCAGCTGAATGCCACGCTCGACACGGCCATGCCTAGAACAGGTCGGCTTCGCTGGACGGAATACCGAGGCCGAGGTGGCGATACGCCAGCGGCGTAGCGATGCGGCCGCGTGGGGTGCGTTGCAGGTAGCCCTGCTGGATCAGGTAGGGTTCCAGCACATCCTCGATGGTGTCGCGCTCTTCGCCGATGGCGGCGGCGATGTTGTCCAGCCCGACCGGGCCGCCCATGAATTTTTCGACCACGGCCGACAACAGCTTGCGGTCCATCATGTCGAGCCCGGCGCGATCGACGTCGAGCATCACCAGCGCCGCATCGGCCACCGCGCCGGTGGCGTGGCCATCGGCCTTCACCTCGGCGAAGTCGCGCACCCGCCGCAACAGCCGATTGGCAATGCGTGGCGTGCCGCGCGATCGTTTGGCAATTTCCAGCGCGCCGGCTTCTTCCAGATTCATCTGCAGCAAGCCTGCCGAGCGGTGCACGATGAAGCCAAGCTCTTCGGCCGTATAAAACTCCAGCCGCGCGACGATGCCGAAGCGGTCGCGCAGCGGGTTGGTGAGCATGCCCGCGCGGGTGGTGGCGCCGATCAGGGTGAACGGCGGCAGGTCGAGCTTGACCGAGCGCGCCGCCGGGCCTTCGCCGATCATGATGTCGATCTGGAAGTCTTCCAGTGCGGGATACAGCACTTCTTCCACCACCGGGCTCAAGCGATGGATCTCGTCGATGAACAGCACGTCGTTGGGTTCGAGATTGGTCAGCAGCGCCGCGAGGTCGCCGGCGCGCTCCAGCACCGGCCCCGAGGTCTGCCGCAGGTTGACCCCCATTTCGCGCGCGATGATATGCGCCAGCGTGGTCTTGCCGAGTCCCGGCGGCCCGAACAGCAGCACATGGTCGAGCGCCTCGCTGCGCTTTCTGGCCGCATGAATGAAAATTTCGAGCTGCTCGCGCGCTTTTACCTGGCCGACGTATTCGGCCAGCGTGCGCGGCCGCAGCGCGCGTTCAATCTGTTCTTCGACGGGGCTGACGGCGGCGGGAGCGATGAGGCGGTCGGTTTCGATCATGACCTGCAAACGGGAGAGGCAAACAAGCGAGGATTCTACTCCGGGGCGCCGGGGGCAAACGTGTCGTCTTGTACCAGTTGATCGCGTCCCTGCGCCTTGGCCTGATACAACGCATGGTCGGCACGGATCAGCGCGCCATTCATTGAGTCGCCGGCGGAACCGCCGAGCCAGGTCTGTCCTGCACTGAGGCCGGTTTGCAAATCCAGGCCGAACGCACTCAGTCCCGCTTTGAAATGGTCGTCCAGGCGCTGATACCAGGCGTTCAACCCGGCTGAATCCAGGTCAGTCAGCAGCACCGTAAACTCGTCGCCAGCCAGGCGCGCAGCCAGATCTGCACGCCGGGTCAGGGCTTTCAATGACTGCGCCAGCGCCAGCAATACCTGGTCGCCCACCCCATGACCAAAACGGTCGTTGACGCCTTTGAAATAATCCACATCGATCATCACCAGCGCAACCGCACGTTGTCGATCTGCCATCCCCAAAGCTTGCGAAAAATACACCTCGAAAGCGCGCCGGTTGGGCAAGCCGGTGAGCGGATCGGTCAAGCTCAGATGTTCCAGGCGCTCGCGTTGCGCCTGTAAATGCAGCGCAATGCGATTGATGTCTGCGGCCACCGGCGCGAATTCCACATAGCGCGTCACGATAGGCGGCACTGTCTTGTCGCGAGTCAAACACGCCAGTGCATCCTGCGCAGCAGCAACTTCCTGCATCACCGGGCGGCGCACCCTCAATACCGTTGCGATCAGTAAAACCAGCACGCCCGCCAACGTGAGAATGCCCGCCAGAATTTGCAGCCAGCCGCTAAAACCACCATAGCGGGCCGGGGACTGCGCCACCAGTGTCCATCCCATCGCCGGCACGGGCAGCCGCACCTCACGCACGGGCTCGTGCACGGTGCCGCTGCTGACCATGGTCTGGCCCGCAGCATCCAGCAGACGAATGGCATCGCCCGCGCGAGTCGATTCTTCGAGGATGCGCTGCAGTTGCCCCATCCGCACACTCACAAACACCTTGCCGAGCAATTCCCCGTCCACCGCCCGCACGTCCGTGAGCAGATCCACATGCTCAAACCCGGGTCGGTCACGGTGCACCCGCACCCGATTCAGCGCGCCCGTCTGGGGTTGACGCAAATCACGCTGGCAAGTCGGGCCGATCCGCAATGTCTCGGGGTTGCCGTAGATGTCGCCTTCCGGACTCACCAGCGCCAGGCCCAGTACGCCGGGCAGCAGGCGCTGGCGCGACGCGGCCCACTGCTGCCGGTCTTCGTCCGAACCGGCCCGCAGAAGATCGATCAGTTGGGGATCGCGCGCCAGTTTGTCGATGACGTCCTGATAATCATTCCAGTCCCGCACCACACTGGTCTGGGTCTGCGCAGCCGCCACCTCCAGCAGGCGCATCTCGGCTGCATTATTTGCGCGCAGACTGAACACCACGCTCAAGGTCATGCCCCCCACGAACAGGCCGATCACGCCCATCAGCAGCCTCAAAAAATAGCGGCGCAGAGAGACGGGGCGATGCGGCGTTGGCGTGTTGGGAACGTACACATTCAGGCCCGGGACAAGGAACGCAAGGCTTGGCGAATGGCTTCGCCCACCGGCAGATCGGGCGGCAACTGGCGCATCGCCTCGGTGGTTTCGCGCTCGTTGTAGCCCAGGGCCAGCAAGGCCTGGCGCACGTCATCCGACACCCCGGCAGGCGCCGCGCTGGCAATCGCGCCGGCGAACACTGGTTTGCCCTTGAGTTCCAGCAGCAAGCGCTCGGCGGTTTTCTTGCCGATGCCGGGGACTTTGACGATACGGCCGATTTCCTGCGCGGCGATGGCTGCGGACAAATCGTTCACGCTCAGGCCGGACAACACCGACAGCGCGGTTTTCGCGCCAATGCCGGAGACCTTCAGCAACTCGCGAAACGCCGTGCGCTCGATATCGCTGGCAAACCCGTACAGCAGATGCGCGTCTTCACGGATCGCCAAATGGGTCAGCAAACAGACTTTATCGCCGATGACGGGCAAGTTATAAAACGTGCTCATCGGCACGTCGATCTCGTAGCCGATGCCGCCCACATCCACCAGTACCTGCGGCGGTTGCTTGGCTGCGAGGATGCCGCAAATACGTCCAATCATTTTGCGCGTCCGATCATGGGTTTGCTCCTGTTCATACCAAACGTCCACCTTTCATGCGATAGCCTGCGGTGGAGTGCGTGCCCAGGCGGCTGCCATGCGCATGGGTGATAGCGCAGGCGAGCGCGTCGGCGGCGTCGGCGGTCGGCGCGACAGGCAGATTCAGCAGGCGTTTGACCATTTCCTGCACCTGTTCCTTGGCCGCCTTGCCGTGCCCGGCCACCGCCTGCTTGATCTGCAGCGCGGTGTATTCCGCCACCGGCAACTGATTCGACACCGCCGCGCAAATGACGGCGCCGCGCGCCTGCCCGAGCAGCAGGGTGGATTGCGGATTGACGTTGACGAAGACGATCTCCACCGCACAGGTATCGGGCTGCCAGGTGGCGATGACCTCGTTCAGACCCGCGAACAATACGCCCAGCCGTTGCGGCAGTTCGCCCTCTCCGCTTTTGACCACGCCGCTGGCGACGTAGGCCAGCTTCTGGCCGGTCTGTTCGATCAGGCCAAAGCCGGTGATGCGCAAACCAGGATCAATGCCGAGGATGCGCAAAACGGGTTTTATTCCGGCAGTACGGCGTTGGTGTAGACATCCTGTACGTCATCGAGCACTTCCAGCGCGTCGAGGATTTTCTGCATCTTCACCGCATCCTCGCCGGCAAGTTCGGTTTCGCCTTCGGCGCGCATGGTGATTTCGGCGACCGCCGGTTTAAACCCGGCTTTTTCCAGCGCGTCCTTCACCGTTTCGAACGCCTTGGGGTCGGGCGAGGTCAGTACTTCGATCGAGCCGTCCTCGTTGGGAATAATGTCGTCGGCACCGGCTTCGAGCGCGATTTCCATCACTGCGTCTTCGGACGCGCCCGGCTCCAGGATGATCTGGCCGCAGTGCTTGAACTGGAACGCCACGCAGCCATCGGTGCCCATGTTGCCGCCATGCTTGGTGAAGGCGTGGCGGACGTCAGCCACGGTGCGGGTCTTGTTGTCAGTGAGGCAGTCGACGATCACGGCGACGCCGCCGATGCCGTAGCCTTCGTAACGCGCTTCTTCGTAGTTGACGCCGTCGAGCTGGCCGCTGCCGCGCTTGACCGCGTTTTCGATGTTGTCCTTCGGCATCGACTCGGCCTTGGCCTTGTCGATTGCCAGCCGCAAGCGCGGGTTCATCGCCGGATCGCCGCCGCCCATCTTGGCGGCCACGGTGATTTCCTTGATAAGCTTGGTGAAGACCTTGCCACGCTTGGCGTCCTGGCGCCCTTTACGGTGCTGGATGTTGGCCCACTTCGAATGTCCTGCCATGTTGATTCCAACGCAAAAATAATGCGTGATTTTAGCACCGACGCCCCCCGCCTCCGCCTTGGCATCGACCTTGGCGGCAGCAAAATCGAGCTGATCGCGCTCAGCCCCAAAGGCCAGGAAATCCTGCGCCGCCGTGTGCCGACGCCGCAAAATGATTACCTCGCCACGGTTGCTGCGGTTGTCGCACTGGTGCACCAGACCGAAGCCGAACTCGGGCAAGGCAGCAGCATCGGCATCGGCACACCCGGCGCCGTCTCGCCCGCCAGCGGCCTGATGAAAAACTGCAACTCGACCTGTCTCAACGGCCGACCCTTGAAAGAAGACCTCGAACGCGCCCTGAACCGCGAAGTCCGGCTCGCCAACGACGCCAACTGCCTGGCGCTGTCCGAGGCCACCGACGGCACTGCGGCCGGGGCGGAAAGCGTATTCGGCGTGATCCTCGGCACCGGCGTCGGTGGCGGCGTGGTGGTGCGCGGGCACGCCCTGAACGGCGTCAACGCCATCGCCGGCGAATGGGGCCACTCGCCGCTGCCCTACTTCCAGTTCACCGCTGCGCCGTTTGATCGCACTCCCACCGGCAGCCACCCCGCCACCGGCGAAGCGCTGATCCATCCCTGGCCCAGCCCGCGCGAAATCGAAGCCGCGCCCGCCTGCTACTGCGGCAAGAAGGGCTGCATCGAAACCTGGCTGTCCGGCCCCGGCTTTGCCGCCGACCATGTGCGCTACGGCGGCGAAGACCTGCCCGCTGTCGAGATCGCCCAGCTCGCGGCGGCCGGTTACGGCCCCTGCAGTGCCACCCTGGCGCGCTACGAAGAGCGCCTGGCACGCGCGCTCGCCGGAGTCATCAACCTGCTCGACCCCGACGTCATCGTGCTGGGCGGCGGCATGTCGAACATCGCCCGGCTCTACGACACGGTGCCGCTGCTGTGGCGGCGCTATGTGTTTTCCGACCGCGTGGACACCCGGCTGGCGCCGCCCCGGTTCGGCGACTCCAGCGGCGTGCGCGGTGCAGCATGGTTGTGGAACGATGACTATGCTTAAAAACCGGACACCCGGAGACGCCCACCATGTTTTTTGCCGACCGCAATCAAGCTGCAGACCGTCTGGCCGGCGCACTGGCCCGTTATAAAGGCCAGCATCCGCTGATCCTCGCCATCCCGCGTGGGGCCGTGCCGATGGGCCAGCGGCTGGCCAGGGCGCTCGGCGGCGAACTCGACGTGGTGCTGGTGCGCAAGCTGCGCGCGCCGTTCAATCCGGAATTCGCCATCGGCTCGGTCGACGAATCGGGCTGGACCTATATCGCCGACTACGCGCAGTCGGCCGGCGGCACATCCGCGTATCTGCAACAGGAAAAACAGGCGCAACTCGAAACCATCAAACAGCGTCGCCAGCAGTACACGCCCTTGCGGCCGCCGATCGATCCGGCCGGGCGCACGGTGATCATGGTCGACGACGGGCTCGCCACCGGCGCGACGATGATTTCGGCGCTGCATGCATTGCGCGCGCAAAAGCCGGCGCGGCTGGTGTGCGCCGTGCCGGTGGCGCCACCCGATACGCTGGAGCGGATACGCCCCTACGCCGATGAGGTGGTGTGCCTGTTCTCGCCGACCGACTTTCGCGCGGTGGGGCAGTTTTATGCCGACTTTCCGCAGGTCGATGACGCGGAAGTCATGGCCATCCTCGGCCAGGCCTGACAGCCGGCCGCGCCTCAGCTGCCGGCACGCCACAGCCGCGCCTTGCGCAGTTCTTCCAGCCCGCTTATCAGCAGCGCGCCCGCCAGCGCCAGCAGCCAGACCTCGGCGCCCAGCGGCACCGTGCCGAACAGCCAGTTGCCGCTCGGGGTATAGGCGATGAACAGCATCAGCAACAGTTCCGCCGCAATGCCCAGCAGGATCAGGTTGGCCGTTGTCTTGATAGACGCCGAATTTGGTCTAGCTTGATAAGCTCCGGGCTTGTCCTGGCATGGGGATACGCGCTGTTTTTTTAATCCCGCATCCGGCCAGCGCATCGACCCCGCAATCTGAAACAGGAACCCGAATGACCCCGCTCACCCCCTCCCAGATCGACCAGCTCACGCTGCAGCTGAAAAAGGATTACCAACTCTTGCTGATCGAGGTGCGCCAGGAACTGGAAAACTCGGGCAACCAGCATCGCATCGATCTGCTCAACCGCGAGCCAGGCGACAGCGGCGATGAGTCCATGGCCAGTTCGCTGGCGGATTTCAATCTGGCCGTGGTGGACCGTCACGTGCAAGAACTCCGGGATATCGAAGCCGCATTCCGCCGCTTCAAGGAAGCCACCTACGGCGTGTGCGTCGACTGCGGCGACAGCATCAGCTTCGCCCGCCTGCAGGCCTACCCCACCGCCAAGCGCTGCCTCGCATGCCAGGAAAAATACGAGCGGGAATACGCGCAGGGCGGCCACTCCAGCATGTAGGGTGGCGCATCAAACGCCTGCCGCGGCTACGGAGTACCGCGGAAACCACGCGTGCGGAACCGGCGCAAAATGCCCGGCGAACCAGAGCGCAGCCTGCTGCGCCACCTGTTCCAGCGTGCCGGGTTCCTCGAACAAATGGGTTGCGCCGGGAACGATGACCAAGGCCTTCTCGCAAGCCAGCTGGTCGTGGGCCTGCTGGTTGAGTTCGATCACGCCCGCGTCCCGGCCGCCGACCAGCATCAGGGTCGGCGCAGTCACGGTCGCCAGCGCGGTGCGGCTGGCCAGCTCGGGGCGACCACCCCTCGACACCACGGCCCCGGCCCGCACGCCGAGCAGCGCGGCCGCTTCGATCGCGGCGGCGGCACCGGTGCTGGCGCCGAAAAACCCCAGCGGCAGTTCGCGCGCAGCCGCCTGCCCCTGCACCCAGTGCGCCGCAGCCAGCAGGCGATGCGTCAGCAGGCCGATGTCGAAGCGGCGCGCGACTTCGCGATCCTCGTCCGGCGTCAACAGGTCCATCAGCAAGGTGGCCACGCCCGCTTCCCGCAGCACCCCCGCCACATAGTTGTTGCGCGGTGAATGGCGCGACGAGCCGCTGCCGTGGGCGAACACCACCAGCCCGACGGCATGCTCGGGAATGTCCAGCATGCCTTCGACCATGACGCCGTCGGCAGGAATATGGACCAGGGTGGACAGGCTCAGGGGCGTGGCTCCGGATGCAGGGCAATCGGGATGCGGCGGTTGCCGAAGGCTTGATGAAATGCGTCGAAATGTCCGGCGATGGCATGGCCGCAATGCGGACACCGGCCCTCCGGAGTCACGCTGTTGCGCTCGATGCGATACCAGTCGCGCACGATCAGGGGCGCATGGCAGCCCGGGCAGGACGTGGTGCCGCCCATCGTGTCGTGCACGTTGCCGGTGTAGACGTATTGCAGCCCGGCCTGCAGCGCGATGTCGCGCGCACGCGTGAGCGTGGACGCCGGGGTGGGCGGACTATCGCGCATCTTCCAGTCGGGATGGAAGGCGGAAAAATGCAGTGGCACCTCGGGGCCGAGTTCGCGCAGGATCCACTGACTCATCGCCAGGAGCTCGGCATCGGAATCGTTGTGGCCGGGAATCAGCAGCGTGGTGATTTCGGTCCACACGTTGGTCTCGCGCTTCAGGTACACCAGCGTATCGAGCACCGGCTGCAAATGCGCGCCGGTCAGCTTGAAATAGAAGTCCTCGGTGAAGGCCTTGAGATCGACGTTGGCTGCGTCCATTTTGGCGAAGAACTCGCGGCGCGGCGCTTCGTGAATATAGCCGGCAGTGACCGCCACGGTCTTGAGCCCGCGCGCGTGGCAGGCGTCGGCCACATTCAGCGCGTATTCGGCAAAAATCACCGGGTCGTTGTAAGTGAAGGCCACGCTCTTGCAGCCGGCCCGCTCCGCTGCGGCGGCGATCTCGTCGGGCGACGCCTGGTCCATCAGCGTGTCGGTCTCGCGCGACTTGGAAATGTCCCAGTTCTGGCAAAACTTGCACGCCAGGTTGCAACCGGCGGTGCCGAAGGAAAACACCGAAGACCCCGGATAAAAATGATTGAGCGGTTTTTTTTCGATCGGATCGACGCAGAAACCGGACGAGCGGCCGTAGGTGGTGAGCACCATCTGCCCGCCCTCCATCTTGCGCACGAAACACAGGCCGCGCTGGCCTTCATGCAGCTTGCAGTCGCGCGGGCAGAGGTCGCACTGGATGCGGCCGTCGGGCAGCGCGTGCCACCAGCGTGCGGGATGATGCGATTCGGAAATGCTCATGCGGGGCCACCTCTTTCAAGTTTGCTTGTCAAACATGGAACAGCGCGTCGGTGGCGGCCGTGTTCGCGGACGTTCGCACGTGCCGAGGCTCACTGCTCACACGGCTACTCCTTCCATTTTCTGACCGTATAGCGCGACAGGCGCACGCCGGCATCCCAGAAATTAATCGACAGCCCCGCCTTGCGTTTGAGCTGGGCCAGAAACTCGACCGGATCAGGCAACTGCTCCCACACCTGCGGCAGGAAGGTGCTGCGGTAGTGGCCGTATTCGAACACCACGCCATCGACGTGCGGCCGCAGGCTGGCCAGCGCGTCCTGCTCGCTCGCAACGGCCATCGGCTCGGCCGCCGACAGCAGCGACACCTCAACGCGAATGGTGTCGAACTCCGCCAGGCTCAACGGCGCAAAACGCGGGTCGCGAAACGCCGCGGCCACGGCGTTTTCGCGCACGTCCTCACCCAGCGGCCGGTGCGCCTCCAGCGTACCGATGCAGCCGCGCAACTCGCCGCACCGGGTGAGAGTGACGAAGCTGGCGCCGGGCGCCTGCAGCCAGGCGTGCTGCGCGGCGAACGCCGGGCTCTGGCCCAGCGCCCCGGCGATTCCGGCCCGCGCGAGCTTGAGCAAGACCGCCCCCTTGTCATCCGCCTGCGGCTGCGCAGCCGCGGCTGCGCCCTCAAAAGCAAACGCGGCGTAGCCCACCACCCGCTGTGGATCACCGGCTGTGTCGCTGGAGTTGCGCACGTCCAGCACCACCGGCTGCAGGCCATGCCGGCGCGCGGCCAGCAGCAGGCCATTGACCGGCGTCGCGCCGCAGGCCTGTTCGTGGTCGAGCTGCGGGTTCAAGGCCAGGATGGCCTCCACCGTCGCGCCGTCGACCTTGCGCGCCACCGCGTCGGGCAGAAAATGCGACAGGTCGGAGCTGATCACGATCAGGGTTTCGTCGCCGCCCCACACCGCTTCCAGTACCTCGGCCACGTCCTCGGGCGTGGCCTCGCCCACCGCCAGCGGCAGCAGATGGAAATCGTCCAGCGCCTGCTGCAGGAAGGGCAGTTGCACTTCGAGCGAATGCTCCATCTGGTGCGCGGCCGCGCTCAGCGTTACCTGCGGCAGCGCCAACAGCCGCTGCATGCCCGCCTGGTCCAGCGGAATCTCGCCGAGCGGGGTGGCAAAGCAGTCGGCATCGGGCAGGGCCAGCCCGCGCACATACACACGGTGGGTGGGGCCGAGCAGCACCACGAGGCGGATGCGGGCGCGCTGCTCGCCCAGCCGGGCGTAGGCGCTGGCGGCGACCGCGCCGGAATAGACATAGCCGGCGTGCGGCACGATCAGCGCCTTGGGCGGGCGCGCCCCAGCGCCCCCGCTGGCATGAGCCAGCAGCTCGCTGACGCTGCGTTTCAGTACGGCCGGGTTGTCCGGGTAAAACATGCCCGCGACAGCGGCGGGACGGGTAATAGACATGGCGTGCTCCTGCATTCGATATACCCCATTAGATGCGGGGGAATGGGCTGGATTCAAGAGAACCGGACATCGATTTCGGGTGCTTCGCTGCCGCCTCAGGCGCGGCGCCGCCCACCTGCAATCGGGGCGTAAACAGTGCCGAACACCGGCTGGAAGCGCTTCATCAGACTGTCATGCGCCCTGTCTACAGTCATCCCGCTCGCGCCGCCGCCCGCCATGGTGTGGCTATCCCGCGCGGCAACCCGACAATTTATCTGGCGAGAGGATTTCCATGTTTTCCAATGACGAATCAAACAACCCATCCAGCAATCCATCGATGCAGGACGTGATCGACACCTGCAATCACCAGCGCCGCACCCTGCTCAAGGGTTCGATCGGCGTGGCCACCTGGGCCGCGTTCGGCGGCATGGGCCTCTCCACCGGCGCCCTTGCCAAAGGCGGTCACGGCGGCAATGCTGCTGCCCCGTTGATCGGCTTTACCCCGGTTCCCGCCAATACCTTGCCGATGACCGACATGGTCAGCGTGCCGGTCGGCTACAGTGCCCGCGTTTTTGTCGCCTGGGGCGATGCGCTGTCGCATGGCGCCAACTGGGACCCCGCGACCGAAATGACCGAGGCCCAGCAGCTGAGAAGCTACGGTGCGCACACCGACGGCATGCATTTCTTCCCCTTCCCCGCCGAGCCTGCGCGCGCTGGCAACATGCACGGCCTGCTCGTGTCCAACAGCGAGTACAACGACCCCGGCCTGGTACATGCCACCCCGTCCTACAGCAGCGACGAAATGACCGCCGAGCGGGTCGATACCCAGCTTGCTGCCCATGGCGTCAACGTCGTCGAAGCCTTGCGTCCGGCGCGCAAGGGCGACTGGAAAATCAAGCGCCCGTCGCGCCTGGCCCGTCGCATCACCGGCAAAACGCCGATGAGGCTGTCCGGCCCCGCCGCCGGCCATGCCATGCTGCAAACGCCCGCCGACCCCAGCGGCATGCGCGTGCTGGGCACGCTCAACAACTGTGCCAATGGCTACACGCCGTGGGGTACCTACCTCACCTGCGAAGAAAACTTCAACGGCTACTTCGGCACGACCGACGCCACCTTCGTCCAGACCCCGCACGAGAAGCGCTATGGCGTGAGCAAGAGCGGCTTCGGCTACCGCTGGCATGAAGCCGATCCGCGCTTCGACCTGCGTGCGAATGGCCAGGTATCAAACGAACCCAACCGCTTCGGCTGGGTCGTCGAGATCGACCCCTTCGATCCCAAGAGCACCCCGGTCAAGCGCACCGCGCTGGGCCGCTTCAAGCACGAAGGCGCCTGGGTGGTAGTGGACGACAACGACAATCTCGCCGTCTACATGGGCGACGACGAGCGTTTCGAATACGTGTACAAGTTCGTTTCCGCACGCCCGTTCGACAAACATTGCGGCGAGAGCCGCATGAAGGCCCGCCACCGCGACATGCTCGACCACGGCACCTTGTACGCCGCGCGCTTCAACGCTGACGGCTCCGGCGAATGGCTGGCGCTGGTTCACGGCGAGAACGGCCTGACCGCCGCCAACGGTTTTGCCGATCAGGGCGAATTGCTGATCAAGGCGCGTGCCGCTGCCGACCTGCTGGGCGCCACCAAGATGGACCGTCCGGAATGGGGCGCGGTGCACCCGCACAGCCGCGAGGTCTACATGACCATGACCAATAACACCGCGCGCAGCGCCGCCCAGATCGACGCCGCCAATCCGCGTGCGAAGAACACCCACGGCCATATCATTCGCTGGCGCGAGGCGGGCAACCGCGTCACCGCCACCGCGTTCGAATGGGATCTGTTCGTGCAGGCCGGCGACAGCAGTGATGCCAACCCCAACCTGCAGGGCAACATCAACGGCGACGACTACGGCTCGCCCGACGGCCTGTGGTTCGACCGCGACGGCCGCCTGTGGATCCAGACCGACCAGGCCGGCACCGCCACCGGCGCCTACGCCAACATCGGCGGCAACGTCATGATGTGCGCCGACGTGGCCAGCGGCGAAACCCGCCGCTTCCTGACTGCGCCGCCCAATGCCGAGGTCACCGGCGTGACGTCGACGCCGGACGGCAAGTCGATGTTCGTCGGCATCCAGCATCCGGGCGAAGACTGGACAGCAGGCTTTACCGAGAACTCGAGCTGGCCCGACAACGGCGCCAACGGCCCGACCACGGCGAGCGCGTCCGGCCCGGCCAAGCCGCGTTCGGCTGTCGTCGTTATCACCAAGGACGACGGCGGCGTGATCGGCAGCTGATGGGTTTGCAGCATTCGCCTGCTGCAATTGAAACGGGCAGACCTTAAGGTCTGCCCGTTTTTTTGCGCCCGCGTCCAGCAGACGCAGCTTGCCTGCGCGCTCAGTGAAGCTTGATCCGCGCCCGCGTCGGCGTGCTGATGAAGTGGGCGTAGGTCGTCATCGAGGTCTTGACCCAACCGTGCAGGGCAATCTGGTGCATCTTGTGCAGCGACCAGTAGACCAGCCGCGCCATCGCGCCTTCGATCATGATGCTGCCGCCCGACAGGCCACCCATCAGGTTACCAACGGTGGAAAAACGCCCCAGCGCGACCAGCGAACCGTAGTCGCGATAGACGTAATCCAGCAGCGGCTTGCCGCGGAAGCGGCGGCAGATCGCCTTCGCGATATGCGTCGCCTGCTGGTGCGCGGCCTGGGCGCGCGGCGGCACGGTCTTGCCATCCGGCATCGGGCAGGCGGCGCAGTCGCCGAGCGCAAAAATGTTCTCGTCGCGCGTGGTCTGCAGCGTGGGTTTGACCACCAGCTGGTTCACGCGGTTGGTTTCCAGACCGTCGATCTCGCGCAGGAAATCCGGCGCCTTGATGCCGGCCGACCACACCATCATGCTGGCGGGGATGAACTTGCCCGACGCGGTCATCATGCCGTCGCGGCGCACCTCGGTCACGCGCTCGTTGACGTGCATCTCGACCCCGAGCTCGGCCAGCCGCTCCGCCGCCGCACCCGACAGCCGCGGCGGCAGGCCGGGCAGAATGCGGTCGGAGGCCTCCACCAGCAGCAGCTTCAGGCTTCGGTCAGGGTCGATATGGTCCATGCCATAAGCCGACAGTTCGCGCGTGGTGTCGTGCAGCTCGGCCGCGAGCTCGACCCCGGTGGCGCCCGCGCCGACGATGCCGACGGTCAACTGGCCTGGCGCGACGCCCTCGGTCTGGGTATTCGCGCGCAGGCAGGCATTGATGTGACGGCGGTGAAACTCGCGCGCCTCGCTCGGCGTGTCGAGCATGATGCAGTGCTCGGAGACGCCGGGCACGCCAAAGTCGTTGGCCACCGAGCCAACGGCAATGATGAGCGTGTCGTAGCGAAAGCGGCGGCGCGGAATGATCTCCTCGCCTTTCTCGTCAAAAGTGGGCGCCACGCCGATTTCCTGTTTGGCGCGGTCCAGCTGCTCCATCCGCCCCAAGCGAAACCGGAAATGATGCCAGTGCCCCTGCGCCAGGTATTCCAGCCGCTCGGCATAGGAATCGAGGCTGCCTGCTGCGACTTCGTACAGCAGCGGCTTCCACAAATGCGAAGGCGAAGCATCGATCAGCGTGATGTTCGCGCGCTTTTTCCTGCCCAGCTTGTCGCCCAAGCGGGTGGCCAGCTCGAGCCCTCCCGCACCGCCGCCGACAATGACGATTTCATGTGTGTCTTGAGTTTTTTCCACGCTGTTGCCCTGCTTTTCTCGATGACCCGATGATACCCGCAACATTAGCGGGTGCTTCTATACCTGACTGAATACCTGACGCAGTCGAACCCGCTAAAATCCTCATTCCCCGCTCCATTCAACAGGAACCGCCGTGACCGATCCCCTGCTCATCGCCAAAAACGCCACCCTCGACCTTTGCCTGCTGCCGCAAATGGCCAACCGCCACGGCCTCATCACCGGCGCCACCGGCACCGGCAAGACCGTCACCCTGCAAACCCTGGCCGAGCATTTTTCGCGCATCGGCGTACCGTGCTTCATGTCGGACGTGAAAGGCGATCTGTCGGGCGTATCGCAGCCCGGCGGCGGCAACGCCAAGGTGGAGGAACGGGTCGCGTCGCTCAAGCTGGAGAATTTCCAGCACCAGGCTTACCCGGTCACTTTGTGGGATCCGTTTGGCACCAGTGGCCATCCGGTGCGCGCCACCATTTCCGACATGGGGCCGCTGCTGCTGGGACGCATGCTCGATCTGAACGAAACCCAGAATGGCGTGCTGAACCTGGTGTTCAAGGTGGCCGACGACAACGGCCTGCTGCTGCTCGACCTGAAAGACCTGCGCGCGATGCTGGCCTACGTGGGCGAGAACGCCAAGCAGTTCACCACCGATTACGGCAACGTGTCGGCGGCATCCATCGGCGCGATCCAGCGCGGCCTGCTGGCGCTGGAGTCGCAAGGCGGCGAGCAGATTTTCGGCGAGCCCATGCTCAACATCGCCGACCTGATCCAAACCGACAAGGGACGCGGCGTCATCAACATCCTGTCAGCCGACACGCTGATGCAGGCGCCCAAAATGTACGCCACCCTGCTGCTGTGGCTGTTGTCAGAACTGTACGAAAACCTGCCCGAAGCGGGCGACCTCGACAAGCCGAAACTGGTGTTCTTCTTCGACGAAGCGCACCTGCTGTTTACCGACGCACCCGATGCGCTGGTGGACAAGATCGAGCAGGTGGTGCGGCTGATCCGCTCCAAGGGCGTCGGCGTGTTTTTCGTCACCCAGAACCCGGCCGACGTACCGGACAAAATCCTGTCGCAGCTCGGCAACCGGGTGCAGCATGCGCTGCGCGCGTTTTCTGCGCGCGACCAGAAAGCGGTCAAGGCGGCGGCTGAAACCATGCGCGACAACTCGGCGCTGGACGAGGCTGCGGTCATTACCGAACTGGGCGTCGGTGAAGCGCTGGTGTCTTTCCTCGACGAAAAAGGCCGCCCTGGTGTGGTCGAGCGTGCCTTCATCGTGCCGCCGCAGGGGCAGCTCGGCCCCATCACCGATGCGCAGCGCCGTCAGTTGATGCAGTCTTCGCTGGTGGCAGGCGCATACGAGAAAACAGTTAATCGCGAGTCGGCTTATGAATCGCTGAAGGCGCGCACCGAACAGGCTGCGCAAGCAGCTGCCACGCAGGCGCAAACTGCGCAACAGGCCAAAGCCGCCGCGCAGCCCGCAGCGAATGGAGGTGGACTCGGTGGCGTATTTGGCGACATTCTGGGGGGGAGCGGCCGCCGCGAAGGGGCTGCCGAGGCGCTGGCCAAGTCGGCTGCGCGCGCCATTGGCAGTCAGGTTGGGCGGTCGATTATTCGGGGGGTGCTGGGGAGTTTGTTTGGGGGGAAGCGGTGATTGGGTGAACCTACCCTTTGGAAAAGGGGGAATGAGGGGGATTTGAGCTGAGGGCAGTGCTTAGCTAAGGCTACTTGGCCGGGGGTAGCCCGGCGGCTAGTCACTTTCTTTGTCAATGCGACAAAGAAAGTAACCAAAGAAAACGCACCCCGACATCCCCGAATTCCCGAAAATCGAGCCCGCCGGGTGGGCGTCAAAGAACTCGCCCCGCCTTTGCTGTTTTAATTGGTTTTTTGTGAGCGGAGCTCAAACACCTTTGCCGCTGATCCACCCAGCAGCCTCAATTTTCGGCGGGGCTGAGAGGGGAGAAAGTCAAAACCAGGATGGTGGTGACTGGACGGTTTATACGTTTGTGTTGAGACTCACATCCGGCGCAATGCGCTTCGCTTATTGCCGCCCTACTTGGTACACCTCAAGCGGGATTTCCAGGAAAACGTATTTCCCGTCTCAAGTAACGGCTTTTACGATTGCGATGAGGACGCCAGACACGACAGTAGATACAGCAGCAATTGTTGCACTCGCGCCGAACGACATGCCTAGGCTGATTTTATAACCCAGGGTATATGCCGCGAGCAGCGCCGCCAAGACCAGCCACGCAGATAAGCCTGTGATATTTACGCTTAGTCCGGCTGAACTTGTTCCCACAAAAAAACTGAGCAGGGTAAGCAACGCGATGGCGAGAAAAAAGAAGGATAGTGCGACTGCTTTAGCAGCCTCACCAATCGACGGCTGAATCCCTACTACCAGGCGTGTCGTGGTTGCAACAATACCCGTTATAAGAACCAGCAAAATACCCGTAGCGAACGTGACCTTCAAAGGTGCAATGAAAGCGAACCATAAAAACGCGCCGATAAATAGAAGGTAATGCATAGATTCTCCAAACTCATGCGAAGGCGTAAAGCGCCCGACGTGAAGCCAAAATAGTAATCGCGAACGTCCCGTCACCACCGCCCTGGTTTTGACTTTCATCCCCTCTCAGCCCCGCCGGAAATTGAGCCTGTCGGGTGGATCAGCGGCAAAGGTGTCTGAAGCCCCGCTCACAAAAATTAATCAGCATGACAAAAGCGGGGCGAGTTCTTTGCTGCCCACCCGGCAGGCTCGATTTCCGGGGTTTCGGGGATGAGCGGGGTCGCCTTTTCTTTGGTTACTTTCTTTTGGCGAGACAAAAGAAAGTGACTAGCCGCCGGGCTACCCCCGGCCAACCAGCCTCAATCCCCTTTATGCCCTTCAGGGTGCTTTTCAAAGGGGGAAGCTTGTTCTAATCGGCAAACAACCGAGCCAACTCCGCCCCAGGATCGGCAGCGCGCATAAACGCCTCCCCCACCAGGAATGCATTGACCTGATGGCTACGCATCCGCGCCACATCCGCCGGCGCCAGAATCCCCGACTCCGTAATCACAATCCGATCCTCGCCAATCTTCGGCAACAAATCCAAGGTCGTATCCAGGCTCACCTCAAACGTCCGCAGATTACGGTTGTTGATCCCCTGCAACGGCGTCTTCAATTGCAAAGCCAAATCCAACTCTGCGGCATTGTGCGACTCCACCAGCACCGCCATCCCCAACTCAAACGCCAAGGTTTCCAGCGCCTGCATCGCCGGCAATTCCAGCGCGGCGACGATCAGCAAAATGCAGTCCGCTCCCATCGCCCGCGCTTCATGGACCTGATACGGATCGATGATGAAATCCTTGCGCAGCACCGGCAGCGCACACGCGGCGCTCGCCTCGATCAGATACCCGGCGCTGCCCTGAAAGTAGTCGCGGTCGGTCAGCACCGATAAACACGCGGCACCGCCGGCTGCATAACTGGCCGCGATCTCGGCCGGCCTGAAGTCAGGCCGGATCACGCCCTTGGACGGGCTGGCTTTCTTGATTTCGGCGATAACGGCGGGCTGACCGGCTGCCAGTTTGGCGCTCAAGGCGCCGACGAAATCACGCGCTGGCGTGGCTGCAGCAGCGCGCTTTTGCATCTCGGCCAGCGGCACGGCAGCCAGGCCTGCGGCGATTTCAACACGCTTGGTGGCGAGGATTTTTTCGAGAATATCGCTCATTCTTGGCAACTCATGATTGACTGAAGCGGCGGTAATGTTCGAGGGTATCGCGTGCAGCCAGGCTGGAAATGGCCTGCTGCGCCAGCGCCACGCCGTCCATCAAACTGGCGGCGCGGCCGGACACATAAATCGCCGCGCCCGCGTTGAGCGCAACGATGGCAGCCGCGCCCGCATGACGGTTTTCCAGCGCGGCCAGCAGCATCTCGACCGCTTCATCCTTGCCGTTCACCACCAGCTCGCTCGCCGCCACCTGGGGCAAGCCAAACAGGCCGGGCTCCAGTTCGTATTCGGACACATGGCCGTCTTTCAGTTCGGCCACAAACGTGGGCGAAGCCAGGCTGATTTCGTCCAGCCCTTCTTCCGCGTGAACGACCAGCACATGGCGGCTGCCCAGGGTCTGCAGCACGCGCGCCAACACGCCGGTGAGTTCGCGACTGAACACGCCCATCACCTGATTCGGCGCGCTGGCCGGATTGGTCAGCGGGCCAAGCAGGTTGAACAGGGTGCGCACGCCCAGTTCTTTTCTCACCGGCGCGGCGTGTTTCATCGCGCTGTGGTGGTTGGGCGCGAACATGAAACCGACGCCGAGGGTTTTGACCGCCTCGGCGACTTTTTCCGGGCTCAGATTGACGTTCACCCCCAGCGCTTCCAGCACGTCGGCGCTGCCCGAGGTGGACGACACCGAGCGCCCGCCATGCTTGGCCACGCGTGCACCACACGCCGCCGCAACGAACGCAGACGCGGTGGAGATGTTGAAGGTGTGTGCGCCATCGCCGCCGGTGCCGCAGGTATCGACCAGATGGTCGACGCCCGCGAGCGGCACCTTGGTCGACAGTTCGCGCATGACCTCGGCCGCAGCGGCGATCTCGGTCACCGACTCGCCCTTCATGCGCAGCGCGACCAGAAAGCTGGCGATCTGTGCAGGCGTCCATTCGCCACCCATCAAGGCGCGCATCGCTGCCAGCATCGCGTCGTGCGGCAGGTCGTGGCGTTCGATGATCAGCGTGAGCAAGTCCTTGTGCTGCATCACACCCGCTCCTTCAGAAAGTTGGCGAGCATGGCGTGGCCGTGCTCGGTGAGGATGGACTCGGGGTGGAACTGCACGCCTTCGACCGCCAGCGTCTTGTGGCGCACGCCCATGATTTCGCCGTCGTCGGTCCACGCGGTGATATCCAGACAGTCCGGCAGGCTTTCGCGCTCGATCACCAGCGAGTGGTAGCGGGTGGCGCGGAAAGGATTCGGCAGGCCATGAAACACGCCGGCGTCGGTGTGATGAATCATCGAGGTTTTGCCGTGCATCAGTTCTTTGGCGCGCACGATTTTTCCGCCGAAGGCCTGGCCAATGCTCTGGTGGCCCAGACACACACCGAGAATCGGCACCTTGCCCGCGAATTCCTTGATCAGCGGCACCGACACGCCCGCCTCGCTGGGAGTGCAGGGACCGGGCGACACCACGATGTGATCGGGATTCAACGCCGCCACGCCGGCGAGATCGATCTCGTCGTTGCGGATGACCTTGACGTCTTCGCCCAACTCTCCGAAATACTGCACGAGGTTGTAGGTGAAGCTGTCGTAATTGTCGATCATGAGAAGCATGGTGATTCCTTCGCGCGCCGGGCAGCCCGACCCCTGCTGAAAACAAAGGATTATAGCCGCGCGCCCAAGCCGCAAGTCAGGCAAAAAAACGGCGCCCGCAGGCGCCATGACGAGGGGTCCGGGGAGAAAACTATTTAAGTTTCTTGATGCCCAACAGGCCCAGCACGTATTTCTCGTACAGCGGCTCAGGGGTGCCGGTTTTCATCTTGCGCATGAAGTATTTCTCGAACGCGACTTTGGCCAGGTGCACCCACTTGCCTTCCTTGAACCAGTTGACGTTGCGCGGCGGGATTTGCGGGATCGCAACGAACGCCGCGCCGGTGTCGCCAAAGTCGGCCAGGCAGATCGCGTTCCAGGTGGCTTTTTCGGCTGGCTCCTTGCCGTCGAGCAACGCGCGGATGTTGTGCGCGGTGGCGGTAACCATGGATTCGATCATGTAGCCGGTCTTGGGCGTGCCGGTGGGCACCGGGGTGACCTCCACCGGCGGAATGGCAACGCAGACGCCGACCGAGAAAATGTTCTGGAACTTGGGGTTGCGCTGAAACGCATCGATGGTGATGAAGCCGCGCGGATTGGTGAGCCCCTCGATGCCGAACACGGCATCGATGCCCTTGAACGCGGGCAGCATCATCGAATAGGCAAACGGCAGTTCGTGTTCCTTGATGACTTCGCCCTTATCGTTGTGCTCGGCGACGAACATCTTGCCGGCTTCGACCCTGGTGACTTTGGCATTGCAGATCCACTTGATGTGGCGGTCGCGCATGGCCGATTCGAGCAGGCCTTTCGAGTCGCCCACGCCGCCCAGTCCGAGATGGCCGATGTACGGCTCGGCGGTGACGAAAGTCATCGGCACGCGGTCGCGGATTTTGCGCTTCTTCAGGTCGGTGTCCATGATGAACGCGAACTCATACGCCGGGCCATAGCACGACGCGCCCTGCACCGCCCCCACCACGATGGGCCCCGGATTTTGCACAAAGGTATCCCACACCTTGGCAGCAGCGGTGGCATGCTCAACCTGGCAAATCGATTGGGTGTGCCCCTCGGGCCCCAGCCCGGCCACTTCATCAAACGCCAGCTTGGGGCCCGTTGCAATGACGAGATAGTCATAGTTCACGATTTGCCCATCGGTCAGCTCAATCTGGTTGCGCTCGGGATGCACACGCGCCGCGCCGACGGCGATGAAGTCGATATTCTTCTTGTTGAGATAGGGCGCAGCCGGGATCGTGATGTCGTCGTGCTTGCGCCAGTTCACCGCCACCCACGGATTGGATGGGGTGAACTGGAAATACGGCAGGTTGGAAATGACGGTGACCTTGTCTTCCGCCCGCGCTGTCTCGCGCATTTCATAGGCCATGCCCATGCCGCCGATGCCTGCGCCCAAAATCACGATGTGTGCCATATTGAGCGTCCTTCTGTTGTTGATGCACTCAGCATAGCTACAGACTTGCCACCCGCAAGCCGCCTATCCATGCGGCTTGGACGCAACATCCCTGCATGGTCATGGCCTTATGTCCATGACAGGCGGGTCTTGAATAATGAACAAACCTCAAAGTCTGTTCGACACCCATGAACAAGCCTTTGCCGTGATCGACAGCGACTGCCGCGTCGTTGCTGCCAACCGGCGGCATTTCGCTGGAAACCATCTTTGGCCGCACTGTCACGGCCGTGCCGCACCACGCCAATCGACCTTGTCACGAAACCGGCGAGCAGTGCCCGCACTGGCCCTGTTCAAACAGGTCGCGGCGGCCGAGGCGCCGCACACGCACTTTCATGCGGACGATCAGCCCTAGCGCACCCGTATCCGTGGAAACGACTGCACGAGGAAAACGGTGAGCTGTGTCTGGGCGAACAGATGTTTCCGCTGGAAGCCCAAGCGCTACGGCCTGAGTTGATATGGGAAGCTGATGGACGGGTAACGGCGCGGCTCACCCGCGCCATTTGAAAAGTGGCGCGCTCAGGCCAGCTCAGCCGCCCGAATCACCGCACGCGCCTTGTTGAGCGTTTCCATCCATTCATTGTCCGGCACCGAATCGGCGACGATGCCTGCGCCTGCCTGCGCGTACAGCATGCCTTCCTTGATCACGGCGGTTCGGATGGCGATCGCCAGATCCATGTCGCCGTTGAATCCAAGGTAGCCCACCGCACCGGCGTAGATGCCGCGCTTGCTGGGTTCGAGTTCGTCGATGATTTCCATCGCCCGCACCTTGGGTGCGCCGGAAACGGTTCCCGCCGGGAAACTGGCGCGCAATACATCGAGCGCGGACAAGCCCGGTTTCAGCTTGCCTTCGACGTTGGAGACGATGTGCATCACATGCGAGTAACGCTCGATTTGCATGTGCTCGGTAACCTTGACGCTGCCGGTGACGGCCACGCGGCCGGTGTCGTTGCGTCCCAGATCGAGCAACTGCAAATGCTCGGCACACTCTTTCGGATCGGCCAGCAACTCGTCGGCCAAACGCTGGTCGTCCTCGCGCGTCAACCCGCGCGGCCGGGTGCCGGCAATCGGCCGCAGGGTGACATCGTCACCTTCCAGGCGCACCAGAATTTCGGGCGACGAGCCGACGACGTGAAAGCCGCCAAAGTCGTAGAAAAACATGTACGGCGACGGATTGAGGCTGCGCAGCGCGCGATACAGCGATAGCGGCGAAGCAGAAAAAGGCCGCGCCATACGCTGTGACAACACTACCTGCATGATGTCGCCCGCTGCGATGTAATCCTTGGCTTGTTGCACCGCCGCCTTGAATTCAGTCTCGCCGAATTCGGACACCGGCTCGGCAACCAGGGTAACCGGTTCGACCGGCAGCATAATTGGCATCTGCAATTGCTCGGTCAAGGCCTGCAACCGCAAATGGCCCTGCGTGTACGCGTCCAACTCCAGCGGATCGGCATGGGTGATGAGATAGAGCTTGCCGGCCAAGTTGTCGAACACCGCCAGCTCTTCGGTCAGCATCAGCAGAATATCCGGCGTGTGGATCACGTCGTCCTTGCGGGTGGCTGCCAGGCGTTTTTCGATGTAGCGAATCGTGTCGTAGCCGAAATAGCCCGCCAGTCCGCCCGTAAAGCGCGGCAACCCGGCCACCGGCGCAGCCTTGAAACGCGCCTGAAACTCGGCGATGAACGCCAGCGGATCGGGCAGGCTATGTTCTTCCACCACCTGGCCATCGGTTTCCAGCGTCAGCAGATGCGCGCGCACCCGCAACACGGTGCGTGCCGGCAGCCCGATAAAGGAATAGCGGCCGAAGCGCTCGCCGCCCACCACCGATTCCAGCAGGTAGGTATACGGCGCGTTGGCCAGTTTGAGATACACCGACAACGGTGTTTCCAGATCGCCCGGCAGTTCGCGCACCAGCGGGATGCGGTTGTAGCCCTGGCGGGCGAGGTCGAAGAAATCTTGTTCAGTCATTTTTCAGGGGTCAGGATCCAGGATTCAGGGGAAAGCGCGTCATGCGCCCGATCAAGACCAGCGCCGCCATCGGCGGCACGTTCCCTGAATCCTGGCCCCTGAATCCTGACCCCTGAGAATCATGCCTTCACCACCATTTTCGCCGCCTCGGCCAGACTCGGCACCACCGCATCCAGATCGAGTTCGGCAACCGGACGCCCACGGTTGTACCCGTAGGGTACGCAAAACACCGGGCATCCCGCAGCACGGGCGGCCTGGGTGTCATTGAGCGAATCGCCGATCAGTAACAGCTCGGCGGGCCTGACCTTGAAGACGTCGCAGGCATGCAGCAGCGGCAACGGGTCGGGCTTGCGCTTGGGCAACGAGTCGCCCGACAGGATCAATTCGAAATAATCGAACAGGCCCGTATCTTTCAACAGCGGGACGGTGAACAGTTCGGCCTTGTTGGTGATGCACGCGATATGCACGCCCATCGCCTTGAAGGCGTCGAGCCCTTCGACCACGCCGTCGAACGGACGCGAATACAGAGAGACGTGTTCGCCGTAATGCTTCTGGTAGGCAGCGCTCGCTCGCGCGAACAATTCGGCTTCCGGCTCGGCATCCATCTCGCCGGTGAGCACGCGCTTGACCAGCCGCGATACGCCATTGCCAATATAGGTGGAAATCGTTTCCAGCGACGGACACGGACGGCCGAGATCGGCCATCATCAACTCGGCCGCGTGCGCCAGATCGGGTGCAGTATGGAGAAGCGTGCCGTCAAGATCGATTACGACCGCTTTAATTGGGAGTGGGAAATTCATTTTATGGTGAGCAGTCAACAGTGAGCGGGAAGCAGTGAACGGCGAGGCGCGCGGGTTTTCCGCTTGCGACTCAGCGCTCACTACTGACCCTATTTTCAGACCTTGGCCAATTCCGCACGCATCGCAGCAATGATGCTGTTATAGCACTGCGGGTCGGTATCCTTGGCGGCGCCAAACACGGCGGAACCGGCGACAAAGGTATCCACGCCGGCGCGTGCCACTTCCAGAATATTGGCCGGGCCAACGCCGCCGTCGATTTCGATGTTCACCTTGAGACCGCGGTCGTCGATCATCTTGCGCACGGCGCGCGCCTTGTCGAGTACGTAGGGGATAAATTTCTGACCGCCAAAACCGGGGTTGACCGACATCAGCAGCACCATGTCGATCTTGTCCAGCGTGTATTCCAGCACGTCGAGCGGGGTGGCCGGGTTGAACACCAGACCCGCCTTGCAGCCGTTTTCCTTGATCAGGCCGATGGTGCGGTCGACGTGCTCGGAGGCTTCCGGGTGGAAGGTGATATAGGTCGCGCCCGCCTTGGCGAAATCGGGGATGATGCGGTCGACCGGCTTGACCATCAGGTGCACGTCGATCGGTGCGGTGACGCCATGCTTGCGCAATGCCTCGCATACCAGCGGGCCGATGGTCAGGTTGGGCACATAGTGATTGTCCATCACGTCGAAATGGACGATGTCGGCGCCGGAAGCCAGCACGTTATCGACTTCTTCGCCAAGCCGGGCAAAGTTGGCTGACAGGATGGAAGGGGCGATGCGAAAAGTCATGGAAGGCTCCGGGGTTATTGGGTTTGACTGGGTGCATTTTAGCAGCCCGCCACGCCATTGCGTTACACTGCAGCCATTCCATACCCGTCGAGCAAAACCGTGGCCGAAGGCAAGAAATTTCCATCTCAAACACCGGCACGGTTTCGGCCCAGTTGATCTCGCGTCACTGGATCATCACCGACGCGGAAAACGTCACGCAGGAAGTGAAGGGTTTGGGCGTGGTCGGCGAACAGCCGTTGCTGCGGCCGGGTGAAAGCTTCGAGTACACCAGCGGCACCGCGATGGCGACGCCGGTCGGCACCATGCGCGGCAGCTATCAGATGGTGGCGGAAGACGGCAACAAGTTCGATGCAGAGATTCCGTCGTTCACGCTGTCGATGCCACGGGTTCTGCATTGATTTAGAGGAAGAGCGGGGAGCGAAAGCGGCGCGCAAGCACTTCAACCTGTTCACCGCTTACTTCCTCATCGTCCACCAGATGATGAACACAAACAGGCTCAAGGCAATTCCGGCCTCCAGCACCAACCAACCCAGTCCCTGGCTCCCCATCAAACCCGTCTCCCCATGGTTATACTCGACGCGTGTTTTCGACCCGAGCCATCTTCACCCGTGATGCTGTTACGCGCAAGTCCATGGCTGTTTGCCCTGTTGTTGTCTGCCTGTGCAGTGCAGCCAGAGGTCCCTGTTCCCGTCCCGAAACCCGTCCCGCCGGTAACGCGATCACCGGTGCTGATTCCGACCCCGGCGATTACCTATCCCACGCTCAAGCCGGTTGAGTGGAGCACGCTCGCCGCGTGGCAGAGCGACACCACTGGCGAAGCCTGGGGCGCCTTTTTGCTGGGCTGCAGCACGCTCAAAAAACAAGGCGCCTGGCAAGCCGCCTGCAACGATGCCGCCGCCCTGCCGGCGCCCGATGACGCTGCAGCGCGCGCATTTTTCGAGCAACGATTCCAGCTGTATCAAGCCACGCAGGAAGACGGCAGCGCCGAAGGCCTGGTCACGGGCTATTACGAGCCGCTGCTGAAAGGTGACCGCGTGCGGACCGAGCGGGCGCGCTATCCGCTGTACGCGGTGCCGGACGATCTCGTCACGGTCGACCTGGCCAGCGTCTATCCCGAACTGAAGAATCTGCGCCTGCGCGGACGGCTGATGGGCAACAAGCTGGTGCCCTACCCCGTTCGCAAGGAAATCGAGGCCGCCGCCAATGGCGACGGCTTCAAGGGCAAACCCATCGCCTGGGCAGAAGACCCGGTCGACCTGTTCTTCCTGCAGATCCAGGGCTCCGGCCGCATCGAACTGCCGGACGGCAGCCACATGCGCGTCGGCTACGCAGACCAGAACGGCCACCCCTACAAATCCATCGGCAAGCTGCTGGTCGAGCGCGGCGAGCTCAAACTCGAACAGGCTTCGATGCAGGGCATCAAGAACTGGGGTATGCAAAACCCGGACAAACTGCCGGAACTGCTCGCCAGCAACCCCAGTTTCGTTTTTTTCCGCGAACTGCCCAATGGCCTGTCCGGCCCGCTCGGCGCGCTCGGCATTCCGCTCACCGGCGGCCGTTCGATCGCCGTCGACCCACGCTTCATTCCATTGGGCGCGCCGGTTTTTCTCGCCACCACCCAACCCAATTCAACGCTGCCGTTGAACAAGCTGGTGATGGCACAGGACACCGGCGGCGCAATTCGTGGCGGCGTGCGGGCGGATGTGTTCTGGGGGTTTGGGGATGCGGCGGGGGAGCTCGCCGGGCGGATGAAGCAGCGGGGGAAGATGTGGGTGTTGTTGCCAAAGGATTACCCGATTGCCCGTGCGCGGCACTGAGGGCTGAACGCAAAGCGTTTGCTTTGAGCTTGCCGAGAGGCTGGTTGTTGTAGTTAAGGTATTTGCAGGACTACTGACCATTGTCCGGGGGTAGCCCGGCCAACCAGCCTCAATCAAACAACGGCTTCAAATCCCCCTCAATCCCCTTTATGCCCTTCAGGGTGCTTTTCCAAAGGGGGAAGTCTTCAACAAACCTTTCCCTCATGGCAAGGTCTATGGTGCAATCCCTTACCCCCACCCGGAGCCCACAATGCCCACCCCACCCCACCCACTCACCGTCGGCATCGAAGGCATGACCTGCGCCAGCTGCTCGGCGCGGGTGGAAAAAGTGCTGAAACAACTGCCCGGTGTCACCGACGCCACCGTGAACCTGGCAACCGAAATCGCAACGGTTTCCGGCGATACCGACATCGCATCCGTGCAGCGCGCCATCGAAAAATCCGGCTTCAGCGTCCCCACCGAATCCTGCACCCTCGACATCACCGGCATGACCTGCGCCAGCTGCTCAGCGCGGGTCGAAAAGGCATTGAACAAAGTACCCGGCGTGCTCGATGCCAGCGTCAACCTGGCCACCGAGCAGGCCACGATCAAGCTGGCGAAAGGCATTTCGGCGGCCACCTTGATCGCTGCGGTGGAACGCGCAGGCTACGGCGCGCAGCTGCCGCAGGCGGCAAGCGAAATCCAAACGCCTCCGGCACGCGCGTTGCCGGACTGGTGGCCGGTGGCATTGGCGATAGCCCTGTCGCTGCCGCTGATCGCGCCGATGCTCGGCAGCCTGGCCGGCGCGCACTGGATGCTGCCGGGTTGGCTGCAATGGGCGCTGGCGACGCCGGTGCAGTTTTGGCTCGGCGCGCGGTTTTATCGCGCCGGCTGGAAGGCCTTGCGCGCGGGCAGCGGCAACATGGACCTGCTGGTGGCGGTGGGCACCAGTGCGGCGTATGGGCTCTCCGTGTATCTGTTGCTGACGCACGCCGACGCCATGCACCTGTATTTCGAGGCATCGGCGGTGGTGATCAGTCTGGTGCTGCTCGGCAAGTGGCTGGAAACGCGTGCCAAGCGCCAGACCACCGAGGCGATCCGCGCGCTGCAAGCCTTACGGCCGCTCACCGCGCGGGTGCGGACGGACGGCGTTGACCGCGATGTGCCGATCGACGCGATCCGCGTCGGCGACTTGGTGGTGATTCGCCCTGGCGAACGGGTGCCGGTGGACGGCGAGATTGTCGAGGGCACCAGTCAGGTCGATGAATCGATGCTCACCGGTGAATCGCTGCCGGTCGACAAGCAACCGGGCGATGCGCTGACCGGAGGCGCGATCAACACGCATGGCGTGCTGCTTGCGCGCACCACGGCGGTAGGCTTGGAGACCACGCTGGCGCGCATCATCCGCCTGGTGGAAAACGCGCAGGCCGCCAAGGCGCCGATCCAGCGGCTGGTGGACAAGGTGAGCGCGGTGTTCGTGCCGGTGGTGATGGGCATTGCGCTGGTCACCTTCATCGCCTGGTGGACGCTCGGCGGCAATGCCGAAGTCGCCATCCTCAACGCGGTGGCGGTGCTGGTAATCGCCTGCCCGTGCGCGCTGGGACTCGCCACCCCCACCGCGATCATGGCAGGCACCGGCGTCGCTGCGCGCCATGGCATTCTGATCAAGGATGCCGAAGCGCTGGAACTTGCACACAAAATCACCACCGTGGTGTTCGACAAGACCGGCACGCTCACCGACGGCATGCCGCATGTGGCGGCGTGCGTGGCGGCGGAAGGACACGACAATAATGAGGTGCTGGCCATCGCCGCGAGTTTGCAGGCGGGCAGCGAACACCCGCTGGCGCGCGCGGTGCTGACAGAAGCCGCAGCGTTGACGGTGTTGCCCGCGCAGGCGCAACAGGCGCTGCCGGGACGCGGCATGGTCGGCGATGTCGATGGCGAAACGTACTGGCTGGGCAATCGCCGCCTGATGCTTGAAAACGATGTGACCACCGCCACGCTCGACCCCGTCGCCACCGAACAGGAAGCGGCCGGCCGCACCGTGTCATGGCTGGCGCGTGCCCGCGACCGCCGCGCGCTCGGCGTGCTGGCGTTCGGCGACGCCGTCAAACCCGGCGCGGCGGCGGGCGTGGCCCGGCTCAAGGCGCGCGGCATCACCACCATCATGCTCACCGGCGACAACCGCGGCGCGGCACAAAAAGCGGCGACCACACTCGGCATCGATAGCGTGCTGGCCGAGGTGCTGCCCGCCGACAAGGCCGCGCACGTGGCGCAACTCAAAACCGCGGGCAAGACCGTGGCGATGGTCGGCGACGGCATCAACGACGCCCCCGCGCTGGCCGCCGCCGATGTCGGCATTGCCATGAGCAGCGGCAGCGACGTCGCCATGCACACAGCCGGCATCACCCTGATGCGCGGCGACCCGGCGCTGGTGGCCGACGCGATTGATATCTCCAAACGCACCTACGCCAAGATCCGCCAGAACCTGTTCTGGGCGTTTGTCTACAACGTGGTGGGGATTCCGCTGGCGGCCGCGGGGCTGCTCAACCCAGTGATCGCCGGTGCGGCGATGGCGTTCTCCAGCGTCAGCGTGGTGAGCAATGCCCTGCTGCTGCGGCGCTGGCGCACGGCCTCTGCGCAGGCTGACGCCAAAGCCCCTGTCCGGGCGTGACGCCCCCCCTTTCAGCAACAGTCTGACTCCCATCGAAACCAAGCCTTCAGGAGAATCAATATGAAGCCCGTATTTTTCGCAGCCGCTCTGGTCCTTGCAGCCGTTCCGGCGCAGGCAGCCGATGTCGGCGTGTCGGTCAGCATCGGCCAGCCCGGTTTCTATGGGCGTATCGACATCGGTGATTTTCCGCAGCCGCGCATCCTGTACAGTCAGCCCAAGTACATCGAGCGTACTGCCGTTCGGCGCGCGCCGATTTACATGCATGTTCCGCCCGGCCACGCGCGCAACTGGCGCAAGCATTGCCGCGAGTACAACGCGTGCGGCGAGCGGGTCTACTTTGTGAAAGACAGCTGGTACCAGAATGAATATGTGCCGCGCTACCAAAAGCAGCATCGCGGCAACGGCGGCAAACACGGCAACGGAAAAGGCAACGGCAAGAACGGTCACGGCCCCAAGCATTAAGCCGGGGGCTCGCCTCCGCCTGCCTGAACGAACAACCAATGCACGGCTTTGTGCGTCCGCGCATCAGCGCGTCATCTGACCTTCCCAGTCGTACACCACCTCGATCTGCACCAGCGCCCGTACCGGGCGGCCGTTCTTTTGCGCGGGCGCAAAACGCGCGCGGCGAAACGCCTGCAGCGCCGATTCGTCGAATACGCCGGGCGGGGAAGCCCTCAGCACCTGCAGATCGCTGACGCGGCCATCGGCCTGCAGCTTCAGTTGCAGCAGCAGCTTGCCGGACACGCGCCGGCGGTCGGCCTCGGCCGGGTAGTCCGGCACCACCTGGCCCAGTGCGCGTGGATGCACATCGACCTCGCGCGCGCTGTAATAGGTGAGATCGACCGCGCTGGTGATGGCCACTGCGGGCGGTGTCGCAACGACCGCCGGCGTGGGTTGATCCGGCGCCGAAGTCTCGACCGGCGGCGATACCGCAGGCTGCGCCGGAGCAGACGGCGCGGGCGCAATCGCTGCAGGCGTGGGCGGCAGTGAGGCAAGGGTTGCTGGCTTGGGTGGCGCAGTGTCAGGACGCGCGACCGGCAGCGTGTCCTGCAGCAGGCTCGGCTGTAGCGGGAGGCTTGCGGTCGCGGGAGTTTCGGGCGCAGCGGCGACCGGCACGGCAGGCGGCGCCATCGCAACCGCTGGCGCAGGCTGCCGTGGCGCCAGCCGCGCTTCGATCACAGGCGCGCCTGACGACGTGGTCGCGGCAGGCGGCGCCACCTGCACCAGCGCGATCAGCGCGGCATGCACGCCGAGCGAAATCCAGCCGGCAAGCAGCATGCGCCGAACGGCCGGCGAGACAGCCGGGATCGTCGGCTCGTCGAATGCGGGACTCATGAAGGCAAACAGTCCGCGCGAAGAAGCCGCTGCGCTGGCCTAAAATAGGCCGCAGTGAAATTGCTGGGAAAGACCATGAAAAGACTTGTCATTGCGGCCGTCATCTTAGCATCGGCACACAGCGGGACCGGCGTCGCCCGCGCGGGTGAAATCAGCCTGACCCAGGCCACGATCAAGGCCGCCGACGGCTCCGAGGTGCCGGTCGAAATCGCCACGCCAGCCGGCACGGGACCTTTCCCGCCGGTGCTGTTCATCCACGCCAAACGCGGCTACGAAGGCGACGAGCGCGCCCATGTGCGCGAACTCGCCGAACAGGGCTTTCTGGTGGTTGCGCCGGACTGGCAAAGCGGGCGCTTCATCGAACGCTGGCCGTCGGCGCACAACCCGGACACCGAACTCGACGTCGAGGCCGGACTGGATTACCTGAAGGCGTTACCGAACGCCTGCAAGCAGCCGGTCGGCGTGGTCGGCCTGTCGCGCGGGCCGTATTACGCGATCCGGCTGGCAGCCAAACGCGGCGCCGATCTCGCCACCATCGTCAGCTACTACGGCCACATGCAGAACCCCAACGCGCCGGAACCCGACCAACTGTTCCGCATTGCCCCCGAAATTACGCAGATCACCACCCCGATGCTGTTCCTGATCGGCGACGCCGATTACGAGTTGCGCCGGATGAATGGCGGCCGCGCGTTTTACGCCTTGTGGGAACGCGGCGTGCCGGTGGAGTGGCAGGAATACCCGATGGCGCGGCGCGCATTCGACTTTCGCCCCGACCAGACGCCGGAAGAAAAAGTCGCCGCACGCCATGCACGCGAACGGGCGAAGAACTGGCTGACCAAGTGGATGCGACTCACGCCGGACATGCGTTGCAGGTAAGGCTGCCGCCCGGATCACGCGTTCCTACGCTGAAAGGAGAACCCTGAATGTCACCCCACCCTGTTTTGCTGCTGCTCGCCGCGCTGGCGAGCGCATCCGCCAGCGCCGACGCGCTTTATAAATCGGTCGACAGCGCAGGCAACGTGAGTTATTCGTCCACCCCGCCAAAAGCCGGCAAAGTCGAAAAACTGGAGGTCGCACCGCCTCCCAGCGAAGCGGAAGTGCGGGCGACCGCGGAGCGGCTGAGAAAGAACGCGGCCCAGGCACAGGAACTGCAGGCCCAGCGTCAGGACAGGCAAGCGGCGGCGGCCGCGCGCGAAGCGGAAGAGACTCGCCAGCGCAAGGAAACGCAGGCCGATGAACCTGGCGAAGCCGAGCAGCCGGTGACGCCCCCGCCCTTATATCCGCCACCGATTTTGGGCTATCCCGGCCAGCCCGGGGCGCTTCCCTATCCGTATCCAGCGATGCCGTTTCCGCGCTGAAGCGGTCATGGCGGGCGGCCGTTCTCAGCTCGCCAGCAGCACAAACAGCAGCAGCAGATTCAACGCGATCGAAAGGGCCGCCACCAGCGGCCAGGCGCCAGCGGGCGAGCGCTCGATCAGCGGCGTGCGGCGACGCAGCAGCGGGTTGGCTTCGCCGCGCTCCAGCGCCAGCAGCATTTCCTCGGCAGTCTCGAAGCGTTGCGCCGGATCGCGCGCAAGCGCTTTCAACAGCACGTTCTCCAGCCAGGGCGGGATGTCCGGGCGGGTGCGCGAAGGCGGTGCGGGCTCGCCGAATTTAGGTCGCTGGAATGGCTCGATTTCGCCGTAGGGATATTTGCGCGTAAGCAGGTGGTAGCCACTTGCACCCAGCGCGTAGAGATCGCTCAGCGGGCTGGCCTCGGCACTGTTGAACAGTTCGGGCGCCATGTAGCTAGGGGTGCCAGGCTGGGCATGCAACTCGCGCGTGTCGAGGATGGGACAGCGCGCCACTCCGAGGTCGAGTATGCGCAGCTTGCCTGCGGGGTCGACGTGCAGGTTGGCCGGCTTGATGTCGCGATGCACGATGTCGAGCCGGTGCAGCGCAGCCAGGCCCTTGAGCACCCGGATCATCAGAGTGACGACCTCCACTGGCGAGAAATGCTGGCCGGCGTCGAGCTGGTCCTGCAGCGTCGCGCCTTCGTGATAGCGCACCGCGAAGTACAGGAAATTGCGGCCGGGCAACGCCAGCACGTCGGGGAAATAGTGCGAATGCACGCGCTTTAAAAACCACTCCTCGGCCAGCAGCCGGCACGCCGCATTGGCGTCGCCCGCCAGAATCGGCTGCAACGTCTTGAGCGCCCAGCGCTGGCCGGTTTTTTCGTGGTGCGCGCGGTAGATCAAGGCGTCGCGGCCGCTGTGCAGCACATCCTCGATCACGAAATCGTCGAGCCGGGCGCCGGCGCCGAGCTTGCCGGGCAGCGGCAGGTCGCGCGCATCGCTCAGTGCATCCTCTGCCTCACCTGTCTCGCCGAGCGCGTCGACGCGCACCACCAGCGCGGTCGCGTTGTCCTGCCCACCATGCGCATGCGCCGCCTCGACCAGCGCATCGGCAATCCGCTGCGGCGCGTCGTGCAGTTTCAGCAGGCGGTGCAGCTCAAGCTGGCCAAGCGGCTCCCACACGCCGTCGCAGGCGATCAAAAAAACATCGCCCGCGAGCAGCTCACCCTCGCCAAAATCCGGTAACACGTGGGTGTCGAGACCCAGCGCGCGTTTGAGCACATGCGACATGCCGGGGGTTTCCCACACATGGTCGACCGTCAGCTGCTCCAGGGTTTCGCCGCGCAGGCGATACAGGCGGGTATCGCCCACATGGGCGTAATGGAAGCGGCGGCCGCGCAGCACCAGGCTGGTGAGCGTGGTCGCCATGCCGCCGGCGTCGGTGCGCGACGCCATCTGCCCCGACAGCCAGCGGTTGATCGCCGCCAGCACTGCCCCCAGCGCGTGCGGGGTTTCCCAGGTGTCGGGGGTGGCGTAGTAATCGGCAAGCAGATTGCGCACCGAGGTCTCGGCCGCCTCGCGCCCGTGCGACCCGCCCGACACGCCATCGGCCACCACCGCCAGCATGCCCTTGGTCGCCGCCAGCTGCGGATCGGCCGGCTCGACGAAGCCGCCGTAGTCCTCGTTGCGCTCACGCGGGCCGGTGGCCGTGGCGTAGCCGAATTGAAGGGTGAGGGACATGGATATGGTGAGCGGTGAGCGGTGAGCGGGATTATAGAAGCGCCGCAAAGCGGCACCCGTTCCGACCGCTCACCCCTCAGCGCTTACCTCGATTAAACCTTCGCCCCTGCAATCGCTGCCGCGCCCCAGGTGGTGCGCCAGCGCTGCTTCACCACCGTCAGCCCCAGCAGCGCCACCAGGCTCAGGCCGGCAAAAATCAGCAGGCCGAGCTGATAGCTGCCGGTCTGGCCCTTGATGAAGCCCAGGCTGGCTGCCAGATAAAATCCGCCGACGCCGCCGGCCATACCGACCATGCCGGTCATCACGCCGATTTCCTTGCGAAAGCGCTGCGGCACCAGTTGGAACACGGCGCCGTTGCCGAAGCCGAGCGTGCCCATGGCGAGCATGAATCCGGCCAGCGCCAGCCAGGCATTGTCGGAACCGAAGCTGACGATGACGAGGAACAGGGCTGCCAGCGTATACACCACCAGCAGGGTGCGGATGCCGCCGATGCGGTCGGCCAGCATGCCGCCCATCGGCCGCACCAGCGAGCCGGCGAACACGCAGGCGGCGGTGAAGTAACCCGCCTGCACTGGCGTCATGCCGTACTGGTCGTGAAAATAAATGGTGAGGCTGGACGCCAAGCCGACGAAGCCGCCAAAGGTGACGAAATAGAAAAACATGAACCACCAAGCGTCGCGGTCTTTCAGCACGTTCAGGTACTGGTGCAGCGACTTCGGTGGCGGGCAGTCGGGCGCATCCTTGGCGAACACGAGATACACCAGGAACGCCATACCGACCGGAATCAGCGCGATACCGAACACGTTGCCCCAGCCGAAGGCGACCGCGAGGCTGGGGGCGAACAGCGCCGCAAACACGGTACCGGAGTTGCCTGCACCGGCGATGCCGAGCGCCGTACCCTGATGCTGCGGCGGATACCAGCGCGACGCCAGCGGCAACGCCACCGCGAAAGCTGCGCCGGCAAAGCCGAGCAGCACGCCGAGCATGAGCACTTCGCGGTAACTGTGGATGCCCGCCAGCCACGCCCACAGCAAGCCCGCGATCACCACCAGCTGGCCGATCAGGCCGGCCATTTTCGGCTTGAGGTGGTCGACAAGCACGCCCATCACGATGCGCAGCAGCGCGCCGGCCAGCACCGGCGTCGCCACCATCATGCCCTTCTGTGCGGCGCTGAGGCCGAGGGTTTCAGCAATCTGCACGCCGAGCGGGCCGAGCATCACCCACACCATGAAGGCGATGTCAAAATAGAGAAAGGCGGATAAAAGCGTAGGCGTGTGCCCCGACTTCCAGAAGTCGCGTGTCATGGTGGTGCTCCTGCCGAAGGGCGGAGTTTCCGCCCGTATCAATTATGTTTTTTGGACTGCCGTCGTGCCGTTTAGGCTGCCGCGCTAACTGCCGCCACGGGGTCGAGCCACACCCGTCCCGCTTCGATCTTGATCGGGAACTCGCGCGCGCAGCCTACGTCCGGCGCCACCGCGCAGCCGGATATCAGTTCGATATTCCAGCCATGCAGCGGGCAGGTCACCTTGCGACCGTGCACGATGCCTTGCGACAGCGGGCCGCCCTTGTGCGGGCAGCGGTCTTCCAGCGCAAACACTTCATCGTCCGCATTGCGGAACACTGCAATCGCGAGCGCGCCGTGATTCACCACGCGTGCGCCGAGTCGGGGGATCTCGGTGAGATCGCATACTTCAAGCCATTGGGTCATGTTGCTTCCTTGTTGTTCGGGGTTAATTCAACGTGCGTCAAACCGTCAGCGAGGCGAATTCCTGCGCGAACTTGCCTTCCTTGGCGCGCTCCACCCACGGATCCTTTTCGATCGACAGCGCAAATATCAGGCGCTCGTAGAGCGCCTTACGGCCCTCGTGGTCGTCGAGAATTTTCTTCTTCACGTAATCCAGCCCGACGCGCTCGACGTAATGTACGGTGCGGTCGAGGTAGCGCGCTTCTTCGCGGTAGAGCTGCAGGAAGGCGCCGGAGTACTCCATCACCTCGGCTTCGGTTTTGACCTTGATCAGGAACTGCGCGACTTCGGTCTTGATGCCGCCGTTGCCCGCGACATAGATCTCCCAGCCGGAGTCGACGCCGATGATGCCGACGTCCTTGATCGCGACTTCGGCGCAGTTGCGCGGGCAGCCCGACACCGCGAGCTTGACCTTGTGCGGCGCCCACATCTTGAAGAAAGCCTTTTCCAGGTCGATGCCCATCTGCGTCGAGTTCTGCGTGCCGAAACGGCACCACTCCGAGCCGACACAGGTCTTCACCGTGCGCAGCGCCTTGCCGTAGGCGTGGCCCGACGGCATGTCGAGGTCGGCCCACACTTTTGGCAGGTCTTCCTTCTTGATCCCCAAAAGGTCGATGCGCTGGCCGCCGGTGACGTGCACCGCCGGGATGCTGTACTTGTCGACGACGTCGGCGATGCGGCGCAGCTCGGACGGCGTGGTGTTGCCGCCCCACATGCGCGGAATCACCGAATAGGTGCCGTCCTTCTGGATGTTCGCGTGGGCACGCTCGTTGATAAAGCGCGACTGCGGGTCGTCCTCCGCCTCGCCCGGCCAGGTCGAAATCAGGTAATAGTTCAATGCGGTGCGGCAGCTGGCGCAGCCGTTTGGCGTGTCCCACTCCATGAACTGCTGCACCTGCGGAATCGTCAGCAGCTTGTTCTGCCGGATCGCCGCACGCACGTCTTCGTGGGTGTGTTCGGTGCAGCCGCACATCGATTTGGTTTTCGGCGTGGCCGAATAATCGCCGCCGACAGTCACCGCCAGGATCTGCTCGACCAGGCCGGTGCACGAACCGCACGAACCCGACGCCTTGGTGTGCTTGCGCACGTCTTCCAGCGTGAACAGGCCCTTCTCGCGAATCGCCTTGACGATGTCGCCCTTGCACACGCCGTTGCAGCCGCACACCTCCATGTCGTCGGTCATCGACGCCGCCTTGTTGATGCCGCTGTGGCCGAGGTTGCCGCAGTGATCCTGGCCGAACATCAGGTGGTCGCGCAGCTCGTTGACGTTCTTGCCGTCGCGCAGCAGCGAGAAATACCACGCGCCGTCCACGGTATCGCCATACATCACGCCGCCGACCAGCTTGTTGTCGCGGATCACGAGCTTTTTGTAAACGCCGCCGATGGGGTCGGAATACAGAATCGATTCGGTGCCCTCGCCGCCCATGAAATCGCCGGCGGAAAACAGGTCGATGCCGGTGACCTTGAGCTTGGTCGAGGTCACCGAGCCCTGGTAGCGGCTGATGCCATGCTGCGCCAGATGGTTGGCCACCACCTTGGCCTGCTCGAACAGCGGCGCCACCAGGCCGTAAGCGATGCCGCGGTGCGCTGCGCATTCGCCGACCGAATAGATGCGCGGATCAAAGGTCTGCATGGTGTCGTTGACCACGACGCCGCGGTTGCAATGCAGGCCCGAGGACTCGGCCAGTTCGGTGTTTGGGCGAATGCCGACCGCCATCACTACCAGGTCGGCCGGCGCGGAATCGCCATCCTTGAATTTGATCGCGCAGACCCGGCCGGATTCACCCTGCACCAGTTCCGCAGTCTGCTTTTGCAGCAGGAACTTCATGCCCTTTTCTTCCAGGCTCTTTTGCAGCAGGCGCGCTGCCGGTTCGTCAAGCTGGCGTTCCATCAGCCACGGCCCGATATGCACCACCGACACCTGCATGCCGCGCTTCATCAGGCCGTTGGCCGCTTCCAGCCCGAGCAGGCCGCCGCCGATCACCACGGCGTGCTGATACTGGCTGGAGGCATGGATCATCGTGTCGACGTCGGCGATGTCGCGAAAGCCGATAACGCCGGGCAGGTCGGCGCCGGGAACCGGCAGGATGAAGGGATTGGAGCCGGTCGCCAGCAGCAGACGGTCGTGCCCGCCAGCACCGGCGACAGCAAAATGCGGTTGTAGTTGGGGTGCGGCTCGGCGCCGAACACGGTGACGTCATACAGGTCCGGCGCGAGCTTCAGCAGCTCTTCCAGCGCACGTACGCCGGCCATACCGTTGCCAACCATCACCAGCTTCATTTTCTTGGCGGGGATATTCATGTCCATCTTGCTCATACTCCGGATTCAATAGGCTTGAACCTTATAAGCAAGAGCAATGCCACCCCGTCCATGCAACGTAAGTATTTGATTCATAGCGATCTTGCAGAGGTCATTTTCCGCACGCGGTGCTTGATGGCACCAGATAAGTGCGTGCAAACCCGTCACGCACCAAAGAACAGCAAAATTGCGTGCGCCGCCCTGTTTCCGGGCCTGCCACGTCACGCATGCCATAAGCCGGGGCTTGCCTGCCTGCTAAGAGTGCATATTGCTAAGGTTGCGGGATGCCACCGTGCCGTGTCTGCCGACCCATCCCGCGAAACATCAGCGCCGATTTTAAAAAAATGCCTGACGCGGCGCTCAAAAACACGGCTGGCATTCCGCTACCACCGGCAAGTGCAACGCTGAATCCAGACAAACATGACCATCAAAAGCGACAACGAAGACGCCATTCAAGTGCATGGCGCATGGAAAGCCAGGTTTCGCGATTTTCTCAGCGGCAAGGTGGGCTGACGATTGCGGACATCAGCCTGCCCGACGCCTGCGAACTCGGAATATGGCTGAACAATGGCGCACGCCGGAAGCTGTTGCCGAAAAACCACGCCCAAGTCCACGCGCTGCATGGCCGGTTTCATCAGGTGGCCGGCGAGATTGTCCAGCACATCAAACAGAAAGAGTTTTCGGCTGCACGGCAGTCACTGGCGTCGGGCGGGAATTTCGACCGGGCCAGCCACGAGATGCGCACCTTTTTGCGCAAACGGGTTCTGCACGAGCGATTCCAAGCCGACATGCCCAAAAATGAAGGCGCTTCCACTGCGCCAGGCAACCCCTGAAGCGGGTGCCTCCCCTTGTAACGGCAAGCGGGGCGACTGCGGCCGGGCGTCGCGTCAGGCGAGAAATCTCAGCTAGGCCACCGCCCGGCCGGCCATCAACAAACGCTTGAGCTCCGGCACGCAGGAGCCGCACTCGGTGCCGCAGTTGAGCGTGGCCTGCAGCGCGGCCAGATCCGCGCCCGCGGCAATGGCGGCGACGATGTCCGGCTCAGCCACATCCAGACAATTGCAGATGATGCGCCCGCGGCCGATGCCGCCTGCGGGCGGCTGCGTCACCGGCGCCAGCAGCCACGTGCGTACATCCATCGCCGAAGCGCCTGCGGCGATCAGGTCCTTGAGCCAGTCCTGCGCGGCGGTTTCGCCGGACAGGCGGGCGCCGGTGATGACGCCGTCCTCCACCCGCGCCTTTTTCCAGATGCCGCGCCGCGCGTCCTGGTAGCTCATGGTCAACAGCGGATCGTCCAGCCCGAAGGCGGCGTCCATTTCCTGCACCAGTTCCTCCGGCAGCGGCCCCATGCTTGCCGCCTGAAACACCAGCACGGTCTTGTCGCGCCCGGTGAGACCGGCGGTGGCGTAATCGAAATGTTCGAGAAAGGGCTGCGCCTGCCGCAGCAGGCTGGCGCCGTCGCCGCGCCGCATGATGGCGCGGCGGTACGGCAGCTCGACTTTTTCGACCTGCACCGCGCAATGCTTGAGCTCGGGCTGGCGCGACACCGGGTCGACCACGTCCAGCGTCAGCGCATTCACGCCGCGTCCCGCCATGAAGCGGCCGCCCCAGTGCATCGGCATGAAGGTCTGACCACCGCGCAGCTCGTCGCTGGCTCCCACTTTGACGACCAGGCTGCCGCGCCGGCTTTTCACCCGCACCAGTTCGCCGTCCTTGAGGCGACGCCGCTCCATGTCGCTGCGCGCCATCGACAGCAGCGGCTCTTCGACGTGCGAATACAGCCGCGCCACCAGCCCGGTGCGGCTCATGCCGTGCCACTGGTCGCGCAGGCGGCCGGTGTTGAGATGCAGCGGATAGCGTGCGTCGATGGCTTCGGACACCGGGATATACGTCGTGTTGTGAAAACGCGCGCGGCCGCTGGCAGTGGGATAGATGCCGTCGGCATACAGCCGGAGGGCACCGGTCACGCTGCCTTCGGCAAACGGCCATTGTTGCGGCGCCTGCTCCAGCAGTGCATAAGACAGGCCGGTGATGTCAAGATCGCGCCCGCGCGTCGATTCGCGGTGTTCGTTGAACACGGCTTCAGCGTCGGCATACGGAAACAGGCGCGCGCCCTTTTCCGGCAGCAGCCGCCGCGCGAAATCGCAGACGATGGCCCAGTCGGGGCGCGCTTTGCCCGGCGGCGGAACCGCCGCATGGACGCGCGTGATGCAGCGCTCGGAATTGGTCACCGTGCCCTCGGTTTCGCCCCAGGCGGACGCCGGCAGCAGCACGTCGGCATAACGCGCGGTTTCGGTGTCGGCGAACGCCTCCTGCAGCACCACGCATTCAGCCGTTTGCAGGGCCTCGTGCACCAGCGCCTGGTTCGGCAGCGACTGCGCGGGGTTGGTGCAGGCGATCCACAGCGCCTTGATTTCACCGCGTTTCACCGCCTCGAACATCTCGATCGCGGTCTTGCCCGGCGTCGCCGGGACCTCATCCACCCCCCACAGCGCGGCGACTTCGGCGCGGTGCGCGGGGTTGCCCATGTCGCGGTGCGCCGACAGTAGATTGGCCAGCCCGCCGACTTCGCGCCCGCCCATCGCGTTGGGCTGGCCGGTGAGCGACAAGGGCGCGGCGCCCGGCTTGCCGATCTGCCCGCTCGCCAGGTGCAGGTTGATGAGCGTGGCGTTCTTGTCGGTGCCGCAGCTCGACTGATTGAGCCCCTGGCAGTACAGCGACAGCGTCGGCCCGGCAGCAAACCAGCGCGCAGCCTGCACGATGTCGGCAACACTCACGCCGCAAATCGGCGCGACTTTTTCCGGCGAATATTCGCGCACAGTTGCGCGCAGCGCGTCCCAGCCATCGGTGTGCGCGGCGATGAAATCGCGGTCGATCAGTTCCTCCCACAGCATCACGTTCAGCATGGCGTGAAACAGCGCCACATCGGTGCCCGGCAAAATCGACAGATGCAGATCGGCCTCGGCCGCCGTATCGGTGCGGCGCGGGTCCACCACGATCAGCTTGAGCGCGGGGTTGGCCTTGCGCGCGGCCTCGATGCGGCGGAACAGGATGGGATGGGCGAAAGCCGTATTCGACCCGGCGATGAATATCACCCCGGCATGGTCGATATCGTCATAGCAGCCGGGCGGCGAGTCTGCCCCCAGCGTAGCCTTGTAACCCGCCACCGCCGACGACATGCACAGGCGCGAATTGGTGTCGACGTTATTGGTGCCGACCAAGCCCTTGGCCAGCTTGTTGAAGACGTAATACGCCTCGGTGGTGAGCTGGCCGGAGATATAGAAACCCACCGCGTCCGGCCCGTGCTCGCGGATGACCGCGTTAAATTTGTCAGCCACATGGTCGAGCGCCGCCGCCCAGCTGGTTGGCTGGCGCTTTGCGGCGCGCTCGGTGCGCAGTTCGGGAACCAGCGCCCGCCCGCCCGCCTGCGCCGACAGATGCAGGGTCGCGCCCTTGGTGCACAGCTTGCCCTGGTTGGCCGGATGCGCCGGATCGCCGCGCACGCCGGTAATTTTTCCGGCCTCGGTTTCGATCAGCACCCCGCAACCGGTGCCGCAATAACAACAGACAGATGAAACGATAGACATGAACATACCTCGTGGTGAGGTTAAAGCACGTCGGGTGCCAGCTTGATTAAGCCATGCGGATTCAATGGCTTGGCGACACCAGCCCCACAACCGAGCACACCACCTGTTCGATCACTGTGCATGGTGCGCCGGTCACGCCCCAAATCAGGGCATCAAGCCCCGATCGCGCATAGATGCACCGTGGCTTGCCTCTTTTTAAAGCGGCTCAGATGGCCTCGCCTGTCGCCAGCAACAGCCCGCCCCACGGCAACACGCTCGGCGCCACCTGCTCCAGCCCGCGCGCCCAGGCTTGGGCGGACGGCAGGAAAATCGCGCTGCTAAGCCTGAGCTTGCGCACTGGCAAGCCGGCGAACAGCGCACGCAGTTCGACTGCGCTGTGCCAGCGGGCGCCGTGATAGGCGCCACTGCCGCCGTCCCGGCCTTTCTGTCGATACAGCAAGCTGTCCCGATTGAGCCAGCCAAGGGCAAAGCGGCAACGCGCTACCCGCACGCATTCGGCCACCGCCTGGCGTTCGTCATCGACAAAACACAGCGCAGCGATGGACAGCACATGATCGAAGCTGGCATCGGCGAACGGCAGGCGTTGCGCATCGCCTTGCACCCAGCTCAGCTGCGACTTGCTGTGCACACGCGCGTAGTTGAGCCAGGCGAAGTTGGGGTCGAGCCCGGTGACGCGAAGATCATCGGTCGCCGCGCGGCGCGTGAACCAGCCGGTACCGCAACCCACATCGAGCAGGCTGTCGCCCGGCTGCGCAGCGAGCAGACGCGCCGCCAGCGCATATTCCGTCTCGCCGATCCAGCGCCCGCGTTCGGTGGCGTACCAGCGTTCGTAGTCGGTTGGGTTCATGCTTCCGCCATCCGGCGCAGACGCCGCTCGATCAAGATGGGCAGCGTCAGCGCAGCGGGCAGAACAGACCGGACAGCGAGATTCGGCGTGTTCCAGCCGCAGCGATCATCGATCACAAAGAACGGCATGTTTGTCTCAGCCCGGGGCGCCGCCGCCCGCTTCGTCGAGCACATCGGCGCAGGCGCTCATCACGAAACGGTTGCCGCCGGCTTTTTTGGCGGCATACATGGCTGCGTCTGCGCTGCGGATCAATTGCCGGTAATCGTGGCCGTGATCCGGGTACAGCGCGATCCCGATGCTGGGCGAGACATGAACCAGTTGCCCCGCCAGGGTAAACGGCCCATCGAGCGCGACACGGATCTTTTCGGCAATCGACGCGGCATGCTTGTGGAGCGGAATGCCATTGAGCAACACCAGGAACTCGTCGCCGCCGACGCGCCCAACCGTATCCGAGTCCCGTACGCAGAGCCGCAGCCGCCTGGCGGTTTCCTGCAGCAGCAGGTCGCCGACCGGATGCCCGAGGCTGTCGTTCACCTGCTTAAACCTGTCCAGGTCGAGATACAGCAGGGCCAGCCGGGTCTCATTGCGCCCAGCCAGCAGCATGGCTGCCTGCAGGCGGTCGTGAAACAGCTCGCGATTCGGCAGGTCGGTCAGGGGGTCGTGCCGCGCTCTGTGTAGCAGCGCCATTTCCATCTGCTTGCGTTCGATTGCGGTGGCAATCTGGGTGGAAACGAACTGCAACAGTTCCACGTCGCGGGGGCCATAGCCCGCTGCGGCATGCAGGGTCTGCACGGCGACCGAACCGATGATGCCGCTCTTGGTGGCGAGCGGAACGCCAAGCCAGCTCATCGAATGGGCGGCCGCATCGGGCGGCAGCAGCAACACCTTGCCGCTGCGGATGACCTCTGCACTCAGCGTGGCCGAAGCGGGCTGGCTCGTTGCCGGCCCCAGTTCCTGCTCGTCGACGTGATACGGAAAGCTCAGTTCGTCCTTCGCAGCGTCGTATAGCGCAACGAAGAAACCGCCCGCCGGTACCAGTCCGCCGACGATTTGATGGATGCGCTGAAACAGCGCAAGCAGATCCTCCGTAGCATGGGCGGCTTCGGACATGGCATACAGCGCAGCCCGCAAGGATTCGACGCGTTTGAGCTCGGTGACGTCGCGCGCCACGGCCACCCTGACCTGATCCGTTTCCGACCATCTGGCTGACCACATGAGGTGAACCACCTGGCCGTCCCTGCGGACATAACGGTTCTCGAAATGCGGATAAGCCTGTCCTTTCACGATATCCCCGACCGCCTGCAGCGTCCGTTCCCGATCCTCGTGAAACACGAAGTCGATCACCGGCTTGCCGATCATCTCTTCCGGCGGATAGCCAAAAATCCGCTCGCCCGCCGCGCTGACAAAAACAAAGCACCCATGCGCATCGACCACGCAAACGGCATCGAGCAGCAAGTCCATGACATGGTCTGGCGGGATATACGGGGTTGTTTTCATGTCTTCGCAAGCTTGGCGCCGAAGCAGCGCGTCATCAAGGGGAGTAAAGCGTTATCGAACCTGACCCGTCGACCCTTGAGCGGGCCTCGTCCTGAACGCTGGCACACGACGAATGAATCAAACCGGCTATTCTAGCCGCTTGGGCGCCCTGTTACCCCTCCGCATTGGAACCCTTGCCCGGCTGGCTCAACGCCCACGGCGCTGCGAAATCACACGAATTCTCCCACCACGCTTTTCAACACAATGTAGGTGGCCACCACCACCAGAAACCAGGCGAAGGCTTTTTTCAGGGTGGCCTGCGAGACGCGCCCCGCCAACCGGGTGCCGATGAAACTACCCACCACGGTGACGGCGGTGAAGGCGCCCATCAGGGCATAGTCGATCGGCACGCCGCCCATGTAGCCGGCGAACCCGGCGTAGGACTTGGCGGCAACAATGGCGAGCGAGGTACCCACCGCCTGCTTCATGGGAATGCCGGAGAGCAGCACCAGCGCCGGCACGATCAGGAAGCCGCCGCCCACGCCGACAAGGCCGGTGAGGATGCCGACGCCAATGCCATGCAGGGCAATGTGACCCATGCAGGGGGAGAAAAAATGGTGGCAATAGCGCGTGGCAACCGAGCCGTCAGCCGCGGCGACCATGCCATCCGTCGCCGCAGCAGGCTGCACCGGATTCAGTTTGGCGGGTTTCAACATGTGCCAGGCAGCGGCATACATCACCCCAGCGAACAGGCCGAGCTGGATCACCACCGGCGTCAGCAAACCCAGCCGCGCCCCGGCGAAGGTGCCCATCATGCCGAACAGACTGAACACCAGCGCTACCCGGATGACCACGTTGCCGCGCCGCCAGTGGTCGATGGCCGCGATGGTGGCAGTGACGCCCACCACGCCCAGGCTCATGGCAATGGCCGACTTCGGCGCCACGTCAAGCAGATACAGCAGCGCCGGCAGCGCGATGATGGAGCCGCCGCTGCCGAACAGGCCCAACACCATGCCGGTCACCATGCCGGCGAGGATCGCAAGAATGTCCATCTCTGCCTCCCATCAAAACAAACACTATGGATGCGTCGTCTGGCCGGACTCAAGGCACTGCCGGGCGGCTGAAAATGACTGCCCCCGGCGAGCCCCCCGGCCTTGCAGGCGCGGTGAACTTCGCATGAGAGGTGTGGCGCGCCTTCGCTACATCAGTGGCCAGCCGGCTTGCTGGCACGCGCATGGGCGTCGAAACCGCCCTTGGCTTTCCAGCCCTCGAGGCCGTCCTGCAGCACCTTCACGTTGTCGTAGCCCAACAGGCGCAACGCGAACACCGCCTGCGCCGACAGCGAGCCGGAGTTGCAATACATCACCACCATGCGGTCTTTCGGCAGCTCGCCGCGGCGCGCCACGGCCTGCCGCCAGTCGATGTTGATCGCGCCGGGGATGTGCTCCTTGGCAAACTGCGCGGCGTCGCGGGCATCGACGATGAAGACCTTGTTCCAGTCGTCTTTCGGAATCTGTTCCGGCCAGATCAGGCTGCTGCCGTATTCGGCGAAATCCATGTAGCCGGACAGCGCGTCGACCACAACGGGGTTGTCTTCCGCGCGGGCTGGCGCGGCCAGCACGACAAGGCTGGCGCAGAGGGCAATCAGTGTCTTGTTCATGCGTGTTCCCTTGCCGGGTTGAGGCGCGGATGGGTTTCCTCGCACGCCACCAAAACAATGAGACCCGAGACAAACATGGCGCCAGCGGTAAACCAGAATCCCGACTCGATGCCGCCGAACAGCGCGGCCACCGCGCCCAGCAGCAGCGCGCCGATGCCGTAGCCGGTATCGCGCCAGAAGCGGTAGATGCCGATGGCCGAGCCGCGCCAGTTGGGATGGGCAATGTCGGACACGGCGGCGGACAGGGTCGGGTACAGCAAGGCCATGCCGAAGCCCATCACCGCAGCGGCGAACGACCACCACAGTTCGCCTTCGCCCAGCACCACCAGCGCGACGCCGGCGCCGCACAGCCACATGCCCGCGACGATGGGTTTTTTGCGGCCGATGCGATCCGACCAGTGGCCGGTGACGAACTGCGACAGCCCCCACACAAAGCCGTACACGCCGACCACCCAGCCGATGCCGGCGAGGCTCAAGCCGTGCTGATACAGGTAAACCGGGAAAAACACCCACACCAGCGCATCGACGAACTTTTCCACCAGGCCGGCCTGGCTGATCGCCGCCATGCGTGCGTCGCGCCACGACATCAGGGTGAACACTTCCCAGGTGCCGGGCTTGGCGGAAATATTGGCCGGGTAGCGCGGCACGGGGCCGGTCATCAGGCCAGCAGCGTGTTTTTTGCCTTCGGCATGCGCCCACGGCAGCGTGTCTTTCACCCACAGCAGCGTCAGCAAACCGGCCAGTCCAATCACCACCAGACCGAACAGCATCAGGCCTTCGCGCGCACCGTAAGCAGTGGCGAGATAGCCGGTGACGACGCCCGCGACCGCGACGCCGAAGTAGCCGGAAAACTCGTTGAAGCCGATGGTGAGACCGCGCTGGTCGGCGGTGGTGAGGTCGAGCTTGGAGGTCTGCGTCATCGACCAGGCCAGCCCCTGATTGATGCCCAGCAACACGGTCGCCGCCACGATCCAGTTCCAGCTGGGTGCGTACAGGATCATGAAGGGCATCGGCACGGCGGCCAGCCAGCCGATGAACAGCACCTTCTTGCGGCCGATGCGTTCGGACAAGCGCCCCGCGACAAAATTAAGCGCGCCCTTCACAAACCCAAACGCCGTGACAAAAGCCATCAGCATCATGAACGAGCCCTTGGCCACGCCGAACTCGGATTCGGCGAGCGCCGGCACCACGGTGCGGAACATGCCGATGGTGAGGCCGACGAAAAACACCTGCACCACCAGATGCGCGAACTGCGCAAGGTTGACACGGATGCCGAACTGGAAATCCGGCACGCCGGTACGGGTTGTGGTCATTACAGTTGCACTCCGAATTTACGCAAAACAGGCAAGAGCGCCAGATACGCCACGACCGTCAGTCCCGCTGAAATGGCCAGCCCGAGCCAGAAATCCACACCGTGCCGCAACAGAAACGCGAACGCGACGAACAGCAGCAGCGAGGGAATCACCAGCCAGAAAATCTGCCCGGACAAGTCAGCGATGGCCGCGTTATTCGATCCTTCCACCCGCATCCAGATGAACGCCAGCAAGGAGGTCAGTGGCAAGGACGCCACCAACGCGGCAAAACCCGGCAGGCGCTTGGCCAGCTCGGATACGGCCAGAATGATCAGCGCCGAAACGGCCAGCTTGCTGGCGTAATAAACCATATTCAATTCAACCCAGAATTCAATTCAACCCAGATTCGCCTGCACCATGCGATCCATTTCAGCGGGACGTGGCGGAATGATTTCCGTCAGCGCGGCGATAAAGCCGGCGCGATCCAGCGACAACATCGGGTTCCAGCGTTTCTCGTAGCCAATGGTCGAGGTCGGCTTGCCCGACATGCCCGCGCCGCACGCGCTGCCCGAGGTGTGACCGGGGTACAGCTCAACCTCGGCGGGCAGCGTCAGCAACTTTTGATGCACGCTGTCATAAATCTGCCCTGCCATTTCGGTCTCCTTGCCGGCCAGATCGGGGCGCCCGGCGCTGCCGACAAACAGGGTGTCGCCGGTGAGCACGAACCACGGCGTTTCGGTGCGGCGCTTGTCGGTCACCAGCAGGCAGATCGAGTCGGGCGTGTGGCCGGGGGTGTGCAGCACATCGACCCAGACATTGCCGACCTCGATGCGCTGGCCATCCTTTAGCGGCTCGAACGCGTATTTCACGCGGCTGCCATTGGATTCATGCAGGCCATATTTCGCCCCGGTCAGTTCGGCCAGCTTGCGGCCACCCGAAAAGTGGTCGGCATGGACGTGGGTGTCGATGACGTGGGTGATTTTTACGTCCTGTCTGGCGGCTTCGTCGATGAACCACTGTTCGTCGCCGAGCACCGGATCGATGGCGACGCCCGCATGGCAGGAACCGCAACCAAAAAAGTAGGACAGGGTGGCATCTTTGGCCAGCAATTGACGGAAAAACATGGGGGTCTCCTTGGTGAACGGTAAACGGTAAGGCGTGAGCGGTCAGGATTCGGCCAGCGGCAAACCGGCCGCCTGCCATTCGGGCGTGCCATCGGCGATTTTTTGCGCGCGATAGCCGTGTTCTTTCAGCAGCGCCACCGCCTCGGCGGACATCATGCAAAACGGTCCGCGGCAGTAGGCGACGATGTCGCGGTCGAAGGGCAGCTCCTTGATGCGCTGGCGGATTTCATCGAGCGGCATCGAGCGCGCGAACGGCAGATGGCCGCTGGCGTATTCGGCCGACGGCCGCACGTCGATCACCACCACGTCGCCGCGCCGCGCCTTGTCCATCAGCGAGCGGCGCGTTTCGGCATCGAGCTTTTCCGGCGCGGCAAAAATCTGCTCCATCGCCACCTTCAACTCGACCAGATGTTCTTCCGCCACCGTACGCAGGTTGACCCACAGCGCGCTGACGTCCTCGCCGGACAGGCGATAGGCGATGAAACGCCCGTCACGCTGCGCCTCGACCAGTCGCGCGGCCTTCAGCACCTTGAGGTGCGCGCTTGCCAGCTTGATGTCGATGCCAGCTTCGGCGGCCAGGGCCTCCACGGTTTTTTCGCCCTGCGCCAGAATCTCCAGCAGTTCCAGCCGCTTGGGACTGGAAACCGCCTTGCCAATGCACGCCACTTGTTCGTAGAGCAGGTCTTTGGTTTTACGTTTATCCATGAGACGTACATTCTCACGATTATTAGAATATTGCAAGCACTTTTTGCCTCGGGAGAGGGGGCACCTGCAGGCAGGCCCTACTTCCGCCGACGCCCATCCATCATTCATCGGCCTGCAATACGGCGCTGTTATTAAGCTGTTATTAAAGTGAGTAAAGGGCACCACGGCTCACCCGCTCAGATTGACACTGCCCAGCCGGCCACTACTATTGAACCGCCGCTGATTGAATGCGTGTGATCGCGCGCGGACCCCACAACGAACAAGAAGGCGTGACGATGACAACCCTGGGAAGCGAGATGCCGCAACGTGAACCAAAACGATTCGACGGCGCGGAGTTGGCGCGGTCGGTGATTGCAGGGCCTTTGCTCGACCAGATCCAGCACGAGATGAAGATCACCGACGACGTGCTCATCAAGTATCCCTGGATTCTGCACAACCATAACGCCGCTGTGTTCCTGAATTCCGAATTCCCCGGCGGGCCGGGGGCGGCATTGGATGCCGTGCGCAAGATGCTGCCGGACGCTGACAGGGAAGCCTCGGCCCCCACACCGTCGAGCGTCGACGAGCCGTATGCCCAGAACGGGGCGCAGGTTGCGCTCGCACTGCTCGGAAGCGCAGTCATCCGCGAACTGCTCGGCTCCAACGCGCGAAAGGGCTCGCCCATTGCGTACATCTGGCCCACACTTTTCGATTTGATCATCGATATCAATCTGAATTTCACGCCCCCCGAAACCACAACGGGCGACCTGGACGACCCCAACCCGATAGCGTCACGCCCCGCCCCGCCTTCCGGGGACGATTTTCCCGAGTTCAAACATCCCGACCCCCGGCGCGCCGCCAAGGCACGGATTAAAAAATATATCGAAAAAGCCATCCAGTCGTTTAACGTCACCGATCCCAACGTGGGTGTCTTCAAGTACAAGACCGAGCTGAGCAGCCAGTATGTGTTCGCCCGGCTTGAAGGGCGAATGGTCATCAAACTTGTCGAAATCGATCGGCAGGAAGCCCAGGTGATGGCCTGTGCAACCAAGGCGAGCCAGCGCGAGACCGCAAAACAGGCGAGCGGCAGCGTGGGCGAGGTGTCCCAAGGCGTGCTTGATGCGATCGTCGATCCCGACACCTTGCAGTTTCGGACCATCCACCACATCTGGCCGGACTTCGAGGTGGCGAGTTGCATCGTGCAGTCGATTCGCACGGTCAAGGCCGACGCAGCGCAGAATTCCTTTACCGCGTTTGGCGACGGCATCACCTGGGCGGTGATGGATATCGGAATCGACGTTTCACACCCCCACTTTGAGCTACACAAAAACATCGACGCCGCGTCGCCCTATCATCAGGATTTCACCGACCCTACCGGCCCGGGCAATCCGTTGAAGGACGAATACGGCCACGGAACCCACGTCGCCGGGATCATTGCCGGAGAACAGTCAGCCGATCCCAGCAAGCCATCCGACCCCGCAAAAAGGATGGCAGTGTGGCAAGAACGCGGCGCGTCGGACGACCCGGCCAACAAAAAAACGCTGAGCCGTAAAGTCGAACTGAAGTCGATCTCGGGTATGGCACCCAAATGCAAACTCGTCAGCCTCAAGGTACTCAACAAGTTTGGCAGCGGCAGCGCCAGCAACGTCATCGCGGCAATTTCGCACGTGCAGCTCCTCAACGGGCATGGGCGCGACCTCAAGGTTCACGGCGTCAACCTGAGTCTCGGCCACCGCTTCGATCCCAAGTGGTTTGCCTGCGGGCACAGCCCGCTCTGCGTGGAGGTCAACCGGCTGGTCAAATCGGGGGTCGTCGTCGTGGTCGCGGCCGGAAACACGGGCTACGGCACTTTGCAGTCCAAGGAGGGCGCGACCGACACCTGCCTCGACCTGACGATTAACGACCCGGGCAACGCCGAATGCGCCATCACGGTGGGCTCGACTCACCGCGACTCGCCACACAAGTATGGGGTCTCTTACTTTTCGTCCAAGGGACCGACCGGCGACGGCCGGTACAAACCCGACCTGGTTGCCCCGGGAGAAAAAATCATTTCATGCGCGGCGGCGAATAGCACGCTGGTGAAGGACGCTACCGATGGGCAGGAATGTGCCTACTTCGAGAGCAGCGGCACGAGCATGGCCGCACCCCACGTCAGCGGCGCGATCGCCGCCTTTCTCTCGATCCGCACCGAATACATAGGTGAGGCCGAAAAGGTCAAACAGATTTTTACTTCCACCGCGACCGACCTCGGCCGCGACCGCTATTTTCAAGGCTCAGGCCTGGTGGATCTGATGCGGGCCATTCAGTCGGTATAGTTAAACCCAAAACGGAGACAGTCATGAGCGACGACATCAAGGGAATCCCCTACAGTACTGCGGAGTTCGACAAGAAGGGCACCCTCATCAAGGCGCCGAGCGTTCCGGCTGATACGACCGACCTCATCGTGGTATCGCACGGCTGGAACAATGACAGTCAAGCGGCCGAAACACTTTACCGCAAGCTTTTCGAGAACTTTGCGGACCTCACCGCGCAGGACGCGGACATCCAGTCGCGCACGATTGCAATCGTCGGGGTCATCTGGCCGTCGAAAAAATTTGATGCGTTGATGACTGAGTCTTCTGCTTTGAGCCCCCAGACGGGCGGAGCCGCGGCGGCGGGAGGCCACGTAAACAAGGCCGCGTCGCAAGCCGCGATGCACGCGGCGATCGACCGTGCCGCGCCGCTTTTCGACGATGCCGACGCAGCCGAGAAAATTGCCGCGCTGCACAATCTGATTCCGCAACTCGAAGACGACACCGACATCCAGCAAGAATTCGTCGAAACGCTGCGAAAAATGGTCGAGCCCAGCGGCCTGGAGACGGCTGAGCACAGCAGCAACGACGGCTCGGTGATTTTTTTCGAGGACTCTGCCGACGTCGTGTTCGAGCGTGCCGCGCAAGAGCCGGTCGCGGTTCC
>NCHD01000006.1 GCA_002257045.1 Hydrogenophilales bacterium 16-61-112 | reverse complement strand
ACCGAGAACGAGCGCATCCGCATGTTGCGCGACCGTTTGTACGAAGGCCTGAAGGACATCGAGGAACTGCATCTGAACGGCGATTTCGAGCGCCGGGTCCCGCACAACCTGAATGTCAGCTTCAACTTCGTCGAGGGCGAGTCGCTCATCATGGCGATCAAGGATCTAGCCGTTTCCAGTGGCTCGGCCTGTACGTCGGCCAGCCTGGAGCCGTCCTATGTGCTGCGCGCTTTGGGCCGCAGCGACGAACTCGCACACAGCTCGATCCGTTTTTCGATTGGCCGCTTCACGACCGCAGAAGAAGTCGATTACGCCATCAAGCTCTTGCACGAAAAAATCGGCAAGTTGCGCGAACTTTCCCCGCTGTGGGAGATGTTCAAGGAAGGCATCGACCTGGATACGGTGCAGTGGGCTGCACATTAAACAAGCAACGCGTTCGGCTCGGCGCAGTGGGTTGCGTACGTTTTTTCGATCAAGTTTGAAGGAGAACTACCATGTCTTATAGCGAAAAGTTACTCGACCATTACGAAAACCCACGCAACGTGGGCTCGTTTACCAAGGACGACGATGGCGTCGGCACCGGCATGGTGGGCGCACCCGCCTGCGGCGACGTGATGAAGCTGCAAATCAAGGTTGGAGCCGATGGTCTGATCGAGGACGCCAAATTCAAGACTTATGGCTGCGGTTCGGCGATTGCTTCGAGCTCGCTGGTGACCGAGTGGGTCAAGGGCAAGACGCTCGATCAGGCAATGGAAATCAAGAACACGGCGATTGCTGAAGAGCTGGCGTTGCCGCCGGTCAAGATCCACTGCTCGATTCTGGCTGAAGATGCGATCAAGGCAGCGGTCGCCGACTACAAGCAGAAAAAGGGACTGGTGTAAGCATCATGGCAGTCACTCTGTCCGAGCGCGCGGCGCAACACGTCACGAACTATCTGACCAAACGCGGTAAGGGTGTCGGCATCCGTCTCGGCGTGCGCACCACAGGCTGTTCCGGCATGGCTTACAAGCTGGAATTTGCCGATGAGGCGCCTGAGGGCGACGAGGTGTTCACCAGTTATGGCGTCACCGTTTTCGTCGACCCGAAAAGCCTTGTCTATATCGACGGCACCGAACTCGATTACTCGCGTGAAGGGTTGAACGAGGGCTTCAGGTTCAACAACCCCAATGTGAAGAACGAGTGCGGTTGCGGCGAGTCGTTCAACGTCTGATTGGCAGGTCAGGACTCAGAGGCCAGGGGTCCGGCCTTTTTGTGCTGCCGCTGGCTGCGCCAGAATAATCTGCAGCATAAAGCGCCTGAATCCTGGTTCCTGAATCCCGGCCCCTAAAATGGACTTCACCCAAACCCACTTCGCGCTATTTGGCTTGCCGGCAACGTATGCGCTGGATCGTGAGCATCTGGACCGCGCCTATCGGGAAATGCAAAACACGGTTCATCCGGATCGCTTTGCGGCGCAGTCCGATGCCGAGCAGCGGGTGGCCATGCAGTGGGCGACGCGCGCAAATGAAGCGTATCGCACGCTGAAGCACCCGGTCGATCGCGGCGTTTATCTGTTGCAGTTGCAGGGAATCGACGCGCTGGATGCCCACAACACGCAAATGGCTCCGGCATTCCTGATGCAGCAAATGGAATGGCGCGAGGCGATTGACGACGCGCGTGGCGCGAAGCGTGTCGACGCGCTGGATGCCCTGATGGATGAGTTGCGCATCACGCACCGCCAGATCGAGTCGCAGCTGATCGATTTGCTTGATGCAAAGCAGGATTTTGAAGGCGCGCGCGAAGCGGTGCGTCAATTGCGATTCATGGACAAACTCATCGCCGAAGTAGGCGACGTGTACGAAGAACTCGAAGGCTAGGTATGGCTCTATTGCAGATTTCCGAACCCGGCATGTCCACTGCACCGCACCAGCATCGGCTGGCGGTAGGTATCGAGTGGGTTATACCGCGCAGCGCGCGCAAAGCCAGGATCCGCACAACACCCTGATTTCGGTCAAACGCTTCATGGGGCGCGGCTTGAAGGATATCGACGATGTAGCCAGCATGCCGTATCACTTTGTCGATGCGCCGGGCATGGTGCAGATCAAGACCATTGCCGGGGTGAAAAGCCCGGTCGAAGTGTCGGCAGAAATTCTCAAAGTGTTGCGTGCACGTGCGGAGTCCGCGCTCGGCGGCGAACTGGTCGGCGCGGTGATTACCGTTCCGGCTTATTTTGACGACGCACAACGTCAGGCCACTAAAGATGCTGCGCAACTGGCCGGCATCAATGTCCTGCGCCTGTTGAACGAACCCACCGCTGCCGCGATTGCCTATGGCCTCGACAACACCTCGGAAGGTGTTTTCGCAGTGTATGACCTGGGCGGCGGCACTTTCGATATTTCCATCCTGAAGCTGTCAAAAGGCGTGTTCGAAGTGCTGGCCACCAATGGCGACTCCGCATTGGGCGGCGATGACTTCGACCAGCGCGTGTTCTGCTGGATGGTCGAAAAAGGCCGTTTTCAGCCCCTGTCGGCAAGCGACATGCGCTTGTTGCTGACCAAGGCCCGCGACGCCAAGGAGGCGCTGACCGAGCATCTTGATGTGCGCGTGACCGTTGTCTTGTCGACGGGCGAAATGATGGATGCGACGCTGACCCAGGCCGAGTTCAATGCCATGGCGTCCAGTCTGCTGAGTAAAACCCTGGCACCGACCCGCAAGGCACTGCGCGATGCGGGTCTGACCGTGGGCGATATCAAAGGGGTCGTGATGGTCGGCGGTTCCACCCGGATGCCCTGCGTGCGCCAGGCAGTGGCCGAATTTTTCAAGCAGGCGCCGCTGACCAATCTGGATCCCGACAAGGTTGTTGCGCTGGGCGCGGCAATGCAGGCCGACGTGCTGGCGGGCAACAGGGCAGGCGACGACTGGTTGCTGCTCGACGTGATTCCGTTATCGCTCGGACTGGAAACCATGGGCGGGCTGACCGAAAAAGTCATTCCGCGCAACACCACCATTCCGACCGCACGCGCGCAGGAATTCACCACTTTCAAGGACGGGCAGACTGCGATGAGCGTGCATGTGCTGCAAGGCGAGCGTGAACTCGCGGTCGACTGCCGTTCGCTGGCACGCTTTGAATTGCGCGGAATTCCACCTATGGTCGCCGGCGCTGCGCGAATACGCGTCACCTTTCAGGTCGACGCTGACGGACTGCTGTCGGTCTCCGCGCGCGAGCAAAGCACGGGCGTCGAAACCAGCGTGCAGGTCAAACCCTCGTATGGCCTTGCCGACGACGACATTACCCGCATGCTCAAAGATGCGTTCACCCACGCCCGGGACGACATGGTTGCGCGCGCCTTGAACGAACAGATCGTCGATGCGAACGGCTTGATCGCAGCCACACGCGCGGCGATGCAGGAAGACAGCGCACTCCTCGCTGCAGATGAAGCCGCTGCGATCGATGCCAGCATGGCTGCGCTTGAAAAGCTGGTGACCCAAACCGATCATCTGGCGATCAAGCGTGGCATCGAGGCATTGAATGCGGTGACCACCGACTTTGCCCAGCGCCGCATGGACCAGAACGTACGCCGTGCGATGGCAGGACAAAAACTGGAAACTTTTGGTTGAACGGATAGAAATCATCATGTTGAACGACGCTTTCATCGAGCGCCTGCGCGTAAGGCTCGAAGCTCATCCGATCTACGCAGCTGTCCGTACCCCGGACGACCTGCGGGTATTCATGCAGCACCATGTCTATTCGGTGTGGGACTTCATGTCGCTGATCAAATACCTGCAAAACGAAGTCGCGCCTGCGCGCTGGCCGTGGACGCCGGGTGGCGATGCTTCGGTGCAGCGTTTCATCAACGAACTGGTGCTGGAAGAAGAAACCGATATCGCGCTGCCGGGCCATGAGGGGCATACCAGCCACTTTCTGCTGTATCTCACGGCAATGAGCGAAATCGGCGCCGATGCCGACACGCCATCCCGCTTTGTGCAGATGGTGGCAGCCCAGGGGATCGACGCTGCGCTGGCAGCTGGCCTTGCGCCTGCGCCTTCCGCCCGTTTCACCCGCAGCACGTTCGAGACGCTCGCCAGCGGCAAGCCGCACACCGTTGCCGCTGCGCTGGCCCTCGGGCGCGAACATGTGATTCCATCGATGTTTCGCGCCTTTTTGTCGCGCATGACGGTGACAGAAGCCCAGGCTCCCAGTTTTCACTATTACCTCAACCGCCACGTTCATCTGGACGAAGATTTTCACGCGCCGATGTCGCTGCGCCTGCGGGCAGGTTTGTGCGGTGAGGACGCCGGAAAATGGCGTGAAGCTGAAGCGGTGGCCGAAGCCGCCGTCAAAGCGCGATTGCTTTTTTGGGACGGTGTGTTACAAGCATTGCCCAGCCAACATGCCCAAGCGGCCTGACCGCGAATTCCACCACGATACCGCCTTGAAACTATGCCCCAACTGATCGTATTGCCCCATGTCGAACTGTGTCCTGATGGCGCGGTGATTGAAGCCAAATCCGGTGACACTTTGTGCGATACCCTGCTTGCCAACGGGATCGAGATCGAGCATGCCTGCGAGAAATCCTGCGCCTGCACGACCTGCCACGTCATCGTGCGCGAAGGCTTTAATTCACTGGAAGCGTCCACCGAAGACGAAGACGATCTGCTGGACAAGGCCTGGGGACTGGAACCGCAATCCCGCCTGTCTTGCCAAGCACGCGTGAATGCCGCCGACCTGGTCATCGAAATCCCCAAATACACCATCAACATGGTGAAAGAAGGACATTGACATGAAATGGACCGACACTCTCGACATCGCCATCGAGCTTTCAGAAGCGCATCCTGAAATCGATCCGCGCACAATCCGTTTTACCGACCTGCATCGGTGGGTGATGGAATTGCCCGAGTTTGACGATGCGCCTGAGCATTCCGGCGAAAAGATTCTCGAAGCGATCCAGATGGCCTGGATCGACGAAATGGAATAACGGCTTTTGCCCCGGCAGACGGTTTGCGCCGACTGCCGGGTTGCCACCTTGCCAGGTCAGTTATCGTGACCGGGTTTCAGCGTCCGTAATTTCTTGGTGACACCCTGCCGCTGCTTGTTTTCCAGGCGGCGTTTTTTCGACGCCAGGGTGGGACGCGTCGGGCGGCGGGGTTTGTCCACTTCGCACGCCTCGCGAATCAGCTCGATTAACCGCTCCAGCGCGTCATCACGATTGCGCCGCTGGCTGCGATAACGTTCCGCCTCGATGATCAGCACCCCTTCCCGCGTGAGGCGACGCCCTGCCAATACGGCGAGGCGCGCGCGCACCGGCTCCGGTAGAGAAGACGAATGCGCGACATCAAACCTCAATTGAACGGCGGTTGAAACCTTGTTGACGTTTTGTCCGCCAGGCCCGGACGCGCGGACAAAGTCTTCCTGTATTTCGCGTTCGTCGAGCTCGATCAGGGGGTTGATGCGGATCATGCCGATGCGCGGGTTACCACTTCACTACATGAACATGGTTCAGGCTGCGGCCGAGGAAGCGTTCACCGATGGTTTGAAAACGCAGCGGCACGTCGGTGACATGAAAGTCATAGCGTGGCTGCGCCGGCCCAGGATTGGCGAGATGCTTTTCAGCCAGCAGCGCGGCGACCTGTTCGGCCATGGCTTCGGCGGAGTCGACCAGTGCGACGTCATCGCCCACGACCCGGCGCAGCAGTGGTTTCAGCAGGGGATAATGGGTGCAGCCGAGCACCAGCGTGTCGATCTGTTCGGCCATCAGTGGCTTGAGGTACTCCTGTGCGGTGAGACGGGTGACTTCGTGGTCGAGCCAGCCTTCTTCGACCAGCGGTACGAATAGCGCGCAGGCCTGCGAGTGGATGCGCGAATCGGGCGCGTAGTCGTGTATGGCGCGCGTGTAGGCGTTGCTGTTGATGGTGGTGGGGGTGGCAATGACGCCGATTTTCTTACCGCCGCGCGCAGAAACCGCACCGGCGTCGATCACGTCCAGCACCGGCACTGGCGACAAGTCCTTGACCATTTGCGCGGCCACTGCTGCCATGGTGTTGCAGGCGATGACTAGCATCTTGACGTCTTTTTCCAGCAGAAACTGCGCAATCTGGGTGGTGAAATGGGCGATGGTTTCGACTGACTTCACGCCGTAGGGAACGCGCGCAGTGTCGCCGAAATACACGATGTTTTCGTAGGGCAGGCGCTCCATCAGCGCGCGCACCACCGTCAGCCCACCGATGCCGGAATCGAATACGCCGATGGGGGAATGTACATTCGTGGACATGGGGGGCAGGATAGGGCGATGACAAAGACGGCATTTTACCCGCAGGACTTCACCGAACGGCGCGCGCCATGAGCGGATGCGGTTGCGACTCGGTGTGCAACGCGCCGCCGCCCGATCCGCGCTACCGGCGCGCGCTATGGATCGCGCTGGTGCTCAACGCGCTGATGTTCGGCGTCGAGCTCGCTGCCAGCTTTGCAGCGCAGTCGGTATCGCTGCTGGCCGACGCGGTCGATTTTCTGGGCGATGCGGGCAACTACGGCGTGGCGCTGTTCGTGCTCGGGCTGGCGCCGGCATGGCGCTCGCGCACCGCGCTGTGGAAGGGCTGGCTGATGGTCGGCTATGGCGTGTTCGTGCTCGGCAAATCGGCCTGGCAGTGGTCGGCCGGCGTGGTGCCGGAACCCTTCATCATGGGCTGGGTGAGCCTGCTGGCACTGGCGGTCAACGTCGGCGTGGCGGCGCTGCTGTATGCGCATCGCCAGGGCGACGCGCAGGCGCGCTCGGTGTGGCTGTGCTCGCGCAACGACGCGCTGGGTAATCTGGCGGTGATGGGCGCGGCAGCCGGGGTATGGGCGACCGCGTACGGTTGGCCGGATATCGCGGTGGCACTGGTGCTGGCCGGGCTGGCGCTGACGTCGGGCGCGTCGGTGATTCGCCACGCGCGGCAGGAGTTGAAGCCGGCTTAAATATCCGTCTGACGCGATAGCGCCCAGGCGACGTGCTCGCGCACCAGTGCCGAAGGGTGATTCAGCTGCGTTCCAAGTACGGTTTGGATAGCTGGAGATGAAGGCGCATTACCCAGCGCCACCGCGATATTGCGCAACCAGCGTTCATGGCCGATGCGGCGGATCGGCGAACCCGCCAGGCGTTCGTTGAAATCCGCTTCGCTCCAGGCGAACAGGTCCAGCAGCCGCGCGCTGTCGAGGCCATTGCGCACTTCGAAATCCGGCAGCGCGGCGGTTTGCGCAAAGCGGTTCCACGGGCACACCAGCTGGCAGTCGTCGCAGCCGTAAATGCGGTTGCCCATGAGTGGCCGCAGTTCGAGCGGGATGCTGCCCTTGAGCTCGATGGTGAGATAGGAAATGCAGCGCCGTGCGTCGAGTGAGTAGGGTGCGACGATGGCCTGGGTGGGGCAGATGTCGATGCACGCCTGGCAGGTGCCGCAATGGCCGGCTTCTGGAGCGTCCACCGGCAGCGGCAGGTCGGTGTAGATTTCGCCGAGAAAAAACCACGAGCCGTGCTGCCGGTTGAGTAACAGCGTGTGCTTGCCGCGCCAGCCGAGTCCGGATTTTTCGGCCAAAGCAACTTCCAGCACGGGCGCGCTGTCGGTGAACACGCGAAAATGATGGTCGCCGACCTCGGCGCTGATTTTTTCGGCCAGCCTTTGCAGGCGGCTGCGCAGCACCTTGTGATAATCGCGTCCCAGCGCATAGCGCGCGAGGTAGGCGGCATGCGGGTCGGCCATGACGGTATGCGGATCGGCTGCGGCCGGCGGAAAATAATCCAGCCGCACGCTGATGATGCGCAGCGTACCAGGCAGCAGATCGGCAGGCCGGCTGCGTTTTACGCCATGCGCCGCCATATAATCCATCTCACCATGAAAACCCTGATCCAGCCACGTCAGCAAGCCCATTTCGGCGGCGCTCAAATCGCAATCGGCGATGCCCACCCCGGCAAAGCCGAGTTCTCGCCCCCAGTGTTTGATGTGCTGCGCCAGTTGAATCAAACCTGGCTGCGCTGAATCTGTCTCATGCATCCGCCCCATCATACCGTGCGCTTCCATCTGGCCGACGAGGCTGCAACCCTGGCTTTCGGCGCGCGCCTCGCGCGGGAACTCAAACCCGCTATGACCCTCTACCTGGAGGGCGATCTGGGCGCGGGCAAGACGACGCTGGTGCGCGGCCTGCTTCGTGCGCTGGGTTACAGCGGCCGGGTCAAAAGCCCCACCTACACGCTGGCCGAAACCTACGACCTGCCGACGTTTGAGTTGTATCATTTCGACCTGTATCGCCTGCACGACCCACGCGAGTGGCTGGACGCCGGCTTTCGTGATGTCAGCGGCCAGGCGGTGAATCTGATCGAATGGCCCGACAAGGCTGCCGGTTGGCTGCCATTGCCGGACGTGATCGTCCACTTGACGATCACGGACGATGCGCGTGAGGTCGAATGCGAAGCCCAAAGCGCGCGCGGAACCGACTATCTGGAGACATGTTGCCCATCGTGTTAAGAACTATTCTGTTGTGTGGTTTGCTGGCATCGGGCTGGGCCCAGGCGCTGCAGCTTTCGGCTTCCCGTTTGTGGCCATCGCCGGATTACACCCGTATTACGCTGGAAGCGAACCAGGCGGTCACGCACAAGTCGTTCAGCCTGACGAACCCGGATCGTCTGGTGATCGATCTGGAAGGCGTCGAGCCCGGTGCGGCGCTCGATGCGTTGAGCAGCCAGCTGGCTGCAGACGATCCTTATATTGCTTCGATTCGCGTGGGCGTCAATCGCCCCGGTGTGATGCGCCTGGTCATCGATCTCAAGACAGCGGTCAAGCCCGCGATATTCCAGCTGCAACCGCTGGAACAATATGGTCATCGTCTGGTTGTGGACCTTTATCCGGCGCAGGCGGAGACGTCTGCCGGGGCCGGGTCCATTCTGGCAAGCCCCATTGAGCCGGCGCAGGCTGCGACGGCTTCGCCCCCCCCCGATGTCGTTTCCCCGCCGTATACGGCGAGGATCGCGCCGCGTAAATCAACCACAGCGGGCGAACTCAGATATGAGCGCCTGATCACTGTCGCAATCGACGCCGGTCATGGCGGAGAAGACCCGGGCGCGATCGGCGCCGCGGGGTCGCGTGAAAAAATCATCACCCTGGCGCTGGCGAAAAAGCTCAAGCAGAAGCTCGATGCGCAGGACAACATGCGTGGCGTGCTGATTCGCGATGGTGATTATTTTGTGCCGCTCGGGCAACGCGTGGTCAAGGCACGCGCGCTAAAGGCGGATCTGTTCATGTCGATTCATGCCGACGCCTTCATCAAGCCGCATGCGCGCGGCTCGTCGGTGTTTGCCCTGTCCGAAGGCGGTGCAAGCTCGGTCGCGGCACGCTGGCTGGCGAAAAAAGAAAACGATGCCGACCTGATCGGTGGGATGAATCTCGACGTCAAGGACCCGTCGCTCAAACGCACCCTGATCGATCTGACGCAGACCACGACCATCAACGACAGCATGAAGCTCGGGCATGCGGTGCTGAAGGAAATCGGCGGCATTAACACCTTGCACAAGTCGCATGTCGAGCAGGCGGGCTTCGCCGTATTGAAGGCGCCGGACATTCCCTCGATTCTGGTCGAGACCGCTTTCATTTCCAATCCGGAAGAAGAAAGGCGGCTCAACGACCCCGCCTATCAGGACAAGCTGGTGGACGCCATCGTCAACGGCATCAAGGCGTATTTCGCCACGCATCCGACCGCCTTGCCGACCCGTCTCACGCGCAATCCTTGATGGCGGGGCGCACATGACCACCAGTTTGCTGGGTGCGGCTGCGCCCGGCTTCGACCGCCCGCTTGACGTGCTGGAAGCCTGCCATGGTCGTATCGCCCGGCAATGCGACACGCTGGAAAAACTGCTGGCGCATATGACGGATCACGGCGCGGATGCCCCGGCGCAACAGGCCGCGCGCGCGGTGCTGGCGTATTTCGACACGGCAGCGGTGCACCATCATGACGACGAAGAACGGAATCTGTTTCCCCTGCTGGAACAGACGAACGCGCCCGGCGCCTGCGATCTCGCCGAAGTGTTGACGCTGGAGCACGACGAGCAGGCGTTGCTGTGGCGGCGGCTACGGGCGCAGCTGCAGCAGATCGAAGCCGGAACGGCCGCCACGCTCGATGGCGATCTGGCCAGCCGTTTTGTTGCCATGAACCGCGCCCATCTCGAATTTGAAAACACCCACGTGCTGCCCTTGGCGCGCCAAGTGCTGGGCGCGGCCGAAATCGAGCGTCTGGGGCGCGCCATGGCGGCGCGGCGCGGCGTCCCTTTCACCGGATCATTGTGAGCATTCGCGTTTTACCCGACGTGCTGATTTCGCAAATCGCCGCTGGCGAAGTGGTGGAGCGCCCGGCGGCCGCCCTGAAGGAAATTCTCGAGAACAGCCTCGACGCCGGCGCCACCGATATCCACATCGAACTGGAGCAGGGCGGCGTCAAACGCATGCGCGTCAGCGACAACGGCTGTGGCATCGCCCGTGATGACCTCGTACTCGCGCTGACGCGCCACGCCACCAGCAAGATTGCCAGTCTTGACGACCTGGAACAGGTTGCCAGCCTGGGGTTTCGCGGCGAAGCGCTGGCCTCGATTGCGTCCATTGCCCGGGTCCATCTCACCAGTCGCAGCGCCAGCGTTGATCACACCGGTGGCGAGCATGCCTGGCGCGTGCAGGTCGACGGCGGCCAGTTGGCTGAACCTGTGCCGGCGGCGCGTGGCGTGGGCACCACGATCGACATCCAGGAGCTTTTTTTCAACACCCCCGCGCGGCGTAAATTTCTGAAAACCGAAGCGACTGAATACGCTCACTGTGCCGAAACCGTGCGGCGGCAGGCGCTCTCGCATCCCGATACCGCTTTTGTGCTGAGCCACAACGGCCGGGTTCAGCTGCGTTTCAATGCGGCCGCTGCGGCGGTGCGGGTCCGGCAGGTGCTGGGCGAGACATTCGAGGCCAACACGATTGCCGTCGATGCAGCTGCCGGCGCTTTGCGCGTATCCGGCTGGGTGATCCGCCCCGGTGCGGCGACGGCCAGCCGTGACAGCCAGCACGTCTTCGTCAATGGCCGTTACGTGCGCGACAAGCTGATCGTTCATGCCCTCAAGCAAGCCTACCGCGACGTGCTGCACCATCAGCTCAATCCTGCTTATTGCCTGTTCATCAGCCTGCCGCCGGACGGGGTGGACGTGAATGTCCATCCGGCCAAAACCGAAATCCGTTTTCGCGACAGTCGCGGCGTGCACCAGTTCTTGTTTCATGCCGTCGAGCGCCTGCTGGCGGCACCGGCGTCAGCAGAGGGCGGCGCTGCGTCCTCCGAGCCAGAAATGAGCGTGGCTGCCTCGCCGTTGCGTGCCCATGCGCCATGGCAAACGATGATGCCGCTTCAAATCAGTCCCTTGCAGGTCAACGAGGCCATGGCGTTTTATGCTCCGCTTGCGGCGCCCCAGACCCATGGCGCCCCTCTGGATTCACCCGCTGCGCATTCCGACGCTGCGCACGACGCGCCACCGCTCGGTTACGCTATCGCGCAACTCCATGGCGTGTACGTGCTGGCGCAAAACGCTCAGGGCCTGGTGCTGGTCGACATGCATGCGGCCCATGAGCGCGTGGTTTACGAAAAGCTCAAGGCCGCGCTCGACGCCCGCGCCGTTCCCGCGCAAACCCTGCTCATTCCCGTCGTGCTGACGGTGGACGCGCGCGATGTGGCTGAAATCAGCCCGCATCTGGATGGCTTGCGCGACATCGGGTTCGACGTCTCGATCACCTCGCCCACTTCGGTGGCGGTGCGCTCGGTGCCTTGGTTGTTGAAAAACGCCGACCCGGTTGAACTGACGCGCGCAGTGCTGCATGAGGTGGCCGAATTTGGCGTGGCACGCCTGCTGGCCGATCGCCGCAACGAATTGCTCGCCACTCTCGCATGCCATGGCGCAGTGCGCGCCAACCGGCATCTGGCGGTGGCAGAAATGAACGCCCTGCTGCGGGAAATGGAGGCCACCGAGCGGGCCGGCCAATGCAATCATGGCCGTCCCACCTGGTTTCAGGTGAGCCTCAAGGAACTTGACGCCATGTTCATGCGTGGGCGCTGAACGTGTGTTGCTGATAAAGCGTTGCGGGCCAGGAACTGTCACGTGCCTGATCCGGTCGGTTCAACCGGGGTGGCGATGGCGCGGCGTTTTGCCAGGCTTCGGATGATTGTCCGGTGTACGTTGGCGCACAGACGCCACCGGGGGTCACGCTTTATGGTGTGGGCCTGGAGTAAGGCTCTGCCATTGAAGACCCGTTGTGGTTGGCTGGGCTTGCTGTGTCGATGATCTATCCTGAATGTGTGGCGTGGTTTGATCGACTCCAGACCGCTATGCTGCTTTACGTTTTTACATTAACCAACGAGAAGGAAAACCATCATGAGCACCAATAATATTTTTGCTGAAGCCAATTCTGACGTGACGAAGGAGCAGTTGATTCGCGATTTCAAGGTCGTGGTCGCCGATGCAGAAGCCTTGCTGAAGGCAACTGCCGGACAGGGCGGCGAATTGGTCGCTGCTGCGCGTGCCCGGGCTGAGGAATCGCTTGCAACGGCAAAGGTAAAAATGAACGAAGCCCAGGCGGCGCTGGTGGACAAGACCAAGGCGGCAGCCAAGGCGACCGATGAATATGTCCATGTGCATCCGTGGCAGGCCATTGGCGTTGCGGCCAGTGTCGGTGTGGTGATTGGTCTGCTGATCGGCCGGCGCTGAAACAGGCGATGGCTGAGGAATCCCATCCTGCATCGGGGGGGCTGTTCGAGTCCCTGAAAAATCTGTCGGTCAGCCTGGTCGGCGTGGTGCATACCCGGCTTGAGCTGTTGTCGGTGGACATTGCTGAAGAGCGGGTCCATCAGACCACCCTGCTGGTGCTGGCACTGCTTGCCCTGTTTTGTTTCGGTGTAGGCATCGTGCTGCTGTCGATCCTGATCGTGGTCACGTTTTGGGAAACCCACCGGCTCGCGGCTCTGGGCGGGCTGGCCGGGCTTTATCTCGCGACCGGTGGTGGCGTCGTCTGGTTTGCCCTGCACAAAATCCGCACCAAGCCCAAACTGTTCCAGGCAAGCCTGTCGGAACTGGTCAAGGATCGCCAGCATCTCAATTCGGGATCATGAGCAAAAAACTGCAGCATCTCGCCGAACGCCGCAACCTGCTAATCAAGCAGGCTGCGGCGCAACGCAGTGCGCTGTCCCACAACCTGGAGCCGTGGCGGGCACGTTTGGCCTGGGTCGACCGCGGGGTGGAAGGCTTGCGTTATGTCAGGCGCCATCCGGCCTGGATGGCGGGTTCCGCCCTGATACTGGTAGCCTTCCTGCGCCCTCTGCGCGCAGGGAAATGGCTGCAGCGCGGCTGGCTGATCTGGCAGATCGGGCGCAGATTGCGTAAGCACTGAGCAGGGTGGGTCAACCTGATGGATAGGCTGCAATCCCGAGCACCGCAACGTAATGGCAGGCCGTACCCGCCATGACAAACAGATGCCAGATGAAATGGCCGTAGCGCAGGTGCGAATCCAGCGCAAAGAAAATCACCCCTATCGTGTACGCCAGGCCGCCGCCTATGAGCCATAGCAGGCCTGACACGGGAACGCGCATCGACAGGGGATAGGCTGCAATCACGATGAGCCAGCCCATCAGCAGATACAGGCCGGTGGAAAGAACAGGATGGTTCAGCCGGTTCAATGCCTTCAGCGTCACCCCGGCCACGGCAATGCCCCAGACCAGTCCAAGCAGCGTCCAGCCCCACGCGCCCCGCAGTACGCCGAGGGTGAACGGGGTATAGCTTCCGGCAATCAGCAGATAAATCGCAGCGTGTTCGATGGTCCTGAACACCCGCTTGGCGCGGCCGGCTGGCAGCGCGTGATACATGGTCGAGGCCAGATACAACAGCACCATGGTGGTGGCGAAGACGCTTGCGCCGACAAGGAAGCCGGTATCGCCATGGCGTATCGCATGCCGGATCAGGTAGGGCGTGGCCACCAGTGCTGCAAGCAGTCCGAGCCCATGGCTGAGACTGTTCGCCATTTCTTCCCCGCTCGACTGGGGACGTTTGGATGCAGAATGCGACAGGTTCATGACAATACTCGTCTTGTCCGGGACGTCTGCCTGACAGAATGATCCTTTTCCGCGTGCGGCGCACGATTTAAAAGAACAGGCTCGCCCTGTGCGGTCAGTACTCGAAACAGCGGCTGACGCAGGGGATGCCGGTGCAGGCGTGGCTGCCTGCAATTTTATGGGTTTAATGCATGCAAGGAATGAAATTGGATCTTTATCCCAAGGGTTTCGCGATCGTCGTCGTGGCACTCTTCGCGGTTGCGCTGTACTGGATGCTCTCGCCCTTGTGGAGCGCGCTGGCCTGGAGCATCTGCTTTGCTTTTCTGCTGACTCCGCTGCATCGCAAGCTGACCCGCAAGCTGAAAGGGCGCGCCAACGTTTCGGCGGGAGCCATCACGCTGTTGTTGCCCGTGATGCTCGCGGGGCCGGTGGCCAGTCTGGGCGTCGCCTTTACGAGCCAGGCCGGCGATATGGTGACCCGCCTGCAAAAGCTGTCGCTGGGCTTTGATGCGGGCCTGTTCACGCAACTGCAGCATCACCCGGTCATCGGCCGCCTGGCCGAGTGGTTGCGCCACAACCTCACCACCACGACCGAACAGCTCGATGCCTGGCTGGTCAGCGGGGTTCAGATGCTGCTGCAGTCGCTTGCAGCCACCGGCGGCAACTTTGTGCTCGGCGCGCTGGGCACGATCATCCATTTCTTCATGATGCTGTTCATGCTGTTCTTTTTTCTGCGTGATGGCGCCAAAATTCTCGACCGCGCGGTGCGTCTGGTGCCGATGGAGCCGCAACGCCGGCGCGAGATGCTCAGCCTGATCGGCGACACCATGCGCGCCGTGATCTATGGCGAGATCATGACGGCGATTGCGCAAGGCACGCTGGTCGCCATTGGCTTTGCCATAGCGGGGCTGCCCTCCGCCATCGTGTTTGGCGTGCTGGCGGCGGCGCTGGCGCTGGTGCCGGTGGGCGGCGCGGCGCTGGTGTGGATGCCGGCAGTCTTTTTCCTGGCGGCGACGTCGCAATGGGAGTGGGCGATTTTCATGCTGATCTGGGGAACGGGCGTCTCGATCTCGGACAACCTGATGCGGCCGATGTTGATTTCGAGCCAGTCTCAGGCACCGGTTTCCACGCTGGTCATCTTTGTCGGCGTCATCGGCGGCATCTCGGCCTTCGGCATGATCGGCGTGATCATCGGGCCGGTCGTGCTGACCGTCATCACCACGCTGCTGCACTTTCTCGACGAGTCGCTGCCGCACCCGTCCTGATTGCGTAGCGCAGTGCCTTTCAGGACGCAATAAAAAACCCGCGAGAGCCAGGCTCTCGCAGGTTTTTTACGTTGCCCTGCCCGGTCACGGCCCTGGCTGCAGCCGGGCCGGACCCTGAGACGGGACTTATTTCAGACGCATGTCGTTCTTGACCGAGACGACGCCATCGACGCTGCGTGCCAGGGAGACCGCCTTGTTGATGTCGGCCTGCGAATTGACGAAGCCGCTCATCTGAACCACGCCCTTGAAGGTTTCGACGTTGATTTCGGCTGATTTCAGGGTCGACTCGTTGAAAATGGCTGCCTTCACCTTGGTGGTGATGACGGTGTCATCGACATACTCCCCGGTTCCCGATTGCTTGGCTGAGGATGCGCAGCCAACGGCCGACACCAGGGTGATGGCAAGCATGGCGGCGGTAAGTGTTTTGCTGAGTGTGTTCATGTTGACTCCAGAGTTAAATTAAACGGGGGATTGATTCCGGTTCCCCATTGCAAAGGCATGCGACGGAACAGGCCAGATGGGTGGCGCGCCCTGTGCTTTTACCGAAACCTTGGCAGCAAGAATAGTCAGAAGACTGGGGTGGGTCGGTACGCTGGCGCACATAGCGCAGGGTGGCGTGCAGCCGTTACGGAGCATCGTTCCAGGTCTGCAGCAAGCGGGCAAATTGCTCGGCAGATACGGGATGGCTGAAGTGGAAGCCCTGTCCCTCGTCGCAATGCCGGGCCTGCAGGAAAGCGAGTTGTTCCTGCGTTTCAACGCCCTCGGCAATGACGCGCTGCTTGAGGTTTTTTCCCATGCCGATGACGGCGGCCACGATGGTCGCATCGTCCGCATCGGTGACGATGTCGCGCACCAAGGACTGGTCGATCTTCAGCGTGTCGATCGAAAAGCGCTTCAGATAGCTCAGGCTCGAATAGCCGGTGCCGAAATCGTCGATCGCAAGCTTCACCCCCATGGTCTTGAGCGCTTCAAGCACCGATGCAGATGACTCGGCGTCGTGCATCAGGATGCTTTCGGTCAGTTCCAGTTGCAGGTAGCGCGGCGCCAGGCCGGTCTCTTTCAGAATCAGGCCAAGCCATTTGAGAAAGCTGTCGTGCCTGAACTCCACTGCAGAAATATTGACGGCCACCGGCACCGCGGGCAGGCCCGAATCGAGCCAGGCCTGAACCTGTCTGCAGGTTTCGCGCAGCACCCAGCGTCCGATCGGCACGATGAGGCCGTTTTCTTCCGCGACAGGAATGAAATGCGCCGGGTAAATGATGCCGAGCTCGGGGTCCTGCCAGCGTATCAGCGCCTCGGCACCGGTTATCGCGCCGGTAGCCAGATCGATCTTCGGCTGGTAATGCAGCAGGAACTCGTCCTGCTTCAGGGCGCGGCGCAGGCTGCTTTCGACCAGCTGTCGATGGACCGCGCGGGTGTTCATCTCGGCTTCGAAAAACTGGTAATTGTTACGACCGCTGTCCTTGGCGTGATACATCGCGGTGTCCGCGTTCTGCATCAGGACATCCACCTGGGTGCCGTTGTCGGGAAAGATGCTGATACCGACGCTCAGGCTGATGTGGAGCTCGTGTCCGTCGATCAGGTGCGGGATGTCGAGCGCGGCCTGCAAGCTTGTGGCAACCTGCGCCGCGTCCAGCGGCTGATTGATTTCGGCCAGCAGGATCACGAATTCGTCGCCGCCCTGACGGCATACCGTGTCGGTGGTGCGCACGCATTCCACCAGGCGGCTCGCAACCGACTGCAATAGCTGGTCGCCGACTGCATGTCCCAGCGAGTCGTTGATGTGCTTGAAATTGTCGAGGTCGATGAACATCAGACCAACCTGCTTGTGGTTGCGCTGGGCCATCTTGATGGCATGGGCGAAGCGTTCTGTCAGCAGAAGCCGGTTGGGCAGGCTGGTGAGAAAGTCATGCTGGGCCAGATGGGCCATCTCCATCGCCATCGCCCGCGATTCGCTGACATCGTGAAAAACAATTACCGCGCCGACGACCCGGCCGTCACGGTTGTGGATCGGGGCGGCGGAATCCTCGATCGATGATTCGAAGCCGTCGCGGCGGACCAGCACGCAATCCGTACCCAGCCCGACCGTTTTGTCTTCGGCCATGGCGCGCAGCATTGGATTGGCAGCGGCAAGGCGGGTCGTGCTGTCTAGGATGTTGAATACCTCTGCAATCGGCCGTCCCAAGGCGTCCTTGCAGGACCAACCGGTCATCGTTTCCGCCACCAGGTTCAGGTAGGTCACCCGCCCCTGAATATCGGTGGTCACCACAGCATCGCCGATGGAATTGAGCGTCACCTGGGCGCGCTCCTTTTCCTCGAACAGGGATTCTTCCGCGGCCTGCAATACGAATTCCGCCGACTTGCGTTCAGTAATGTCCTCAACCGTTTGCACCCGGCCGAACCATTTTTTTCCGTCGAGCATGGCGGCACTGTTGACCCGCGTCCAGACGATGTTTTCGTTTTCCTGCAAGAACCGGAATTCCGTCTGGAAGGGCGCATGGCCACGTGCAGCATCGATCCACTCGGCCCGCACGCGTTCGCGATCCTCAGGGTGGACCGCCGTGCTCCAGTTCGTGCCCAGCGTCTGTTCCAGGCACAGTCCCGATATTGTGTGATACGCCTGGTTGGTGTAGATGCAGCTTCCCTCGGCATCCGAGACGAAAATGCCCAGCGGCGACGCATCGCTCATCGCGCGAAAGCGTTCCTCGCTGCCTTGCAGCGCGCCCTGGGCTGTTTTGCGATCGATGACGTAGCGCAGCGCGCGCGGCAACCAGTGGGCGTCGACATGGCCTTTGGATAAATAGTCATGGGCGCCGCGCTGCATGGCCTGGTGAGCGGTGTCTTCATCGGTCAATCCGCTAAGCACCAGGATCAGGGAGTCGGGTGCGGCCTGGAAAATCTGGTCGAACGCCTCGAGGCCACGGCTGTCCGGTAGCGACAGGTCGAGCAGGACCACCTCGAACCGCTCGTCTTGCAGCCGATCGAGCGCATCGGCCAGTCGCGGGACCCATTCGACATGAAATACGCTGTTTCCCGTCCCGGCGAGGGCGTCCTGGATCAGTTTTGCATCGGCAGGATCATCCTCGATGAGTAAAACGGTGGTTAGGGTGTCATTCATGGCGTGTAATTCTCCGGGGCAGCCCGGACGCGTCCTCACCGGTTGGCGGTGCGCGTCTTGCGATCGGGCCGAATGAGGCTGCTGTGTTGGTTTTAGTGGTTGCGACCCTGGCCATGGTCATTGCCGTGCTGTTTGTTGTTTTTGCCTTTGTGGTCGTTGTCGCCACGGTCGTGGCGGTCATCCCGGCGTCCGTCGCCACGGTCATCGCGGCGGTCATGATGCTGATTCTGGTAATGCGGGACGTATTGGCGCTCGTACCAGTTGTTTTGCACGAAATAGACGCGTTCGCCGCAGGCGTTGTATTGGCGGCAGTGCTTGCGCCAGTTTTTGGCATGGCCGGGAGGAACGTTCAGGTAGATCGGCTGACGGTTGACCGCCGACCGGTAGATGACGCGCGGCTGTTCATAGATCACCTGGGGCGGCGGATAGCCGCCGATGTCGATCTGGCCGTAGAAGCCAGGCTGGCCGATGCTGATGGACACGCCGACATCGGCCGCGAGTGCCGGAACGGTGGCGCAAGCCAGTGCTGCTGCGAAGAGGTATCGTTTCATATGAGTGCTCCTGGGGTTGAGTGAACTGGCATCGAGACTAGTTGAAGTGCACGGCCCATTCCGTGCGCTAACGCGCATAGGCCATTTTACTGAAGTCGGATGCAAGGGGCGCGGCGCATCCCCTGCGCAGCGACTCCGCAGAGCCGTTGCGCCTGAACTGGCAGCGCACAGCCTTATGCGCGCGGCTCACCTTGGGCGTTAACGGTCACGGTGGAGCCGGGAGGTGCGGTCATCTGCACCTGATGCGACTGGCCGCGAAAAACATAGGTGACCTCCCAAAAGTCGGGACGCACCTGGCTGGGGATGCTTTCGCAACGCTGCACGTCACGGCTCTGAACCGGCTGTCCGCTGCCATCACGGCCGATATAGGCGCCCACTGCGGCGCCCGCGACGGCACCGCCGGCCGTGGCGATGTCCTGTCCCTGCCCGCCGCCGACCTGGTGGCCGAGAATGCCGCCAATGATTGCGCCGGCAATTGCGCCGGGCACATTGACGTTGCGGCGTTCCTGCGCAATCTCCTCACGCTCGACCCAGCACCGCTGTTCGGGTGTGCCGACCACCGCGTGCACCGAGGTGACGTTGGCCTCATACAGCTGCTCGTTTTGGCGGCGATGGAAGGGGTGGGCGGACTGATCCGAGCCCTCACCCTGATCATCGATGCGGGCATTCGCCTCCACGCTGCGAATCGACGACACGCGGTTGTTCAAGCCCATCGCGGTCAGCGATGGGTATTTTCCCGGACGCAGGACGACGCAGCGGCCGTTGAACTGGGCGTCTTCGCATACTTCCCAGCTGTTGCCCTGAACGATTGCCGATGAGGCGCGGTCATTGAAGCCCTGGCGTGCGAAGTTGCCAATCTGCTTTTGGCTGGTGAACGACTGGCCTTCAAACCCCTGCCGCTCGTAAAAGGTGACCTGCGCGGTCACGGGCGCCGGCGCATAGCGACGGTCGTCGATGCGCGTGTTCGCGTTGACGATCCGTGCCGAAGAAATCCGGTTGTTCAACCCCATCTCGGCCAGAGACGCGTATTGCCCTGGGCGCAGAACCTTGCATCGCCCGTTGAAACGGGCGCGCTCGCAGACTTCCCAGCGATCGCCCTGCACCTGTGCCGATGAGGCGCGGTCGTTGAACCCGCGACGGGCGAAATTGCCGATAGGCCTCTGGGTGGTGAACGACGGGCCTTCAAATCCGTTGCGCTCAAAGAACGTGACTTGTGCGGCCTGCGGGGCGGGCACATAGCGGCGCTCGTCGATGCGTGCATTGCGGCTCACCTCGCGCACGGAGGACACCCGGTCGTTCAAGCCCATTGCGTCCAGCGAGGGGTAGTTGCCAGGCCGCAGGACGACGCAGCGACCGTCATAGCGGGCATCTTCGCAGACTTCCCAGCGTTCGCCCCTGACCACAACCGACGAGGCCCGGTCATTGAAGCCCTGGCGTGCAAAATTGCCAACCGGCGCGTTTGTCACAAATGTGCGCCCTTCAAATCCGGGGTGTTCATAAAAAGTGACCTGTGCGGCTGCCTGGGCGGCAATCGCCGCGCCGGCTGCCGTCAGCATGATTCTGAGCAGTGTTTTCATTGACGTTTCCTGTGGGTAGGGATGCGAAACGCGAACTCGATCAAAGCGCAGTCCGGTCCGCAATAGCATCCCCGAGCCTGCACGATTGCGCAGCCTCGATTGAAGCGTCTGTTCGGGAACGTACACAAGGCGTTTTCCCTGCGGCGCAAGCGCGTTCTTTCAATGTACGCCAGCGCACAGAACGCCATCGGGCTATGCCTTACGATCAGTGCCTATCCGGTGCGAGCTTACAAAGTCGATCCGGCTTGCTCGCGGACGGCTCGATGCCGTCCGACCCACACTGTCATTACTTTTAGGGATTAACCATGAACAAAACCTTATTGATGTCCGCACTGCTCGCAACCCTGACCCTGGCTGCCTGTGACAAACCCACCGTTGTCAACGTGCCCGCCACGCCGGTCGCGGTTCCCGGCCCGGCAGGCCCGCAGGGCGAAACTGGTAACCAGGGTGCAACTGGCTATCAGGGCAATACCGGCAGCCAGGGCGAGACCGGCAACACGGGCGCAACGGGCTACACAGGTAACGAAGGCGTACAGGGTGAGACCGGCGCAACCGGTAAAACCGGCGATGGCACCACCGTCATCGTGGTCCCCACCGAAACGGCACCTGTGAACTGAATCCCTTCACCCGCTCAAGGAGTACAGCATGTTGGGAACCATTTTATTGATCGTCTTGATCCTGATGTTGATCGGCGCCATTCCAAGCTGGTCGCATAGCAAGAATTGGGGCTATGGTCCCAGCGGCGGACTCGGCCTGATCGTGGTCATCGTCATCGTGCTACTGTTGATGGGGCGCTTGTAACGGGTCGTCATACGGCGATCCGTCTGATATAACTGCGCGCAAGCCCGGTTGGTGGAGGATGGATGGCGGTTAATAAATTGAATTTTGCGGGTGAGTCGCCTATGCGACATCGCCTGCCTTATGGGTCCTTGGTGGCCCTTTTTTTCGTTTCCGGTTGCAGCAGCCTGCCGACCCTCGTGCCCGATCTGGCGCACCGGAGCGGACCGCCGGTGCAACTGGAAGACGCGCACGGCCCGTTGTCGGCCGGGCGCAGCCAGGCGATTCTCGACCGGCTAGAAAACCGCAGCCCGGAGACCGGCATTTTCGACCACCATCTGGCGCGCGAGGAAGCCATTGTCGGCAGCCCGTTAACCGCCGGCAATCAGGTGCGCCTGCTGCAGGACGGTCCGGCCACTTACCAGGCGATGTACGCCGCCATCATGGCAGCGCGCGACCATGTCAACATGGAAACCTACATTCTCGACGCCGATGAAGTCGGGCAGCGCTTTGCCGAGGCCTTGATCGCCAAGCAGCGCGAAGGTGTTCAGGTCAACCTGATCCGCGACAGCGTCGGCACCCTGGGTACCCCGGCGCCGTTTTTCCAGCAGCTGACCGATAGCGGGGTGCAGATCCTGGAGTTCAATCCGGTCAATCCCTTGTTGAGCCGCAAGGAATGGAGCCTGAACCAGCGCGATCACCGCAAGCTCCTGATTGTCGACGGCCACACCGCCTTTCTGGGCGGCATCAACATCAGCGGCGTCTACTCCGGCGGCTCATTCCGCTATGGCTCGAAAGCCAGGACCGCCGTGCCGGGCGATCCTGAACTCGCCTGGCGCGACACCGACCTGCAGCTGCAGGGACCGGTGGTGGCCGAGTTGCAGAAACTGTTTCTGACAACCTGGGAAAAGCAGAAGGGAACGCCGCTGACCGGCAAAAACTACTTTCCGCCGCCCCAGCGCAGCGGGAAGCAGCTGGTGCGCGCGATCGGCAGTTCGCCGGACGACGCGTTCAGCCTGATTTACGTCACGCTGCTCTCGGCCATCAGCAGCGCAGAGGTCAGCGTCAATATCACCAATGCATATTTCGCCCCCGACCCGCAGCTGCTCGACGCGCTGGAAGCCGCCGCCGGGCGCGGCGTCAGCGTCACCCTGATCCTGCCGGGCAAGACCGACTCCTGGCTGGTCTTCCACGCCGGACGCAATTACTACGAGCGGCTGTTGCGCGCGGGGGTGAAAATTTATGAACGGCGCGGCGTCATCCTGCATTCCAAGACCGCGCTGATCGATGGCGTCTGGGCCACCGTTGGCTCGACCAACCTCGACTGGCGCAGCTTTCTGCATAACTACGAGCTGAACGCCGTGGTGCTGGGGCCGGATTTCGGCCAGCAGGTGAAGGCCATGTTCGACAAGGACCTTGCTGAATCTGACGCGATTACGCTTGAGGCCTGGCAGCGCCGCACGCTCGACTTGCGCCTCAAGGAGTGGTTCGCCCGGGTGTGGGAATACTGGCTGTGAGCGCCCAGCGTTCATTCACGCACTGAGCGTGCGTTGCCAGAAAAAGACCGAACAGGGTTTTTCAGCGGCGTATAGCGCCATGCGTTGGCCACGCACTCATGCATTACGACGAAAGAGACAGCATGAACCACAACCTTTGCAAGCCATGGTTCTGGCGTGTTTCGCCCAGGAACAGACGGGCACCCTGTCGGGTCAGGCAAAACATGACTGAATAACCCGGCGGGCGTGGGATGCCTCACGCATGCTGATGGCCTGCCGCGTCGGCTGAGTCGCGTTTGGCAGCTGCTCCGCCGGTTAAGTCAGTCGTAGGGAAACGCGGCTGCGGCACTCAGAGTTTCGGGATATGCAGGGTCCGGCTGATCATCAGCGAGCCGGATGCAGCGAACATCAACACCAGTGGATGGAGTTGCCAGGGGCCGATGGGGATCACGCCGAACCAGAGCTGGTCGCCGACCGCACCGTTCCAGGCAGCGAGAGCAATGACGATGACGAGCAACAGCGAACTGGGAATCGGCGTGCCCTCGAAATACCTGACCTTGGCGCCGCCTTGCGACAGGGTTTCGGCGCTGATGTTGTAGCGGGCAAGGCGGCTGACGCCGCAGGCAACGAAGTAGATCAGGATCACGTGATCCCAGAATCCGTCCATGCCGATGCCGTAGGCGATGATTGCCGGCGCGACGCCAAAGGAAATCACATCGGCCAGCGAGTCGAGTTCACGTCCCAGTAACGAGGTTTGCTGGCGCCAACGTGCGACGCGGCCATCGAAAACATCGAACACGAAAGCCAGCAAAATCAGGCCGCAGGCGAGCAGCAGGGTTTGCATGTTCTGGTGCTGGACGTAGTGCATCACGGCAAACAGCGCACCGACACCGCAGCTTGCATTGCCCAGGGTAAACCAGTCCGCGAGATGGAAGTCGCGGATCATTGAAAAATGCTTGCCTGAATGCATGGTTCGGGTTCCTTGATTCGATTCATCGGGGCAACCGTTCTGGCAGCCGGTCTGACATGGCCCGCGCGTCATTCCCCTGACCGGCAGCGCAGGGGAGGGTCAGGTGTTGCTCAGAGGCCCGGTTGCGGTGCGGCCGATCATGGCCAGAAACTCGCGCCGGGTCGACGCGTCCGAACGGAATGCGCCCAGCATCCGACTGGTTACCATCGCCGCGCCCGCCTTGTGCACCCCGCGTGTGCTCATGCACTGGTGGTTGCCTTCGATCACAACGGCCACCCCGTTGGGCTGCAAGACGTCATTCAGCGTGTCGGCGATCTGCACCGTCATTCTTTCCTGGATCTGCAGCCGTTTGGCGTAGATGTCGACCAAACGGGCCAGCTTGGAGATGCCGACCACCCGGTGCGCAGGCAGGTAGGCGATATGCGCCTTGCCGATGATGGGCACCATGTGGTGCTCGCAATGGCTTTCGAAGCGGATGTCGGTCAGCACGATCATCTCGTCGTAACCATCCACTTCGGAAAACGTGCGGGACAGCGTCTGCACCGGATCGTGGAGGTAGCCGGCGAAAAACTCCTCGTAGGAGCGCACGACGCGCGCCGGGGTGTCGAGCAAACCTTCGCGGGTCGGATCGTCGCCCGCCCAGCGGATCAGGGTACGCACCGCGTTTTCGGCCTCGGCGCGGTCGGGTCGGGTCGAAAGATCAGATGAGGGATGGGTCGAATCGAGGGGAGGGGTCGCCATGCGGAGGTTCCTTTCGTGAACGTAAAAGAGGTATGCACGCTGCGTTTCTGCCGCGCCCACAAGTTTGTCCATCGCGCTGTGGATAGACGGCGAGGCATCCGGAACAGGGCATCCCTTGAAGGGGTAGACCGGTTCTTCACCGAACAGGCTGTCGGAACGATACCGCACAAATCACGCTTGTCATTGCCCATGCGGGTTTTAGTAAGGCAAGTCCTGACGGCAGATGGTTCCCGGATTGTGGCCGTCAGTCTGTGTTGCGTCTGCCTTCAGGCCCGTTGCAGGCTAAGGTGATCAAGCAATTAACCGCTGAATACGCACGCAAAAACCCAGGATGAATCTATCCGCCATGTGTTGCGTGACGTCACGCTAGTTTCGCAATGCCTGGATAAAACCGTTTTGCAGCAGATCGTCCACCATTTTTTCCAGTTCGGCACAGTTGGGCATTTTGCGGCAGAGCTCGCCGAACGAGATGCCACCGCCGACGCTAAACAGAATCTGGCGAAACCGGGGCCGCAGCGTGTGACCCAGGTTGAAAATCTCATCTTGCCCCTTGTCGGTGCGGCTCAATTGCATGTTCATTTCCATGCTTGTCTCCTTGAAAGTAAGCAGGCGTTGTCCTGCCTTCCTTTACTACCTGCATAGGCCGTGCCATGGCTGGTGGAGAATTCCATCTTGTTGATTTTTAGCGTGTTTGTTGCGTTTTCCCCCGTACCAGTTTGCGGCCGTCATGCTTTGATTCGACGAGGCGATGGCAGTCAGTTGAAAACCTGACAGGGGGAAGCAGGGGCACTGACTCCGTGTCAGCGCCGATTATGCAAGGCTGCGGAATAAAGCAGGACTGGAACTGGCTCGCCTAGCTGCGCGAAGCAGTGGTGCGGTGGGCCGAGCGGGTGGCGGGCTCGAATTCCCAATGGCGTTTCCATGCACCCACCACGAGGTTGGGGTATTCCGGCCGTCCAAGACTGCCATTGAAGCGGCCAAGCGCGCGATACAGGTCGCCGCGTTCGATATCGATGTAATGGCGCAGGATCAGGGCGCCGTAGCGCAAGTTGGTACGCAACTGAAAGAGATTGTGTTCGGGGTTGCCGATTGCCTTGACCCAAAATGGCATCACCTGGGTGTAGCCGCGGGCGCCGACCGGCGAAACGGCATATTTGCGGAAGCCGCTTTCAACCTGAATCAGGCCGAGCAACAGTTGCGGATCGACGCCTGCGCGCGAGGCTTCCCAATGCAGTGTGGTCAGGAATTCGAGACGCTCGGCTTCGTCCGGCATGCGCTTGGCCAAGCGACGCGACATTTCTTTTAGCCAGGCGGTTTCATCAGCAACATTGGAAAAAGCGGTACGCGTGATCGGCGTGTCGGCCAGTCCCCGCTGCAGCGACGAGCGCACATTGGCTGACAGGGCTTCTTCGCGCTGGCCGCCTGCGTAGGTGGCCGGCGCCAGCAGCAGGGTGGCAATCAGCAGTCCGATGTGCGTTGCTTTATTCATGTCAGTGCTCCAACAGTCCAGTCAAAAATTTTTTCGCGTCAGCGAGCGCGATTTTTTGCGCTTCGCCACTTTGGTCGGCTGCTGCCCGGCGCGGCTGGTATTCGATGACGCCATCCTTCAGTCCGCGTTCGCCCACCGTCACGCGGTGCGGAATGCCGATCAGTTCGGCATCGGCAAACATCACGCCAGGGCGATCGTCACGGTCGTCCAGCAAAACATCGAACCCGGCTGCGGTCAGTTCAGCATACAAAGTATCAGCTGCCGTTTTAACCATCTCGCTCTTGCCGTAACCAATGGCCACAATCACCAGCAAGAAAGGTGCCATGCTCGTTGGCCAAATGATGCCGCGGTCGTCATGGTGCTGTTCGATGGCTGAAGCGACGATGCGCGACACCCCTATACCATAGCAGCCCATTTCCATCGCCTGCGCCTTGCCTGCCTCGTCCAGATAGGTCGCGTTCATCGCCAGCGAATATTTGTTGCCAAGCTGGAACACGTGTCCAACCTCGATCCCACGACACAACTGCAAGCTTCCCTTGGCATCGGGGCTGGGGTCGCCTGGGACGACATTTCTTATATCGGCTACAAAATCCGGTTCCGGTAGGTCGCGTCCGAAATTGACCCCGGCCAGGTGGAATTTGGGCTTGTTTGCACCACAGACAAAATCGCTCATTGCGGAAACCGTGCGGTCGGCAATGACACGCATTTTGGCGCGGTCGATGCCGACAGGCCCCAGAAAACCGGGAGGACAATTAAATGCAGCGCGGATTTCGGCCTCGTTCGCCAGCCGGAATTCAGCCATGCCGTCCAGTTTGCCCAGTTTGACTTCGTTCAGCATGTGGTCGCCGCGCAGCAACAGAATGACCATCTGCTCATCCGCATCGCCCCCCACCATGCCCGCAATCAGCTTGACGGTGCGGGTAAGCGGAAGGTCGAGCAGGGCGGCAACGTCTTCGCAGGTGGTTTGTTTCGGTGTGTCCACTTCGTGCAGCGTTTCCGCAGGCGCGGCACGCGGCGTGGCGGGGGCGAGTGCCTCGGCGAGTTCGACGTTGGCTGCGTAGTCCGATTCCGGGCAGTAGGCGATCAGGTCTTCGCCGGAATCGGCCAGCACGTGGAATTCATGGGAACCCGAGCCGCCGATGGCGCCGGTGTCGGCCGCCACAGCGCGGAACGTCAGGCCCAGCCGGGTGAATACGCGGGTGTAGGCTGCGTACATAGTCTGGTAGGTGTCGATCAGGCTATCGCGGCTGGCATGGAAGGAATAGGCGTCCTTCATCAGGAATTCGCGTGCGCGCATGACGCCGAAACGCGGGCGGATTTCGTCGCGGAATTTCATCTGGATCTGATAAAAGCTGACGGGCAATTGCCGGTAGCTTTTGATCTCGCGTCGAGCGACGTCGGTGATGACCTCTTCATGGGTGGGGCCGAAACAAAAATCCCGCTCGTGGCGATCCTTGATTTTCAGCATCTGCGGCCCGAAAACGGCCCAGCGCCCGGTTTCCTGCCACAGTTCGGCTGGTTGCACGGCAGGCATCAGGAGTTCGATCGCGCCCGCGCGGTTCATTTCTTCTCGCACTACCGCCTCAACCCGGCGCAGCACGCGCAAGCCCAGCGGCATCCAGGTGTACAAGCCCGACCCCAGTCGCTTGATGAGGCCGGCGCGCAACATCAGTTTGTGGCTGATCAGTTCGGCATCGGAAGGGGCTTCTTTGGTGGTGGAAATGAAAAACTGGCTGGCGCGCATGGGGAAACAGGGCAAAAAATTACGAAGGGCGGAATTTTACCGCGCGGACGTGTAATCTTTCGCGCTCGATTTTGGGGATGAAATGGCCATGCGCTTGAAAATAGGCAAACGTCGGGCAGACGATGCCGGGCTGGAAGTGACCGAGGAACGTGGCATGCGCGTGCTGCATCTGGGCAGCCGCGCGATCCAGAGCGCGATGCGGATCACCCGGCCGTGGGACCTTGAACTGGCCTATACCCGCGCGATGATGGCAGTTCTGATGTTCAATCCGACGCCGGCGGAGGTGTTGATGATCGGCCTTGGTGGCGGTTCGTTGGCCAAGTTCATCCGTAAGCAGCGCCCGCAGACCTGCATTACAGCGGTGGAAATCGATCCCCGGGTGATTGCCGCTGCCCGCGCGCATTTCGAGGTGCCACCGGACGATGAAACCCTGACTGTAGTGGAAGCGGATGGCGCTCTCTACATGCGCCAGCACGCCAGCAGCGCCGACATCATCCTGCTTGACGGTTTTGATTCAGGCAACCAGGTGGAAGCCCTGGCGACACAGACATTTTATGCGGCCTGTCGTCGCGCATTGCGGCCGGGTGGGGTGCTGGTGGTGAACTTGTGGGGGCGTGACAGCGATTTTGCCGAATATTTTGCGCGCCTGACGCGCGCATTCGACGGCGAGGTGGGCTGGTTGTCGGTGCAGAGCAAAACCAATGTGATCGTGTTTGCATTTGCTGAACCAGGCGCGCTGCAGCGGCTAGATGCCATCCGCCCACGGCTGGCAGAACTGTCAACCCGTTACGGACTTGATCTGCGAGGCTTTGCGAGAGATTTTCAGTGGGCTGCAAACATTGCGCCACTGATCGACTGACCCCATCACAAGCAAGCACCGGGTGCCCGTGCCTGCCTGATCGAAAACACTTTTTAAACCGTTTAAGTCAATATAAACAATGGGTAATGACATGTTTTGCGTCGCGTCCGGTTTGCAATTTCCGGTGGGTGTGAAAGAATACAGGCAATCAAACTTTACTGATGGTGGCGGCCATGATCGACCGAGAAGGTTACCGCCCGAACGTAGGCATTGTCCTGTGCAATGCGAACAACCAGGTCTTCTGGGGCAAACGCATTAATCAGCACGCCTGGCAGTTTCCCCAGGGTGGTATCAACGCCGGAGAAACGCCGGAACAAGCCATGTTCCGGGAATTGCAGGAAGAAGTAGGGTTGTTGCCCCAGCATGTCCGCATCCTGGGGCGCACGCGTGAATGGTTGCGTTATGACGTGCCGACGCACTGGACGCGTCGCGATAATCGCGGGTTGTATCGCGGCCAGAAGCAAATCTGGTTTCTGCTGCGATTGACGGGCCGTGATTGCGATGTCGCGTTGCGTGCCAGCAGCCATCCGGAGTTCGACGCCTGGCGCTGGAATGAATATTGGGTGCCAACCGATGCGGTGGTTGATTTCAAGCGTGAGGTGTACCGGCTTGCGCTTGAGGAGTTAGAGCGATATCTGCATAAAGATGTGCGCCATGTACGGCAGCCGCCGCGTCGGCCCTATGATCGTCGGGGCGCGGCGCTGGACTTGCAACTCAAGCCCTGAGACAGGGGCAGTGGAGGTGTGATGAAAATTTGTGCCTATGCCTCCACTACGCTGACAGTCAACCCGGCAGCCCAGCCCGGTTTGCCTCTGTGGCAAATCGCCCCCACGCATGACAGCGCAGGGCAGCGTCTTACCGATTTCATGATGCTGATCCCCCGCCTGCGCAGTCGCCCGCCCATCGAGATTGAGCGGGTCTCGCGGGGGATCCAGGCGATTCTGACTTTGCATCAGGATGTGGTGTTTGCCGACCTCAACCTGAAGCTGAATTTATTGTGGGTGTCCTTGCGCCCCCGCCAGGGAGCAATCAGCGAGCTTGCCGCCGCGATCCGTCTGAACGTGCCCGAGGCCGTGCTGATCGCGCACTACGTCAAGCCCCGCTAGTGGCCCCTGCCGTATTGACAGCAGGCAAATGTCGTTAATGTCCTTATAAACGGCATGGAATCCCGCACATTTCCTTTGTACAAGTCAAATTGAGTCGCACCTATTTAGACGGAATTCGTTAAAATGCGCGACTACTTATAAACCCGCTGGAGCAAATATGGCCGTGTCCGAACTTCAGGTGCAAACCGCACTACAAGCCTTGATTGATCCGAATACCCAAAAAGATTACATCTCGACCAAATCCGCTCGCAACATCAAGATCGATGGCGGCGCAGTGTCGCTGGACATCCTCTTGGGCTATCCCGCACAGAGCCAATTGGACAGCATCAAGCAACAAGTCGAAGGCGTTATCAAGGCTATCGAGGGTGTCACCAACGTGACTGCCAACGTCAGCTTCAAGATTGTGTCGCATAGCGTACAGCGCGGCGTCAAGCTGATCCCGGGCGTGAAAAACATCATCGCGGTTGCCTCTGGCAAGGGCGGCGTCGGCAAATCGACCACCGCTGTCAACCTGGCCCTGGCGCTGTCGGCCGAAGGCGCTAGCGTAGGCATGCTGGATGCCGATATTTACGGGCCCTCGCAGCCAACCATGCTCGGCATTACCGACAAGCCTGAATCAACTGACGGCAAGAATCTGGATCCGCTGATGGGGCATGGCATTCAGGCCATGTCGATCGGCTTTTTGATCGACGTCGAAACACCCATGGTCTGGCGCGGCCCGATGGTTACCCAGGCACTGGAGCAGTTGCTGAACAATACCAACTGGAAAGACCTTGACTATCTGGTGGTCGATCTGCCGCCCGGAACCGGCGATATCCAGTTGACGCTTGCACAACGCGTGCCGGTGACTGGCGCGGTGATTGTGACCACGCCGCAGGACATCGCCTTGATCGATGCGCGCAAAGGTCTGAAAATGTTCGAGAAAGTTGGTATTCCGATCATTGGCGTAGTGGAGAACATGAGCCTGCATATTTGTTCGAAATGCGGCAACGAGGAGCGCATCTTCGGTGAAGGCGGCGGCGAGCGCATGTGCAAGGACTACAGCGTGGAATTCCTTGGTGCGTTGCCTCTGGACGGCGCCATCCGTGCTGATACCGATTCCGGCAAACCTTCAGTCGTGTCCGACCCGGACGGTCGCGTGACCGATATCTACAAGCAGATTGCACGTCGCGTTGCCGTCAAGATTGGCGAAACCGCTGTCGACCACTCTGCAAAGTTCCCCAGTATTGTGATTTCCAATACCTGATGAGCATCAAGTCCGACCGCTGGATCCGTCGCATGGCGACAGATCACGGCATGATCGAGCCATTTGAACCCGGTCAAGTCAAAGCGGTCGGCGGCCGCTCGATTGTTTCGTACGGCACATCTAGCTACGGCTACGACGTGCGTTGTGCGGACGAATTCAAGCTGTTCACCAACATAAATAGCACGATCGTCGACCCCAAAGCGTTTGATCCCAATTCTTTCGTCGAAGTCAAAGGTGATTCCTGCATCATCCCGCCTAACTCCTTTGCGCTCGCGCGCACCGTGGAATATTTCCGTATTCCGCGCAGTGTCTTGACGATTTGTCTGGGCAAAAGTACCTATGCCCGCTGCGGCATTATTGTCAATGTGACACCGCTCGAGCCTGAGTGGGAAGGTCATGTGACCCTCGAATTTTCCAATACCACGCCACTCCCCGCGCGCATTTACGCCAACGAAGGCGTTGCACAGATGCTGTTTCTCGAATCCGATGAGGAGTGCGAAGTCTCATACAAGGATCGCGGCGGTAAATATCAAGGCCAGATGGGCGTTACTCTGCCAAAAATCTGACGTAGATAAGGTTTTAACTTCCAGGTCGTACAATCCGCGTCTTTCTTACGACCTTCCAAAGGTTCCGCCATGCGCTTTCGCTTTCCCGTCGTCATCATTGACGAAGA
>NCHD01000152.1 GCA_002257045.1 Hydrogenophilales bacterium 16-61-112 | reverse complement strand
CCTACGCCGAGCGGTTTCCCGATCGACCGCTGTTGCTGGCGCTGACCGGCACGGATCTATACCGGGATATCCGCGACAACGCCGACGCCCGACAGGCGCTGGAGCTTGCGCACCGCCTCATCGTGCTGCAGGAACGCGGCGTCGATGAGCTCGCCCCGCACCTGGCTGCCAAGACACGCGTGATCTACCAGTCTTCGCCCGACAATCCCCACAAGCCGGCTGCCAGCGACCGATTCGAGGTGCTGGTGATCGGCCATCTGCGTGAAGAAAAGGATCCATTCCGGACGGCATGGGCCAGCGCACTGTTACCCGAAAGCTCACGCATTCAGGTCACCCATTTTGGTGATGCCTTGAGTGAGGCAATGGCCGATACCGCCCGACTGACGCAGGGCAAACTGCCGCGCTGGCACTGGGGTGGAGCGGTACCGCATCAAGCCGTGCTCAAGCATCTGTCCCGAGCGCATCTGATGGTCATCAGTTCGCTCATGGAAGGCGGAGCGAATGTCATTTGCGAATCCCTGGCGGCCGATGTGCCGGTGCTGGCATCACGGATGTCCGGCAACATCGGCATGCTGGGAGTGGATTACCCTGGGTATTTTCCGGTGGGTGACGAAAAGCATCTGGCACGCCTCATGTCGCAGGTGGAAGAGCAGGAAGCCAGCCGATTGACACGGGTTGTTGCGGAATTTGAGCAGCAGACTGCATCCCCGGCTTGACGCATCGCTTATGCTGTCGCCTGCTCAGAATTCAGGCTCGCCCATGTCCACCACCGAACATTTCATTCCCGGCAAGGACGCTTCACTCGAAGCGTCGATTGCCACGCTGCAATCCAGGCTGCTGGCAATTGGCTTCCATATCGAGGAACGCTCCTGGCTCAACCCGGTGGAAGGCGTGTGGTCGGTTCATATCCGCGACCGCGACTGCCCCCTGCTTTTCACCAACGGCAAGGGCGCGACCGAGCTGGCAGCGCGGGCGAGCGCGCTGGGTGAATACTTCGAGCGGCTGTCGACCAATTACTTCTGGACGCACTTTTACCTGGGCAAGACGCTGGCTGAACGCGAATACACCCACACGCCCGATGAGCGCTGGGTCCCGCTGGACGGCGAAACCTGGCCCGACGAACTCCTCACCCCGGAGCTGCACGCGTTCTACAACCCGGACGGCAACGTGCGTGCCGACCAGCTGGTCGACCTCAATTCTGGCAATTCGGAACGGGGCATATGTGCCATTCCCTATCAGCGTCTGAGCGATGGCAAAACGGTCTATTTTCCGGTCAACCTGATTGGCAACCTGTACGTCAGCAACGGCATGTCGGCTGGCAACACGCTGATGGAGGCGCGCACCCAGGCCCTGGCTGAAATCTTCGAACGCCATATCAAGTTCCGCATCATCGAAGAAGGCATCTGCCTGCCCGATGTGCCGGAAGCCGTGATCAACCGTTATCCACACATCGCTGCCGGCATCCGCGGTTTGCGCGAAGCCGGCTTCGGCATCATCGTGAAAGACGCCTCGCTCGGCGGCGACTATCCGGTCATGAACGTGACCTTGCTGCACCCGCAAGATCAAGGGTGCTTCGCCAGCTTTGGTGCGCACCCGCGCTTCGAAGTGGCACTGGAACGCGCGCTGACCGAACTGCTTCAGGGCCGCGCGCTGGAAGTTCCTGCGCAACACGCCGGATTACGAATTTGTCGACTGGAATTTCGGCACGACAACCGAAGAAGACTATGCGTGGTCGGTCAACGCGCTGCACCAGGTGGGACACGAAATTTATATCGCCGACTTTACCCATCTCGGCGTCTACGCCTGCCGCATTCTGGTACCCGGGATGTCGGAGATTTATCCGGTCGAGGAACTCGAGTTCGAGAACAACAGCGTCGGCAACCGGGTCCGCCCCGCGCTGTCACGCCTGCCCGACCTGACGGACGACGAATGCGCCGACCTGCTTGATTTGATTGATGAGCTTGAACTGGCGGATGACCGGCTGGTGACGGTTCTGATCGGTCTTGCACCCGATCCCGAGTCGCCGTGGACCGACATTCGTGTGGGTGAAATCAAACTGCTGCTTGCGTTGGCGATTGGTGACGATGAAGCCATTCTTGAAGGCTGCACCTGGATCGCACAATATGGGCAGCGTAGCGAGGCACGCCTGAAGGTCTATCGCTGTATTGCCGACCTCGTCCAACTAGCCGATCCCAGTCAGTTTGAACCGGCACTCGCGCTGTTATACGGGCGGGAAACGCTGCAGCACGCTTTCTCCCTGTTCAATCAGGACAAACGGTTTTTCGGACTGAGTGCGCTAGGCAACAACTTTGAAGGCAGCGCGATCCATCAACGCTTGCTTGAGGCTTATCGAAAAGTGCGGGGGTAAGCAGTCAGGAGTCGAGTTCCTTGCAGGACTCGGCTCGCACAACGGAATGCAGATCTGATACAAAGACAAATGAACGATACCCGTTCAACCGGCCATTACTTGTATTTTCTGGGGGCCATCGGCGATTGAACGTGCGTGTCCTTATGGCGGAAATTGATGCGGCCCTTGGTCAGGTCATAAGGTGACATTTCAATGGTGACCTTGTCGCCGGTCAGAATGCGGATGCGGTGCTTGCGCATTTTGCCGGAAGCATAGGCAATGATTTCAACACCATTGTCCAACGTAACCCGAAAGCGCGTTTGCGGCAGCACCTCGTTTACAACGCCTTCAATTTCTACCAGTTCTTCTTTCGCCATAGTTGTGTTCCTTGAGTGATAAGCCGATAACGCGGCGAGCCATGCGCCAGCGCTGGGGATGCGTAAGATCGCAATGAGAACCGCAGCAACCGCGCCGAGTGGCGGATGTCAGTAAAGATCGCCAGGAAAAAGGCAAACCAAAGGCAAACCAAAAGACCCGTCCGGTCAATCAGTATGAAGGTCGCACCCGCTCTTGGCAAGAGCAGCCTGATGGCAGATAAGGACAAAGCAAAGACAAACGCACGTTCAGGGCCTGAAACCTTGATTGGCTGCGCCCCTCCCATTTCAGATCAACCCATCACTTCGGGCAGCTTCACCCGCCCTGACCGCGCTGCCTGACTGTCTCATACAGGCACAATGCCGCCGATACCGAAACATTGAGACTTTCGACTGTCCCGCCAAGCGGGATCCGTGCAACCTGATCGCAGCTTTGTTTGACCAGGCGCCGAATGCCCTCGCCTTCCGAACCCAGCACCCAGGCAATGCCGGTTTTAGCATCGATACCAGACAAAGTCTGGTCGCCTTCCATATCTGCGGCAATCACCCAGATGTTTTGCTCTTTAAGCTCTTCGATGGTGCGAGCGAGGTTGGTCACCATGATGTAGGGCACGGTTTCTGCTGCGCCAGAAGCCACCTTCTCGACGGTGGCATTGATGCCGACTGCGTTGTCCTTCGGTGCAATGACCGCATGCACACCAAAGGCATCGGCAGAACGCAAAATTGCCCCCAGATTGTGGGGATCCGTTACGCCGTCGAGGATCAGCAGCAACGGTGCACCCTTGATGCTTTCCAGAATATCGTCAAGCGAATGGCTGAGTTGAACCGGCTTCACGCGTGCAACCACGCCCTGATGCTTGATCTCCTTGCCCACCAGGCGTGCCAGGCGAGCCGGCTCAACCTGGGCAAGATTGACCTGATTCGACTTGGCTTGCGCAACCA
>NCHD01000151.1 GCA_002257045.1 Hydrogenophilales bacterium 16-61-112 | reverse complement strand
AGGCGAAAGAATTCGAGATGGGGAACCGGCAGATAAACCCGGCGGGTCACCAGATAGACCGCGCCGATGATGCCGAGCATAAGCGCCGCCTGTGGCGCGGAGAGCCCGTCGAGACCGATGGCGGCAGCGGCGCCGAAGAGGCCTGCCAGCAAGGCGCTTCGCGAAAGGACCAGTTGGGCGAGCGCCGCGCGACGCTGGCGCGCCACGTCATGGCTGCTGCGGGCGGCGAACAGGGTATGCGTGGCGATGGTGCAGGGTTCGAAAAAGGCCAGCAGACCCAGCCCCGCCGCCGTCACGAGCAACAAGGTGCTCATGCTGCATGTCCCTGTTGGAGCCGCTTTTCGAGTTCCGCCCGCAGTTTGCCGGCACTGGGCAGCGACGCGAACACGAGTTTTCCGTCGATGGCGATGGAGGGCGACACCATCACGCCGAGGTCCACGGCGTAATCCATTTCCTCCAGGATGTTCACGTCGCGCCACTGCACCTTGTCCGCGCCCAACTCTTCCGCGACCGCCTTGAGCATGGTCCTGGCCTGGCCGCATTTGCCGCAGCCCGGCGAGGAAAACACTTCGATCTTGATCATCGTTTTTCTCCTTTGCCTTGTTTGGCCATGCTGTTTTCCAGTGCCGCGAGGATGGGGCACTCGTCCAGCGGACGGGTCTCGTCATCGCAGATGGCGATCAGCCCGGAAAGCGCGCCGGACATGGCCTGCAGCGCGCGGATCTTGTGTTCCAGTTGCAGTTTCTTGGCGATGGCCACGCTCTTGACGTCCTTGCAGCAGGCCGCGTCGCTGTTTTTCAGGGTCAGCAGTTCCCGGATTTCCGACAGGCTGAAGCCGCACTGCTGCGCCTGCCTGATGAAACGCAGGCGCCGCACGGCATCCTCGTCATAGAGACGATAGCCGGCCCCGGTCTTGGTGGCAGGCGCGAGCAGACCCTCCTTCTCGTAATAACGAACCGTGTCGGCCGTGACGTCGGTTTCGCGTGCGAGTTTTCCGATGGTGCGCATGACTGACTCCTTCATTGACCGGTAGTCTAAACCTTGGAGTCGGGACCATGGTCAAGAGGAATTGTTACAGCGATCTGGAGGCAGAGCGCGTGGGTGCTTGGTTGTCGAATGGCTGTGAGCCTCAGGAGCTGCTTCTCGATGCCGTGCGCACTCAGCGCCCGACAACAGCCCTTTGATTTCGATCGTCACGTTTTCATGAAGTGACCTTCGTGCGTGGCTAGCCTTTTCCGAACCTAATGCGTGCTTCAATCTGTACGGCGGCCGTCTGCAACAAGTCATATGTGATGACGACGGCGTCTCCAGCAACCGCTATATGCTTGATGCTCAAAAATCAACCCTCCCCGCTCTCGCCGCTCAATACAAAATCGGTGCTGCCGATTGCCATCGCACAATGATGGATTGCCATTTATGAGCGGCCTTCTGCATGGGCCGCGGCGGGCATCCCGCCCCGCCCCAACAGCTTGGCATTGATCGCCACGATCACGGTGCTCGCCGACATCAGCACGGCCCCCACTGCCGGGGTCAGCAGCAAACCCCAAGGGGCCGCCACGCCGGCCGCGAGTGGAATCGCAAAGGCGTTGTAGCCGGTGGCCCAGATCAGGTTCTGGACCATCTTGCCGTAGGTCTTGCGCGACAGCCCCAGTATTGCCGCCACGTCTTCCGGGTTGTTGCTCACCAGCACGATGTCGGCGGCTTCGATCGCGACGTCGGTCCCGGCGCCGATGGCCACGCCCAGGTCGGACTCCACCAGTGCCGGCGCATCGTTCACGCCGTCTCCGACCATCGCCACGGTGAGGCCGCGGGCCTTCACTTCGCGGATCTTCTCCGCCTTTTGCTCCGGCAGCACTTCGGCGAAGAAATCGTCCAGATCCAGTTGCCTTGAAACCGTTTGCGCCACCGCTTGCGAGTCGCCGGTGAGCATCATGCACTGGATGCCCATGGCCTTGAGCCGCGCGATGGCCGCTTTCGATTCCGGGCGCACCACGTCGGCCAGTCCGAACACGGCGGCAGCGCGGCCGTCCACCAGCAGGAAGATGGTGGTCTTGCCTTCGGCGGCGAGCGCTTCGAGTTTGGGGTGCTGGACCTGGATGCCCTGTTCCCGTAGATAGCCCGGGCTCACCATTTTTATTTCCCGGCCTTCGACCACGGCCTGCGCGCCACGGCCGGTCAGGTTCTTGAAGTCGCTGGCCTGCGGCCATTCCAGCTGGCGTTCCTTGGCCGTGCGCACGATGCCGGCGGCGATGGGATGCTCCGACTGGCTCTCCAGCGCAGCGGCCAGGCGCAGGCAGGCGGTCTCGTCCAGCTCGCCCAGCGGCACGATGTCGCTGACGCCGAAGCGGCCTTCGGTCAGGGTGCCGGTCTTGTCGAACACCACGGCCCCCAGGTTGCGCGCCCGCTCGAATGCCGCGCGGTCGCGGATGAGCAGGCCATGCGAGGCGGACATGCTGGTGCTCACCGCAACGACCAGCGGCACGGCGAGGCCGAGGGCATGGGGACAGGCAATCACCATCACGGTGACGGCGCGCTCCATGGCGAAGGCGAAATCGCGTCCCAGTGTCAGCCACACGAACAGGGTGGCGAAGCCGCCGCCGAGCGCAATGGCGGTCAGCCACACGGCCGCCCGGTTGGCCAGGTCCTGGCTGCGCGAGCGCGATTCCTGGGCTTTTCGCACCATGTCCATGACCTGCGCCAGATAGGTCTGCCCGCCGGTCTTCTTGACTTCGAGGGTGATCGCGCCTTCGCCGTTGACCGAGCCGCCGATGGCCTCGGCGCCCTCGCCTTTTTCCACCGGCTTCGATTCCCCGGTGAGCATGGATTCATCCAGGCTGGTCTGGCCGGAAACGATGATGCCGTCGGTGGGCACGCGTTCGCCCGGCTTCACCAATATGCGGTCGCCGGGGGCGACGTCGCTGACGGGGATGTCCTCGGTGTTGCCGTCAGACTGCACGCGGTGCGCTTCGGCAGGAAGGAGCCGCACCAGGGCTTCGAGTGCGCCGGAGGCGCCGAGCACCGATTTCATTCGCCGAAGCCCTTCAGGAACGGCCAGCCGCCATAGAAGAATACGATGCTGGAGAAGCCGAACAGCACATAGGCGTCGCCGCGAAACGCCACCGGCGCCGCCAGGCCGAGCATCTCCCACAGGCCGGAGGACAAGGCCAGGATGGGAACCGTCAGCGCCAGCGAAATCCAGAAGCGTCGTCTGAAATCCGCCACCATATGGGCGTGGTCATGGCCGCCGTGCTTCCGCGCCTCTCCTCCTTGCGCTTGCGTGTGGGCAGCGTGTTTGCCGTCTCCAGGAGGCGGGCTCTCCATTGCGTGTGCGTGGCCGGCGTGTTCGTCCATCTGCCTCTCCGTCATCTGTCGTCGAATCTGATCGACGCTTGTCTGCGGCTAGCTGCTGGAGGGGGATTTATTGCGCGCCTATCCTCCATGGCCCCGCCAGGAACGCGCCATGTCCCGTCGCTGGCTATCCGTCAGCACACCGTCGATTTTTTGCTGCAGGTCGATCGCTGAGTCGAGTTGCTGGCGCTGAAGATCGAACAGTTTCTGTGAGGCGGCGCGAATCGCGTCCCAGTCCCGCTTTTCGTTCATATGCAAACGGTTGAGTGTGTCGTGTGCAGCCCAAAGCTGCTGTGACAGGCCGCGGTTGCGCGCCAAGGCCTCTTGTTGCAGCTGGTCGATCTTCTGCGACTGTTCGGACGTCAGATCAGGGGGCGTCATGCCGAAGCCAATCCCTGCGCCCATCCCCGGCATCCCCGCGCCGTACTGGCCCATCATCCCGTGGTACATGCCCATGCCCAATCCCTGGCCGGGCACCGCGCCCCCCATCATTCCGGGCCCCATGCCGTACCGGCGCGGACCGCCGTCGGCACGATAGCCGTCGTCCCAGGC
>NCHD01000150.1 GCA_002257045.1 Hydrogenophilales bacterium 16-61-112 | reverse complement strand
CCGGCAATGTCGGACATCGGTTGCAGCAGCGGCAGCACGCCGCCGGGCTTGCTCACGGTTTCGTACGCAATCGCCGTCACCCCGCGCGCCATCAGTTGGTGCGCCAGTTCCGGCGCGGCGGCCAGGTGCAGGTAGCAGAACAGCAGTTGGCCGTTGCGCAGGGCGGCTACTTCGGCCGACTGCGGTTCCTTGACCTTCACCACCATGTCCGCCGCGTAGGCATCGGCCGCGCCGGACACGATGCGCGCGCCGGCCTCGCGGTAGGCTGCGTCGTCAAATCCGGCCGCAGTTCCCGCACCGGTCTCGACGCTGACGCGGTGGCCTGCCTCGGTCAGGACGCGCGTGCCCTCGGGCGTGAGCGCGACCCGGTATTCGTGGTTCTTGATTTCCTTGGGGATGCCGATGTGCATGACGTGCCTCGCATGGGATGAATAGCGCAGCCCGGGCCAGGCTGCTGCGGTGGGGAAGGTCGGGACTTAGCGTGCCGCAGGCTCGGCGCGGCGATTGAAGCGGTAATACGCCGGCGGCGCCTTGCCGAGCTTGAGTTCGCGGGTACCCCAGCCGACCGGCAGGCGGGCGACCGTGCGATACGGCCCCATCATCGACGGCGCAGCCTGCACGTCATACAGGCCGGGCGTAATCAGGCGCGCCGACAGGGTGAAGCTACCGTCACCAGCGTGTTGTGTCACGCCGGCAAACGGGCGCGCCAGCGGCTCGCCGATGAAAATGCCCTGGCCCGGCATCTGTACGCTTTTCCAGTATGCCTCGATCAGGGTTTCGCCCATTAAATAGTGCGCCATCACCACGCCGGGAATGGGGAACTTGTTTGGGTAATTGCACGGCTCGACCACCGCGCCGTAGCTGCCGGTTGCTCCGGCTTCCAGCCATTTGAGGCTGCTCATCTGCGAGCCGCCGAACAACTCGCCGCCGGCCGAGGTGAGATGGTCGCCGATGGCGCCGGGCAAAAAAGTGTTGCTGTCGAGCGAAGGTACGTGGGTCACGCCGGTGAAATAAAACATCACGTCCGTTTTGCGGGCGAGCGTGTCGGCCTGCACGATTTCGGTCGGGATGATGCTGCTCATCTGCAGGCGCAAGGCCTCGAAACCGGCGGCGCGGACGTTGCGCGCCTTGTCCGAGGTGCTCAACAAATAGGCGGTTCCGGTCGGGTTGCTGTGGTCGGATGCCACCCCGCGGTCGATCAGCTTTTTGGCGTCGGCCACGCTGGCAGCGGCCAGGCTCATGGTCGGGCGGATTTTGTAGGTGGCGTAGGGCCGCGCCACATTGCTGTTGAAATAAGGGCTGGGGCGGGTGGGTTTGCAGCTGCTGGCGCAATACGCCGCGTCGAAGCCGAACGCGAACGCGGACGTGATCGACATGCAGTCGACCCGAAAGGGTTTCGCCCAGGTCAGCGCAAACGCCTGAACGCTTTTGGGGGTGGCGCGATCGACGCGGCGCTTGAGTGCGCTGAATACCTCGCGGCGCATGCTGCTGTCGCCCGGCTTGAACCGGACATGAATCAGATTGGCGGCAGGGATGCTGCGTTTTTCGCGGTAGTACGCCGCAATGGCGACACTGTCGGGGTCGTCGTCGTTGACGATCACGCCCAACTGGTCGGCACTGAGGCCGGGCTGGTCAAAATGGGTGAGAACCGGCTGTTGCAGCGACTGGGCGTGAGCCGCAGCCGCGACCAACAGGACGGGCAGCAGGGTGAGCAGCATCCGTATCGGGGTCATCCAAGCTGCCTCACGCATGCGTTGATCAGGTCCGGGCCGCGATAAATCAGGCCGGTGTAGAGCTGCACCAGCGAGGCACCGGCGGCGATTTTGTCGGCTGCATCCTGGCCCGACAGAATGCCGCCGACACCGATGATCGGTACTTCGTTCTTCAGGTGATGCGCCAGCGTGCGGATCACCTGGGTGGACGCCGCGCGCACCGGTGTGCCCGACAGGCCACCGGTCTCTGCCGCGTTGGGCAGGCCGGCGACGGCATCGCGCGCCAGCGTGGTGTTGGTGGCGATCACCGCGTCGATGCGATGCATCATCAACAGCGCGGCGATCGCC
>NCHD01000005.1 GCA_002257045.1 Hydrogenophilales bacterium 16-61-112 | reverse complement strand
GGACAAGGACGGCATGCCCGGCATCAAGCTGAATCCGGTCGAAGGCGGCACCGCCTGCCAGTTCATGACGCCCGAGGGCTGCGGTGTTTACGAAGACCGCCCCACGGCCTGCCGTTATTATCCGGTGGCACTGCTGACCATGCGCCGTTCCGATGAATACGTCGATCGCAGCGCCTATGCGCTGGTGCGGGAATCGCACTGCCTCGGCCACTTTGAAGACAAGACCCAGACCATCGAGCAATACCGCGCCGAACAGGGCGTGGTCGAATATGACCAGAAGGCCCATGCCTGGCGTCAGCTGGTGGTCAAGCGGAAGTCGGCCGGCCCCACCATCGGCAAGCCGTCTCCGGTGTCGAACCAGCTGTTTTTCATGGCGAGCTACGACATGGATCGCTTTCGCGCCTTTGTCATGAGCCCAAGCTTCAACGACACCTACGACATCCCGGTTGAAATCATGGCAACGCTGATTGCCGACGACGAAGCCCTGCTCGACTTCGGCCTCAATTTTTTGCGCCATGCCCTGTTCGGTGAGGATTTCGTCAAACAGCATCCGGGTGCCTACGACAAGCGGGTCGCGCGTCGTCGCGCCCTGGCTGAACAAGACCAGGCCGCGGAACTCGAGCAAAAAATGGTACGCGAGGACGATAAATACTCGGGTGAGCATTAAGCCATGCGCAATCCCATCATGATGGGCAGCATTGCACTGGTTCTGGCAACCAGTGCGGGCGCTGACTCGCTGAACAAATGCATCGATGCTCAGGGGCAGGTGACTTATTCCAATCTGCCCTGTCGCAACGCACGCGAAGTCCGCGCGGTAGAAATCGATCCCATCCCCCTGCCCGACCCGATCAAGCCGCCAGTTCGGGCAAAAGCCGTGAAAACCTTGCCGTCCGCTCCGGTGACAGCGCCCCAAGTCAGCACCCACCCCGCTACGGGCAAGCCTGCAAAGCCTGCTTCGGCACGCCAATGCGACGCCCTGACCGACAAGCTTGGAACGGTTTTTGACAAGATGGATCAAGCTCGCCGCAAGGGATACACCCAGGAACAAATGAACAAATGGAACCAGGAAATCAAATCCCTGGAAACTAAAAAACAGCAATCCGGCTGCTTTTGATCGTCCCCGCCATGAACGCACGCACCCTCGACCCCGCCCATCACCTGATCGAAAAAGAGCCCTATTACGAGGCCGTCGGTGACGAAATCCAGTTGTTCGAAGCCGCCTACCGGCAGCAGATCCCGGTGCTGCTGAAAGGCCCCACCGGCTGCGGCAAGACACGCTTCATGGAACACATGGCATGGCGGCTCAAGCGCCCGCTCATCACCGTTTCGTGTCACGACGACCTCACCGCATCCGACCTGGTGGGACGCTATCTGGTCAAGGGCGGCGAAACCGTGTGGGTCGATGGCCCGCTCACCCGCGCCGTGCGCTGCGGTGGCATCTGCTACCTCGACGAAATCGTCGAGGCACGCAAGGACACCATGGTGGTGATTCATCCTCTTGCGGATGATCGGCGCAATCTGCCGATGGAAAAGCTCGGCCAGGTGGTCGAAGCGCCACCCGAGTTCTGCATGGCGATTTCGTACAACCCGGGCTACCAAAGCGTGCTCAAGGACTTGAAGCAGTCCACCCGGCAACGCTTCGTCGCGCTTGAGTTCGACTACCCCAGCGCCGCGCTGGAGCGCCGCATCGTCGCCACCGAATCCGGGGTCTCCGACGCCATCGCCGACAACCTGGTGCGCTTCGCCCAGATGACGCGCAACCTCAAGGGCAGCGGGCTGGAGGAAGGTGCGTCGACGCGGCTGCTGGTACACGCCGGCAAACTGATCGCCGATGGCGTCAGCCCCGTTTCGGCATGCAAGGCCGCCGTGGCGCAGGCCGTCACCGACGATGCCGACATGCTGAAAGCCATCCAGGAACTCTCCTCCTCGATCTTCTGATGGCGTCGCTTTAATCATGGCGTTGGCGCCGCTCACTGCCGGCGAAATGGAGGCCAGCCTCCACGTCTGGCTGGACACCGAGTTCACGTATTACAAAGTCGACCAGCTCGCGATCGAACTGGACCGGCTCGCGCGCGACGAGCAGGATTTCATCCTCGGTTGGATTCGCCGCATCGCCTCCACCCACATCACCCTGGCCTGGCAATTCGGCCGCCGTGCGCCGGCCTTGCTGCCGCATATGGAACTGCGCCTGCTCGAAGCCTGGGCGCTGCACACCTGCGACGTGTTCGACCGCACCGGGCTGCAGAACGCGTTGCGCGTGATGGAACAGGTCGACAGCTTTGACGTTGTGCAACACAAGAACGATGCCGCCGGCGCACTGTTTGAAGAAATCTCGCCGGTGCTGGGCAACTTTGTCTGCGGCTTGTCTGGGCGCCGCTTGCGGATCGAAGAAGGCGACGCGGCCTGGACTGACGGTGAGCGCATCGTGTTGCCGCCACTGATCGCAGCCCTGTCCGATCAGGACGATAATTTTCAACTCGCCAAAGTCACGGTGGCACTGCTGTGGGCGCAAACCCGCTTCGGCACGCTGCGCATCGACCCGGTTGCCGTCACCGCCCAGTATGCCGACCCCGAACGCGCTCTGAATCATTTGTACGCGCTGGAAATTCTGCGGCTGTCGGCGCAGATCAAGCGCGAGCTGCCCGGCTTGCATCGCGAGATGCAACGCTTGCGCAGCCTGCTTGATGCGCCGCTATCTCCAGCCTGGCACGTGTTTGAAGCCCGACTCGCCGCATCCGACGCTTCGGTGGCCGATAGCCTGGCCCTGCTCGATTCAGCGTATGCCGAACCCGGGTGCCCGCACTTTTCGGATCAGGGCTGCTTGCGCCCGGACGCCATTGCCGCCGCCCGTGCCGCACGCATCGACAAGGAAAAAGCACGGCTGCGCATCAAGCTCGCCGAGCTGTTGGTGGAACAGCAGGCCACGCAGTCAGAAACCCCTCCTGCGCCCGAACCTGAACCCGAATTCGACATCACGCCGCGGGACGAAAATGGCCAACTCGATTTTGAGATCACCCTCGACGATGCGCCCATTGCGCCGCCCGAAGGCGTCAGGCAGCTGTTGACATCTATCTATCTTGATTTCGGCGAAATCCCGCCGGACTACCTCACCCCGGCAGGCGAAGGTGAATACGATGCGAGCCGAGTGTTCGACCAGCCCGAAGATCCCGATGCGGTATGGCAGGGCACCTATCACGAGAAAGGCGCCGTGCTCTATCCGGAGTGGGATCATGGCCGCCAGCATTACCGCAAGAACTGGTGCGTGATGCGCGAAAAGACCGTCGCTCCGGTTTACGACAGCTTCCAGAACCGGCTCGACAAGCGGCAAACCCAGGGCGATGAAATCGATCTCGACGCGCTGATCGAAGCGCTGGCCGATGCCCGCGACGGTAGCGAAATGAGCGACCGTCTGTTCCAGCGCATGCACCGGACCGAACGCAACATCGCGGTGGCTTTTTTGGTTGACATGAGCGGCTCGACCCAGGGCTGGATCAACGAAGCCGAACGCGAAGCGCTGATCCTGTTGTGCGAGGCGCTGGAACTATTGGGTGACCGCTACGCAATCTACGGCTTTTCCGGCACTACGCGCAAACGCTGCGAGCTGTTCCGCATCAAGACCTTCGACGACCGTTACGACGACGAGGTCAAGGCGCGCATTTCCGGCATTCGGCCGCAGGAATACACCCGCATGGGATTTGCACTGCGCCACATGAGCAAGCTGCTGAACCAGGTGGAGGCCAAGACCCGCGTGCTGATCACGCTCTCGGACGGCCGCCCGGACGACTATTTCGACGTCTATCGCGGCATTTACGGCGTAGAAGACACGCGCATGGCGCTGCAGGAAGCTGCGCGTACCGGTATTCACCCCTTCTGCATCACGCTCGACCGCGACGCACGCGACTACCTGCCGCACATGTACGGTGCCGCGCGTTACGTCATTCTGGATGACGTGCGACAATTGCCAATCAAAGTGACTGATATTTACCGCCGCCTCACGACCTGAACCCGCACGACATGAGCCTCGACGAACTGAAAATCGGATACTTCTACAGCAACGGCGCCTACGGGCGCACCTGGGGCGTGCGTCAGCTTGCCGACATCGCGCAGGACGCCGAAAGCGGCGACACGGTTTTTCATTTCAAGGGGGTGGCGGGGGTTTGCCGCCGCAAGAAAGGGCATTGCACCCCGCTGGAATTCGCCCGCTGGGCGCGTTACCAGGTTGCGCTGCTGGAAAACGACTGGAAGCGCGTCGGCGGCGAAGCCCTGCAGGCCGACGATCCGCTCACATTCTGACCCCAAGCTTCAATCAGCGACGGCAGGGATAACGGTCTCGGGCTCTTCCGCAATGCGCGGAGCCTGGGCTCCAAGATAATCCATCAGCGCGTAAGTCAGGGCCGTGCATCCCGTGCCTTCCAGCGCCGAAATCGCAAACACCGGCCCCGACCACTCGTAGTCCTTGATGAACTGCGCGACCACCACCTCGCGTTCCGCCTCGTCCACCATGTCTATCTTGTTCAACACCAGCCAGCGCGTTTTTTCATAGAGTTGCTGATCGTATTTGCGCAACTCTTCAACGATTGCACGCGCCTCATGCACCGGATCGCCTTCTTCCCAGCGTGGCGAAATGTCGACCAGATGCAGCAGCACGCGAGTGCGCTGCAAATGCCGCAAAAACTGGTGACCCAGCCCCGCGCCTTCGGCAGCGCCTTCAATCAAGCCGGGGATATCGGCAATAACAAAGCTGCGTTCGCTGTCCACCCGCACCACACCCAGATTCGGCGCGAGCGTGGTAAATGGATAGTCTGCAACTTTGGGGCGCGCTGCCGACACGGCGCGAATGAAAGTCGATTTTCCCGCGTTCGGCATGCCCAGCAAGCCCACGTCTGCCAGCACCTTCAACTCCAGAGCCAGTTCCCATTCTTCGCCCGGTTCACCCAGGGTGTGCTGGCGCGGCGCGCGATTGGTGCTGGACTTGAAATGCTGGTTGCCCAGCCCGCCTTTGCCGCCTTTGGCCAGACAAATCTTCTGGCCATTGACGGCCAGATCGGCCACCACCTCGCCGCTGTTGATATCGGTAAAAATCGTGCCGACCGGCACACGTACGATCAGGTCTTCGCCGCCTTTTCCATAACATTGGGCACCGCGCCCGTTCTCGCCTTTCTGCGCCTTGAAAATCCGCGTGTAGCGAAACTCGACCAGCGTATTGATATTGCAGTCGGCCACCACGAACACGCTGCCGCCGCGTCCGCCATCGCCGCCATCCGGTCCACCGTTGGGTATGAACTTTTCACGGCGAAACGAGGCGCTGCCATCGCCGCCCTTGCCGGCCATCACCTGAATTTTTGCTTCGTCGATGAATTTCATATTGGCGTGTTCCTAATCAACATTTACCCCGCACAAACAAAAAAGCCCCATCCGGCGGACAGGGCTTTTATGGCGACCGAATCGGCCCCGGCTCGAATCAAGCGACCAGCGGCTCGATTCGGACCATGCGGCGACGGGCTGCGCCCTTGACTTCAAACTTCACGGTGCCTTCCGCCTTGGCGAACAAGGTGTGATCCTTGCCAATACCGACGTTATCACCGGGGTGGAACTGGGTACCGCGCTGACGCACGATAATGTTTCCAGCCAGAACAAACTCACCGCCGTAGCATTTCACGCCCAGACGCTTCGATTCTGAATCGCGGCCGTTACGCGAACTACCGCCTGCTTTCTTGTGTGCCATTTATCTACTCCTTATGCGGTAATGCCGCCGATTTGCACTTCAGTGAAGTACTGACGGTGACCTTGGCTCTTGCGATAATGCTTGCGGCGACGCATCTTGAAGATCTTGATCTTGTCTCCGCGTGCCTGGTTCAGGACCGTGGCAGTCACCGTGGCTCCGCGCAACATTGGCGCACCCACTTTGATGTCGGCACCATCGCCCACCATCAACACTTGGTCGAAGGTGATTTCGCTGCCGACGTCGGCCTCGAGCTTTTCAATTTTAAGTTTGTCGCCAGCGCACACGCGATATTGCTTGCCGCCGGTTTTGATGACTGCGTACATGGGGGTCTCCAACCGTTACGAACCCGGGAAAGCGCGAGATTTTAGCGGCGAACCCAACGTAAGTCAAACGCTTCGACAAGTCTTTATCAAGGCAAGCTGCTGTGAAAAAGCCAGGCCAGACTGATACCATTGCGGGATTGTCCTAATAACAAGCCTGAATAACCCAAATCGTGTCTCTGGAGAGCCTGCAATCCTATCTGTCCGACGACATGCATGCCGTCGACCATGTCATCCGCCAAAGCCTGTATTCCGACGTGGCGCTTATTCGCCAGGTGTCCGAGTACATCATCAACAGTGGCGGCAAGCGGATGCGCCCGGCACTGGTTCTATTGTCTGCCGGCTGTTTCAACTATTCGGGCAGCGCCCACCACACCCTCGCGGCGGTGGTCGAGTTCATCCATACCGCGACCTTGCTGCACGACGACGTCGTGGATGAATCCGAACTGCGTCGCGGTCGCGAAACCGCCAACGCCCTGTTCGGCAATGCCGCCAGCGTGCTGGTCGGCGACTTTCTCTATTCACGCGCGTTTCAGATGATGGTTGCGGTCGACAACATGGAGATCATGCGCATCCTGTCCGATGCCACCAATACCATTGCCGAAGGCGAAGTGCTGCAACTGCTTAATTGTCACGACCCCGACATCGACGAAGACAATTACCTGCGCGTGATCCGCTACAAGACCGCAAAACTGTTTGAAGCAGCCGGACGCCTTGGCGCCGTCATCAGCGGCGGCACCGAAGACCAGAAAGACGCGCTGGCGCGTTACGGCATGCACCTAGGCACGGCATTCCAGTTGATCGACGATGTGCTCGACTATTCCGGCGATTTCCTCAAGACTGGCAAAAACATCGGCGACGATCTGGCCGAGGGCAAGCCCACCCTGCCGCTCCTGTATGCAATGAAGCACGGCACGCCCGAGCAGACCGCAAGCATTCGCCACGCCATCGAGCACGGTGGGCTGACCGAATTCCAGAGCGTGCTGGCTGCGATCAAGGACACGCAAGCCCTGCAATACACCCGCGAAGTCGCGCAACGAGAAGTTCAGGCCGCCAACGCGGCAATTTCTGTCCTGCCTGATTCAAATTCCAAGTCAGCTTTGCTACAATTAGCGGCTTTCGCGGTTGACCGTAGTTTTTGACCGTATTGTTTGTGTAGTTCCCGTTAGTTCGTCAAACCAGGTGTACGGATCGTGTCCGGCACCACCATCTGCCTCGGGGCGTAGCTCAGCCTGGTAGAGTACTGCGTTCGGGACGCAGGAGTCGGAGGTTCGAATCCTCTCGCCCCGACCATCATTTCTTGCTTTTGCAAATTCCAATCTGCCATTTTCCGCATTCTGTTGCTGTTATGGTGAGAACAAGTGCAAAGCAAGCAATCGACGCCCGTAAGCCACTCGATCCGAACCAAGCCGTCTGTGCAAACGCGGGGCATTCCGGTGCTTGGAGATGAGCGATAATTTCGGCCTGCTGTCCTCCCCCGCCGTCTTGCCGGCTCTGTCAGGCCCACCATGATCCCCAACCGTCTCGCCTTCATCGACCTCGAAACCACCGGTGCCAATTTCTCACATGATCGCATCACCGAAATCGGCATTGTCGAGGTCGATGGCGACGCGGTGACCCGCTGGAACACCCTGATCAATCCGCAGCGCAGCATTCCCGAATTCATCCAGCACATGACCGGCATCAGCAATGAGATGGTCGCGGACGCGCCAACCTTCGACCAGGTTGCGGCCGAGCTTGGCTTGCGCCTGCAGGGCCGCCTGTTCATTGCCCACAACGCGCGCTTCGACTACGGCTTTGTGCGCCATGCTTTCCAGCGCCTGGGCCAGCGTTTCCAGGCTGACGTGCTGTGCACGGTAAAGCTGTCGCGACATCTGTTTCCGCAGCACTACAAACACAATCTCGACAGTCTGATCGAACGCCACGGCCTGCAGGTCGCCGGACGCCACCGCGCGCTGGCCGACGCCGAACTGATCTGGCAGTTCTGGCAAACCGTCGGTCGCGAAGTAGATGCCGGGCGCATCGGCGAAGCGGTGCAACAGCAGCTCAAGCGCCCGAGCCTGCCGCCCCATCTGTCGCCGGACTGTCTCGACGATTTACCGGAAGCGCCCGGGGTATATCTGTTTTACGGCGAGAACGACGCCCTGCTCTACGTGGGCAAGAGCATCAACCTGCGCCAGCGCGTGCTGTCGCATTTTTCCGCCAGCACGCGCGATGCTCGGGAGCTGCGCATCGCCCAGGAAGTCCGCCGCCTAGACTGGCAGGAAACGGCCGGCGAACTGGGCGCCCTGCTGCTCGAGTCGCGCTGGATCAAGCAACACCAGCCACTGCACAACCGGCAGCTGCGACGGGTGGCCGAACTCTGCGCCTGGCAACTCGACGAGGTCGCGCCGGGCGACTTTCGCCCGCGTCTGGTGACCGGCGCCGAAGCCGACCCCGGCCACAACGATGCGCTCTACGGTCTTTTTGCTACCCGGCGTGAGGCCACGCTCGCCCTGCGCAAGATCACCGAGGCACACCAGCTTTGTCCGGCCATCGTCGGGCTGGAAAATACCAGCCCACCGGGGCGCCCCTGCTTTTCTTTCCAGCTCAACCAATGCAAGGGCGCCTGCGTCGGCAAGGAGTCCAGCAGCATCCACAGCGCGCGGCTGATGAGCGCGCTGGCACGGCTCAAGATCGCCCCCTGGCCCTACCCGGGTCCGGTCGGTATCGTCGAACGCAATGCCTTTTTCGACCGCGAAGAAGTGCATCTGGTCGATGCCTGGCGCCACCTCGGCACCGCCCGTTCGGAACCCGAGCTGGCGGAATTGTTGCTGGCGCCCGCCGCTACGCCGTTCGATCTCGACGCCTACAAGCTGCTGAAAGCGCAACTGGCGAAACGCGGCATCGCCGTGCGCACGTTCGCAAGACCCTGAAGCCAGCGCCTGTCCGCGGGCCGGATGGCCGGCCCGGGCCGTCTGTACAATCAGCGGGTCCTCTTTTCAGCGACCCCGATGGCACACATCATTCCCGAAGGCTGGCAGGCGCTGCAGGCCACTGGCGCTGCGCAACGCGAGATCGAGACGCTGGCGCTGCTCGCCAACGCCCTGTCCGACCGCTACACCGTTTATCACGGCGTGCATTGGACCCGCGTCAACCAGGGTCACGCGCTGGTAGGCGAGATCGACTTCGCGATCGTCAACCCGGCCGGCAACCTGCTGCTGATTGAACAGAAATCGGGTTACCTCAGCGAAACGCCAGAGGGGCTAGCCAAGCAATACGACAAGAGGGAAAAGGTGGTTTCAGCTCAGATGACCCGCTCGGTCGAAGCCCTGCGAGCCCGCCTCCACCATTACTGCCCAACAGACCAACCCATGCTGGACAGCCTGCTCTACTGCCCCGACTACCAGGTCAAACAGCCCGGCACCGCTGGCATCGACCCCGCCCGCATCGTCGACGCCAGCCGCTGCGAGCATCTGGCCCGCATCATTTGCTCGCTGCTGCCGGAGGATGCGTCCGCCGCGCCGCTCGCCGACAAGGTGCATCGCTTTCTGCGCAACGAGTTGCGCCTGGTGGCTGATGTCGCCACCGTGGCAGGACAGGCGCGCACGCTTTACACCCGGCTATCGGGTGGCCTGGCCGAATGGGCGCGCTGCATCGAGTGCGCACCGTTTCGCCTGCGCGTGATCGGCACGGCCGGTTCCGGCAAGACCCAGCTCGCGCTCAGCGTGCTGCAGGACGCGGTGACGGCAGGTCGCCGCCCGCTTTACGTCTGCTACAACCGCCCGCTGGCCGACCATGTCGCGCTGATTGCTCCGGACGGGTCGACGGTCGCGACCTATCATCAGTTGTGCGATCGCATCCTGCGCTCGGCCGGCGAGGTGCCCGACTTCACCCGACCCGGCGCATTCCAGATGCTGGAAGCGTTCATGGCCGACTGCCGGCCTGATGCCGGCTGGCAGTTTGACGAAATCATCATCGACGAGGGCCAGGACTTCCAGCCCGCCTGGCGCGATGCCCTGCTCAAACTGCTGAAGCCAAACGGCCGCTGCTGGTGGCTGGAAGACCCGATGCAGAATCTCTACGGCCGGCCGCCGGTCGAGCTGCCCGGCTGGGTCGTCCTGCGCGCGCAGACCAACTACCGCACGCCACGCGACATTCTCGGCACGCTGCAACGGCTGCTCGGGCCGCAGCAGCGCGTCGAATCCGGCAGCCCGCTCGACGGCTCCGACGTGGACATCCTCACCTACTCGGACCACGCCGACCTGATGGACAAGACCAAGACCGCGATCACCCGCGGCCTCGGTGCCGGCTTCAAAAAGGACATGATCGCCGTCGTCACCTTCCGCGGCCGCGAACACTCCCACTTCACGCCGCTCGACAGGCTGGGGCCGCACGCCATTAGGGCCTTCACCGGACAATACGACCTGCTCAGCAGCCCGGTCTATTCCAGCGGCGATCTCTTCATCGAGTCGGTACACCGCTTCAAGGGCCAGTCCGCGCCGTGCATCGTCTTCACCGAAATCGATTTCGACGCACTCGACGAAGCGGCGCTGAAGAAGCTGTTTGTGGGGATGACACGGGCGACGATGAAGCTGGTGATGGTGGTGTCGGAGCGTGCAGCACGCACTCTGATCGGCCGGCTCAACGCATCGACCGCGCCCTCACCGGCGCCCTGAACACCGCGCCAGCCGCACGGCTGGCTCTTGACACCCCACTCCCGCCTGCGCCCCGTCTTTCAGGCGTCGAGCCGGTGCGTGCGAAAAGCCGCCGCGCCGATGGCGGCTTCGGCAACCTCCAGCAAATGCACGTGGTGTGTCAGGAACAGCACCTGGGTACGCTGCGCCAAATCGGCCAGCACCTTGAAGGTGGCCGCTGCGGCCTCATCGTCGAACTGGATCAGGATGTCATCGACGATCACCGGCAAAGGCTCGCCCTGGTCGAGGTGGCCTTCGATGGCAGCCAGCCGCAAGGCAAGAAACAGCTGATCGCGGCGACCGGTGCTCAGTTGGTCCATACCCAGCCGTTCCCCGTCGGCACGCACCGCCTTGAGGATTTGCAGCTGTTCGTCGTAGTCGATGACGACGCCGCCAAAGCGGCCGCCGGTGAGGGTCGCAAACCGCTGCGACGCGCGCTCGATGAGCGGCCCCTGATTGCGCTTCTGGTAGGTGTCGATGACCTGCGCCAGCACGGCAGACGCGATTCGCGAGGCGGCGTATTCGGCGCCCAGCTCGCCTATCCGCGCAGCCAGTTCCGCCGTTGTTTGCTGGGCGTCGGCAGCCGCAGCGGAGCCGTCCATTTTCTCGAACCCCTGGCGCGCGGCGATATAAGCCGCATGCTGCGCCTGCAGCCGGGCGGCATTCTGTTCATCATGCTGCGCGTTCTGCGCCAGCGCCCTGGCAACGGCATCGGGATCCTGACCCCGGGCCTGCGCAAGGGCATCCGCAAGCGACAGGCCGGATGACTTGACGAGCCGGTCCTCGATGTCCCGAATTTCGGCTTCCAGCGTCGTGCGTTGCGCGCTCTGCTGTTCGACCCGCTCCAGGTGTTCGAGCGTAGTGCAGCCTGCCTGGCGCAGCAGGGTGTCGATGACCGCGGCTGCGCCCGTTGCGGCCTGCTGGGCAAGCTCGATCGCCAGCTGATCGTCGGCAACCTGCCCGGCCAGGGTTTTCTGTTTTTCGTGCTGCGCGCGCGCCTGCGTCAACTCGCGATACAGCTCGCCCGCGAGCGCATCGTGGCTGCGGTCATCGGCCGGAAGCGGCTGGCCCATTATGCGCAGCCAGGTCTTTTCGAGACGTGACGGGTAGTCGTCGACCTGAATCTGCACATTGCGCTGCTCGATCCGCAACCGCGCCAGCGACGCGTGCGCCTGCCTGAGCACGGCAAACTGTTCAAGCTGGGCGGTGGCTTCTTCTTCGGTCGCATCGCCCGCAAGGCGAATCGCGGCCATCACGTCGGCCCAGGCGGTCTTCCATGCATCGAGCTCGGCCCGGCTGGCGGATTCGGCTGCCTCGGTCTGCTTCAGTGCGGCGGCAGTGGCCGCGCGTTGCGCCTGCTTCAGCTGCCGCCCGGTCAATTGCTCGGCGTATTGCCGGGCAAGGCTGCGCGCCCGCGCCAGTGTCTCGGCGAGCTGCTCGGCGGGCGCGATACCGGGTAAACCCATCGAGCGGTAAATTTCGGTCAGACGGGCGCGAACCGCCTGCGCCTGTGCGTGACCCAGCCGGGCCTCGCGCAGGGTGGCCTGGTTGGCTTCGAAACGCTGCAGCAGCGCCTCCCGCCGGGCGAGCCACTGCCCGGCCTCGATGATCTGCAGCGCCGGCAGGCCATGCGTGGCCAGCAAGGCGGTCCAGCGCCGGTCAAGCTGGGCCTGCTCATGTTGTAGCGATGCGGCACGCACATGGGCCAGTTCGAGCGCAGCCTGCATCTGCGATTCGCGCACCCGAAACTCGGCGTAGCGGGCGGCACGTTCGGCGTCGGCAAACAAGCTATCGGCGATCTGGTCGGCACGCACCACCGCCTGTTCATAGCGTTCGGCTGGCGGCGGTTCCGCCGCGACGGGCTCACCTGGTGACGACATGAAATACCGGCGTATGCCCTGCCACAGACTGTCGCGCTGCGCACGTTCGCCCGCAAGGGCTTCGCGCGTCGGCACCTCGCCGCGAATTTCCAGCCCCCTGATTTCGGCCTGCAGCGCGGCAAGGTCGTCCTCGATTTTGACGATCGACTCGCGAACCGCGCGGGCCAGGCGCCGCAGCTCCTCGTCGCCCGTCTTGCACGCCTGCACCTCGGCGTCCAGCGGCACGGTAGTCCGGGATGCGGATTCCACCGAGGGCATTTTCAGAACCAGCGCTTCGGTATCGAGCTTCGCTGCCGTTGCCGCCGCGTCTTCCGCGCGTTGTTGCGCCCGCCCTTCCGGATCGCCGATATCGCTGATCGAGTCGAGGTAGGCGCTCAATCGTCCGGCGTGCTCGTCCTGCCCGAGACTGAGGATGTCGGCGTCGAGCTGCTCGATGCCGAGCGTCTTTTCCCTGCGGCTGGCGAGACACGCCTGATGGTCGGCCTTGAGTGTCGCGCCCGTCGTGACGAGGGCGCGGATTCTGGCCAGCCGCGTCGGGTCCGGCAACGCTTGCAGGCATTCGTCTGCGCTGGCGTTGCCTGCGACCTGCTGCAACACGGCATCGAATTCGGCTTGCGCCTGCTCGATGCCAGCCTCCAGCCGGGCGGCTTGAAGCCGGGCGTCGCGGTAGCCGGGCGTCGCATGGTGCAGCGCTTCGATCGACTCGGCATCCGCCAGCACGGCGGCGTTGAGCTGGATCGCGGCCAGTTCGGCCTGACGATGCTGCAAGCGTTGCGTCGCGCGCAGACCGGCGTCCAGCGCTTCGCTTTGCCGGGTAACGGCGGCCACTCGCTCGGCCGGCGCCGACAGCGGCAACGCCGGCACGCCGATCAACCCGGCAAGGCGCTGCTGCGAGTGAGCCAGCGCGGCCACATCCGGCAGAATCGCGGCAAGCCGCTCGAGCCGGCGAGCCTCCAGGTGGGTCTGCGCCTGCGCCTGCCTGGCGGCTTGATACGCCTTGTCCGCCGTGTCCATCGCCGCCTTGGCCGCCGTCCATTCGGCAGGACGCACCGCGGCGTCTTTCGCCTGCCTGCGCGCCACGTCATAGGCGGAAAGGGCTTTATTCAGGGCCTGCGTCGAACCACGCGGCTTGAACAGGCTGGCCGCCTCCAGTTCGAGCGTCTTGCGCAAGTCGTGGATCGTTGACAGCCCGCTGCCGGCCTCGAACAGGTTCTCGCCGGCATCATTCCGGCCTTGCACCAGCGCCTCGCCCCCCTTCACCAGAGTCTCGTGATCGAGGCTGAACATGGCCCGGAAAAGTCCCTCGCTCAGGCCGCCCAGCCAGTCGCGCAGGACGTCCTCCGCAATGCTGTCCGCGCCTTCCTCGCCGGTGGCCGGATCGTATGGGAGCAAGGTGTTTTTACGCCCCTTGCGGCGCATGACGGCCAGCCGCTCGCCCGAGCGCGAGATCAGGGCCAGTCCGATGCGCAGTTTCTTGTCGTGCAGAAAAGCGTCCCGCGACGCCTCCGGGATGCCGAACAGCGCGCCGTTGATCGCGCGCCAGAGCGTGGTCTTGCCGGCCTCGTTCGGCCCGCAAATGATATGCAGCGAAGCGGCGCTCTCCAGCACCACAGCGCGGCGGGTGAAATGGCCGTAAGCCTTGAGGTCGATCCGTTCGATTTTCACGCCACGCCTCCGGCAGCCAGGGCATCGAGCAATTGCTCCCTGGCTTGCGCCAGCGCGTCGGCGAGCGCCGCAGGAGAATCCAGCGAACCGGCGTTTTCGGTTCCGCTCAATTCAGGCGGCAGTTTTTTCCAGAAATCAGCCAGCGCAGCATCGGCCAGCGCCCGGATCCCTGCGGGGTCAACAGCCAGCGAATCAAGCGAGCGGATCAGCAAACCGATCGGGTCGTCGCGCTCTGCCAGGCGCGCCAGGTCGAGCGGCGCCGTCACCTTGATGCGCACTTTTTCGAGCCAGGCCATGCCGCCAGACGCGTCGCCGATCAAAGCGGCCAGCTGGGGCCGGAGCGACACCCGGTTCGACACGATGGCGTGATGCAACGGCCCGCGTCCTGTCAGGGTCAGCCGCAGCGCGAGCGTGCGACCGCCCGCTGCGCCTTGCGCCGCCCGCACCTTGGCCTGCACGGCCGCATGCAGCGCGTCTTCCGACGCCAACGCGGCGATGTCGACGACGAGGTGATCCCAGCGGGCAACGTCGGTCGCAACAAACTCGACGCTTTGGATGCCCGTGCCGGGCTCGGCCTCGACGACCATGCAGCCTTTTGCCCCCGGTTCACGGGCATGCCGGCCTTGGGTGTTGCCAGGAAACACGATCCAGGGATTTTCGCGCACCACTTCCCGGGTGTGGACATGACCAAGCGCCCAGTAGTCATAGCCGCGGTCGGCCAGCCGGTCGGCCGTTGTCGGCGCGTAAGGCTGGTGACCCTCGCGTCCCGAGAGGGCGGTATGCAGAACGCCGATATTCAACAGCCCGCCCAGCGGGGCCGGATAGGCCGCAGACAGATCTGCCGTCACGGCCTCCGACGCAAAACTCTGGCCATGGATCGCCACGCCCAGCGACGCGATGACTTCGGTCGCCGCGCGATCCGCGGGGAAGCTGAAAACGTTTTTCGGCAACGGCACCGATTTCGTCAACTTGCTGACGGCATCGTGGTTGCCATAAGTCAGAAAGACACGAATGTCCGCTTCGGCAAGCCGGCGCAGCTGCGCGGCAAAATAGAGCCCGGTGTTGAAATCTGGCCAGTCGCCATCGAAAATGTCACCGGCGATCAACACAAAATCCACCGCGCGATCGATGGCCAGATCGACGACATTGGCGAACGCGCGGCGCGTCGCCTGGCGCATTTCCCCGGCGGGGGCGCCGTCATAAAAATCAAGTCCGCGCAGCGGGCTATCGAGATGTATGTCCGCACAATGAATGAAACGCATGCGCTCCCCTGGGCTGGTTGAGTGGCTGGCGCCGAAGCAGACCCGGCCCTGCGCAAAGCCCGAATCCGGCACCTGGACAGGCAGCGAAAGATCCGCCCCGCCAAGTCTGGCAGGGTAACAGGCCGCGCAGAACATGGCGCCAAGCGACCCGGTGCGGGCGGCAACAAGGACCGGTTGTCGGCGGTTGCTGCCTGATTTGACCCAAACCTGATTAGGTGATTTGTTCTATTGCAGAACTTTTTCACCCGTACGGCACGGTCTGGCCGCGTCCGTAACGGACCGGCCATCCACGGGGTGGACCGTGGCTGAAGCGCCAAAACAGTTATTAAAAATCAATTTGTTACGAACACAGAGCACCCTGTCACCCGCGCCCTGCCTGCAAGAACCGGGGGGTTCGAACACCCGTTCGACGCGCATGCCAGGCAGGGCCGACCGATGCCGAACCGCCCCATCATGCTTGCGGGGCTTGATCGAATGGACTTAGAGGTGGAGTATCCGCCCTTGTTCTAGCGCGCGATCAGGCCAGAACACAGTTCAAGTTTGGGAAAAACTGACCGAAAATGACGCCAGACGCCCGATCGGGGGCTATACCCGCCGGCCGCGTCTTCCCGCTAATCAGCAATGAACCTTTCAAACCACAAAAGGAAAAAACGATCATGAACAGAAAAGAACTTGTCGACGCACTGGCAGCCAAAACCGAATCCACCAAGGCAGATGCCGAACGTGCGATTGCCGGTTTAATCGACATCATCTCCGACACCCTGAAAAAGGGCGACTCCATTTCGCTGGTCGGCTTCGGCTCGTTCGAAGTTCGCAAGCGCGCCGCCCGCACCGGCCGCAACCCCAAGACCGGCGAAGAGTTGAAGATCAAGGCCTCCAAGGTTCCGGCATTCAAACCGGGCGCAACGCTGAAGGCTACGGTCAACGGCACCAAGGCCAAGAAGTAAGCCATTGGCAAACCCTGATCCTGGGCTGCCTGACAGGCCAGGATCAGGTTGCAGTCAGCATGACTGCAGCTTTTCATCAGCGGCCTTCCTGCTGATCGGGTCAAGCAACACCTCCTCTCGCAGCGCCCTGAATCATCCTGTCGCCACTCGGCGAATCCGGCCAAACCCCATCCCGCATCCAGACGCCCACACCCGGCACAGACGTTTTCCGTGATAACGGGCAACGCCAGAAACTATTTTCCATTTAAATTCAGATGGATAACCCCTCCCTACAACTAAAGTTGTACAGCCAGGCTTTCTCATTGCAGCTAAGTTCGCGGCGTGGGATTCCCCCACGTTCAACGACTAATCCAAGGAGGCAGTATGAAGAAAATGGTCAATGTGTTGCTGATGGTGGTTGCAGGTTTGATGGCGCTCCCGGCTTTGGCTGCGGTCAATATCAACACCGCAACGCAATCCGAACTGGAGGCCGTCAAAGGTCTGGGGCCCAGCAAGGCCCAATCCATCATTGCCTACCGTGAAGCCAACGGTAGTTTCAAGAGCGTCGACGATCTGGACAAAGTAAAGGGCTTCGGCAAAGCCAGCATCGAAAAAATCCGCTCCGAGCTTTCGGTCGGCGCAGACAGCGCCAAGAAAAAGTAATCCGCTTGTCTGGTTTCTTGTAACGCCGCTGGCGAATCCCGCAGTCAAATGCAGCCTGCGGGGTTCACTCCAACAAATACGGCCGAAAGCTGATGAACCTGGCCAAGCCAGTATAATCCGCGCTTTCCTGGCCGTTCTCCTATTGCATGTCTACCCTTGCCGTCATTCTGATCGCGACTGCTGCCGGCAGTGTGCTGAGCTTGTTGCTCGCAGCGGCATTGGCTTTTTCGGCACGCCCCAGCTGGATTCCCGTACTCGTGAGCTATGCCATCGGCGCGCTGCTGGGCGCATCGCTGCTGGAAGTCCTGCCTGAAGCCGTTGAAATGGGTGGCGATATCAAAACCGTCGGCCAGGCCGTACTGGGCGGCATCCTGATTTTTTTTCTGCTGGAAAAACTGGTGTTGTGGCGACACTGTCACGACGCGGTGTGCGAAGCGCACGGCAGCCAGGGGCACAGCCATGATCACGGCCGCTCCGGCGCGATGATCATGGTGGGGGACACCTTCCACAACTTTGTCGACGGCATCATCATTGCCGGCGCGTTCATCGCCGATTTCCGGCTTGGCGTGGTGACGACGATGGCGATCATTGCCCACGAAATTCCGCAGGAAATCGGCGACTTTCTGATACTGCTGCATTCCGGCTATGCACGCACCCGCGCCCTGCTGCTCAATTTCCTCAGCGGCGTGGCGACGCTGGTCGGCGCGCTGATCGGCTATTACGCCCTGTCGATGCTGCAGGGCTGGACGCCGGTTTTGCTGGGCCTGGCAGGCGCGAGCATGCTGTATGTGGCGATGTCGGATCTGATCCCGGGCCTGCACAAGCGCGCTGAAATCGGCGCCACCCTGCAACAGCTAGCGTTGATCGGACTGGGAATCGGCAGCGTTGCCCTGATCGGCTATTTCCTCGACCACGGGCACTGATCGACGACGACGGCCCGGCCGGTCGAAGGCATAGACGAACAACGCCAGCGGCATTACGCCGAGAAATATCAGGATGGCCAGCGCCTTGCCGATACTGCTGGATGTGATCGCCATCATCAGAATCACATACGCCCAACCAATCGCTACGATATACATCTCATTGCTCCATCAGGATTGAACGCCATGGTAACCAAAGCCTCCCTCCCCCGCTCACCGACCGTTGGTTTCGTTTCGCTCGGCTGCCCGAAAGCGACGGTCGATTCCGAACGCATCCTCACCCAGCTGCGCGCCGAAGGCTACGGCATCGTCGGCAGCTACGACGATGCCGACGTGGTGGTGGTCAACACCTGCGGCTTCATCGACGCAGCGGTGCAGGAATCGCTCGAAGCGATAGGCGAAGCGCTGGCGGAAAACGGCAAGGTCATTGTCACCGGCTGCCTCGGCGCCAAGGCCGATGTGATCCGCGAGGCGCACCCCAAAGTGCTGGCGGTGTCCGGGCCGCATGCGCTGGATGAGGTGATGCTGGCGGTGCATACCGCGCTGCCGAAGCCGCATGATCCGTTCGAGGACCTGATTCCGCCGGGCGGCGTCAAGCTCACGCCGCGCCACTATGCCTATCTGAAAATTTCGGAAGGCTGCAACCACCGCTGCACCTTCTGCATCATCCCATCCATGCGCGGCGATCTGGTGAGCCGCCCGGTGGGCGATGTGATGCGCGAGGCCGAGGCGCTGGTTGGTGCAGGGGTCAAAGAGTTGCTGGTGGTGTCGCAAGACACCAGCGCCTATGGCGTGGACGTGAAATACCGCCCCGGCTTCTGGAACGGACGCCCGCTGAAAACCCGCATGACCGAACTCGCGGGCGCGCTGGGCAGTCTGGGCGCATGGGTGCGCCTGCATTATGTCTACCCCTATCCCAGCGTGGACGATGTGATTCCGCTGATGGCCGACGGCATCATCCTGCCGTATCTGGACATTCCGTTCCAGCATGCCAGCCCGCGCATTCTCAAGCTGATGAAACGCCCCGGCGCAGTCGAAAAAACCCTCGACCGCATCCAGTCCTGGCGCGCCGCCGTGCCTGATCTCACCTTGCGCTCGACCTTTATCGTCGGCTTCCCCGGCGAAACCGATGCCGAATTCGAGGAACTGCTGGCCTTCCTCAAGGACGCGCAACTGGATCGCGTCGGCTGCTTCAAGTATTCGCCGGTTGAAGGCGCGCTGGCCAACGAGCTGCCCGACGCCGTGCCGGAAGACCTGAAGGACGAGCGTCTGGAACGCTTCATGGAAGTGCAGGCGGAAATCTCGGCCGCCCGGCTCGACGCCAAGATTGGCCGTGAAATCGAAGTCATCGTCGACGAAGAAGACGAAATCGGCACCCTCGCCCGCAGCCATGCCGACGCACCGGAAATCGACGGCGTGGTGTATCTCGAAGGGGTTTTCGACCTGAAGCCGGGTACGCGCCTGAAAGTGCGCATCGACGAAGCCGACGAACACGATTTGTGGGGCACCCCGGTCTGAATCGGGGAGGCGGGCTCAGGCCAGCATCGTAATGAGCAGGCGTGGACGTCGCCAGATTTTCCAGCCGTCTCGCGCATGCAGCTGCAATCCCTTGCCGCTGGTTGGATCGAGCAGGCACACGCCCGTCGAGTCCAGCATGGGCAGCGCCGCGAGCAAGGGCCCAAACCAGCTTTGTTCCAGTTCCCGCATCGACTCGCGCCAGCTGTAGGCATCGCCACACTGACCGGCGGGCGTCAGCGCATCCAGCACGACAACCCCGGCGGTTTTAAGCAGGGACGGATCCAGTTGCGGCGGCAACGGATACACGGCTGACCCGCTGAACGTGCCCAGCGCGCGCGCCGTCGCATCCTGCGCAAATATTGCCGTTTTTTTTGCCGGACCGGCGGGCGCGGTGCCGCCGCCCCACAGCCATACCGAATTCACCGGCAACTCGCCGCGCGCCTCGCGCGCCAGATTGACCGGATGCTCGAACAACAGCATCTGCAACTCGTTCAGCACGCCGCGCAAACGCCGTGCATCCTCGCCCTGCGGCAGCAAGGGCTGGATGTCGCGCCCGCTCGCCACCGACAGCGGCGTGGTGCGCAAATCCGGCGCCAGCGCCACGTGCAGATACCAGCGGGTAGGGTGCAAGGGCAGCAAGCTCAAGTCGTCACCAAAATGCTGGCCGATGCTGGCGGCCAGGGCATCGGCTTCCTGCTGCGACAGGGCGAAGCTGCTGCAGTCCGCCAGCACGATGCGGTCGCGCATCACCCGTAAATGCACCGGGTCGGCGCGCAGCCAATAGCCCTCGCCCGCCCCGCCATCGGCGGCAAGGGTGATCGGCGCCAGCGGCCAGTCCTGCTGGCGTGCAATTCCGCAAGCGGCACACAGCGCGGCTTCGGTGCCTTCATCAGGGCTGGCAATCCGGGTGCCGCGCGCCAGCAGTGTTTGCAGGGCAGGTAGCGACAAATCCGGCGCGGCGGACTCCAGCAAGCGCGGCGGCGGAAATAAATGCGGGATCAGAAAAAGCATGCGCCGAGTGTAAGCCGATTCGCGGGTATGGTGAGGTGCACTGCCAGTCAAACCAAGCCGCTGTGGCATACTCGCCGCAAACCTTAAGCGAGTCCTGTTTTGCTTCCCTTCGAACTTCAAATCGGCCTGCGTTACACCCACGCCAAGCGCAGCAACCATTTCATTTCCTTCATTTCCATCGTGTCGAACGCATCCTCGGCGTCGCCGCGCACCTGGAAATCAGCGGCCCGGCGGACCAGCTGTCCGACTGGCGCGGCGTCTTGCTGCAGGCCAAACAAAACAAGGAAGTGCTGTCCGGCGCACCCTATGTCAACGCGCAGGGCATGCTGGCCAACGGCGGCAACGTGCGCGGCGCGATCATTCGCGGCGTGCTGCCGGACATGGAAAGCCAGGTGGCCGATCTTGCCCGGCACATGAAGCAGGGCAAGCTGACCGACCTGAAGCCGGGCGAATTCGGCATCATCCTCGGCGGCGAGCTGGCGCGCGTGCTCAACGTCTTACCCGGCGACAAGGTGGTGTTGCTGACGCCGCAGGGCAACATCACGCCGGCCGGCGTGATGCCCCGCGTCAAGCAGTTCACCGTCACCGGCATTTTCGAAGCCGGCATGTTCGAATACGATTCCGGGCTTGCGCTGGTTCACCTACAGGACGCGCAGAAGCTGCTGCGGCTGGGCGACGACGTGTCGGGCGTGCGGCTCAAGCTCGACGACCTGTTTCGCGCCCCCTTCGTCACCCGCGAACTGGCGAAAAGCCTCAACGGCAACTACTACCTCACCGACTGGACGCAAAGCCACGCCAACTTCTTCCGCGCGGTAGCCATCGAAAAACGCATGATGTTCCTGATTCTGCTGCTGATCGTCGCCGTCGCCGCGTTCAACATCGTCTCCACCCTGGTGATGGCGGTGACCGACAAGCAATCCGACATCGCCATCCTGCGCACACTGGGCGCCCGGCCCGGCTCGATCATGCGCATCTTCATCGTGCAGGGCGCATTTATCGGCGTGTTCGGTACCCTGATCGGCGTGGTCAGCGGCGTATTGCTGGCGCTCAATGTCGAAACGGTGGTGCCCATCATCGAACGCCTGTTCGGCATGGACCTGTTCCCGGCCGACGTCTACTACATCAGCCAGTTGCCATCCAAACTGGTGTGGGCGGATGTCGGCGTCATCGCCGGTATTTCGCTGCTGATCAGCCTGCTCGCGACCCTCTATCCCAGCTGGGCCGCGTCGCGCATTAACCCGGCCGAGGCGCTGCGTTATGAATGAAACCGTGCTGCGCTGCAGCGGCCTGAGCAAAACCTTCCGCCAGGGCAGGAACGACGTGCAGGTGCTGCTCGGCGTCGATCTCGAAGTCCGCGCGGGCGAATCGCTGGCCATCGTCGGGGCATCGGGCTCGGGCAAGAGCACCTTGCTGCATCTGCTGGGCGGACTCGACGTGCCGACGGCCGGTGCAGTCGAGCTGCTGGGACGCAACCCCTTTGCCATTTCCGAAGCCGCACGCTGCGAACTGCGCAATACCGCGCTCGGATTCGTCTACCAGTTTCACCATCTGCTGCCGGAATTCACTGCGCTGGAAAACACCGCGATGCCGCTCACCATCCGCCGCATCGATCGCGCACAGGCGATGGCGCGCGCGGCCGAAGTATTAACCGAAGTTGGCCTGGGCCATCGCCTCAACCACCGCCCCGGCGAACTGTCCGGTGGCGAACGGCAGCGCGTCGCCATTGCGCGCGCGCTGGTCACCCATCCCGCCTGCATCCTGGCCGACGAACCCACCGGCAACCTCGATCGCCACACCGCCGATGCCGTGTTTGACCTGATGCGCGAACTCAATCGCAAGCAGTCCACCAGCCTCATTGTGGTCACCCACGACATCGAGCTGGCCGCACGCATGGACCGGCAATTGCGGCTGGTCGACGGAGTTTTGCAGGCCTAGCAGGCAGACAGAATTAAGTCTATATTCAGTCCGAAGCAGTCCAAGGCACGCAAAATGGATCTATCCACTCGCACCAAACCCATCAGTTACCTGAAAAGCCATGCAGCCGAAATCGTTCGTGAACTGAACGAGTGCCGCGAGCCCATGCTCATCACCCAAAACGGCGAAGCCCGCCTGGTGGTGATGGATGTTCAATCCTACGAGGCGTATGAAAAAACGCTGGCGTTGCTCAAACTGCTGGCTTTAGGCCGCAAACAAATCGATGCCGGGCAATTTCGATCTGCCGACGCGGTGTTTAACGAGCTTGACGCCCTGGATAAGTGAAGGTCGTTTTTCTCAAGGAGGCCGAAGCCGACCTGCATGACTTGCGCACCTACTTCATTCAGCAGTTTTCCAACGCAGCGTGGCTTGCTCATTCGCGCAAGCTGAAACAGGCGACCCTTAAACTCGCCAAGTTTCCCCAGATCGGCAGCGTGCCGGATGAAATCGCCCACCTTGGGCTCTTGCAATACCGCCACTTTGTCATCGGGCAAACCCGGGTAATCTACGAAATCCAGCCTGACATCATCATTCACATCGTGTGCGACACCCGGCGCAACATGCGCACCCTGTTGACGCAACGCCTGCTTCGGGCGTAACCCCCGCGCGATGCGGTTCTATCTCATCGCATTCTGTTTAGGCGTGTGGCTACTGCAGCAACAAGCCACATTACCGCCCACGCGCTGGCTGTGGCTGTTGCCGCTGCTAAGCAGCGTTTTATGGCTGCCGCGCTTTTCCCAAACCACCCCTGAAATCCTGCGCCGACTGGCTGTTGCGCTGTTGAGCCTTGCGCTCGGATTTGCCTGGGCGGCGTGGCGCGCCGACCTGCGGCTAACGGAGCGCCTGCCCGATCACTGGCAGGGAGTGGATATCAGCCTGGTGGGCGTGGTGAGCGGCCTGCCGCAAAGCGACGCGCGCGGTGAGCGCTTTGTACTGGATGTCGAACAGGTGCTGACGCCCAACGCTCCGGATGTAAAGCGCATCCAGATCGCGCGCTACTGGCCGCGCGATGCGGTGAGCCGCACGCCGACGGTGCATGCAGGCGAACGCTGGCAATTCACGGTGCGGCTGAAGCGCCCTTACGGCACGCATAACCCGCACGGCTTCGATCTCGAAGCCTGGATGCTGGAACGCGGCATCGCCGCATCGGGCTACGTGCGCGAACAATCTGCGCCGCAACGGCTTGCCGCGCGCGCCGGCACACCCGTCGCCTGGATTGCCGCCACCCGCGCCGGCATCCGCGAACGGATCGACGCCACGCTGACCGATGCGCCCTATGCCGGCGTCATCACCGCGCTGGTAATCGGCGACCAGCGCGGCATTCCGCCCGAACAGATGCGTGCTTTCACCCGGACGGGAATACAGCATTTGATCTCGATATCCGGATTGCATATCACCATGATCGCCGCCCTCGCCGGCTGGCTGGTGGCATTCGGCTGGCGACGCTGGCCGCGCCTGGCGGAGCGTTTGCCCTCGCGTCAGGCCGGTCTGCTGGCCGCCATGCTGGCGGCGGCGAGCTATTCCATCCTGGCTGGATTTCAGGTGCCCGCGCAACGCACCCTGTTCATGCTCGCGGTGCTTGCATTGGCCTTCTGGGGACGGCGCGAGCCACAGCCTTTTTCGGCGCTGATCTGGGCCTTGTTCATCGTCTTGCTGATCGACCCGTGGGCGGTGTTGTCGGCCGGGTTCTGGCTGTCGTTTGGCGCCATGGCGGTCATCCTGTGGGTGAGCGTCGGCCGCGTGGCGCTGCCGGACAAGTTGCGCGGCTGGATCAGCGTGCAAGCCGCGCTGACGCTGGCACTGGCGCCCGCCCTGCTGTTACTGTTTCAGCAGGTGTCGCTGATTTCGCCGCTGGCCAACGCCATTGCCATCCCGCTGGTGAGCTGGCTGGTGACGCCGCTGGCCTTGCTCGGCGTGATCGCCCCGCCGCTGTGGCATGCGGCGGCGTGGCTAATGGACGGACTGGGGCAAAGCCTGGTGTGGGCCAGCGCCTTGCCGTGGGCCATCGCCGTGCAACCTGCACCCACCGGCTGGGCGGTCCTGTTCGCGGTCATCGGCACCGCCTGGCTCCTGCTGCCGCGCGGATTTCCGCTGCGCGCGCTGGGGGCGTTTTTGTGGCTGCCGCTGCTGTTTCCACCGCATGCCAGCATCGCCCCCAGGCACTTCGAGGCCGACGTGATCGACGTCGGCCAAGGCACCGCCATCCTGATCCGCACCGCCCGCCACACCCTGCTGTACGACACCGGCCCCGCCTTTGCCGACAGCGATGCCGGCGAGCGCATTATCGTGCCCTACCTGCGCGCAACGGGCGTCGGCACATTGTCCGGCATGATCGTTTCGCACGATGACAGCGACCACAGCGGCGGCCTGCACTCCGTGTTGCGCGACCTCCCCACTGGCTGGCTGCTGCATGGCCTGCCCGCTACCAGCCCGCTGTTGAACAACACCCCCACACCCCGCCATTGCCAGCGCGGCCAACACTGGCAATGGGACGGCGTGCGCTTCGACATTCTCAACCCGCACGCCACGGCGTATGGCGAAACCAGCCGGCGCGACAACGACTTCAGTTGCGTATTGAAAATCAGCAGCGGCGGGCAAAGCCTGCTGATCACCGGAGATGGCGAACGGCGCGTTGAACTCGAACTCATGGAACAGGCTTTACGCAACAACGGCACAGACCTGTCTGCCACCGTCCTGATCGCCGGCCACCACGGCAGCCGCACCTCATCGCTGGCCGAATTCGTCGAACAGGTGCAGCCGCAGATCAGCGTATTCACCATGGGCTACCGCAACCGCTTCGGCCACCCGCATCCCCAGGTCGTTTCACGATTCCGCGAGCAGGACGCCCGCATCCTGCGCAGCGATAGGGGCGGCCTCATCAAGCTTACGTTCAGCGAGGCTGGCGTGGCGACATCGGAATATCACCCGTTCCACCGCCGCTATTGGCAGGGCAGCGCACCATGAGGTTGCTCTGCCCCATGGGGTTCTTTGGGAAATTACGCTTTATCGACAGCCTGATCACTGGCTGTCTCAAGAAAGCTCAGATTGGCATGGCTGTACCCGAGTAGCCGTGAAATCAGTTCATTCATTTGAAGTGATGCACCAAACAAAACAGCCTGGCAAAGCCAGGCTGTTTTGGGGAGATGACCACCTGAGTCGGCGATCGGCGGGGGGTCGTTAAAATTTAAACAAGAATCCGCCTGTATACGCATCAACATCGGCTCCATCAACATCGTAGCGCTCCCATTCAGCACGCAGAGTGAAGTAATCGCCCATATCGTAACTTGCACCCAAAGCGTAATACAAACCCCTACCCCCATCCGATTCCATAAATTGGGTTGCCGTGGTTGAGGTTGTGACGCCAGGAGTGGTGTCTGTAGTCAAGAGTTGCTTACGCCAAAAGTTGGCCCCCAGTTTGCCAAACACAGAAAAATCCTGGGTGACCGGATACGATCCCATGGCCGCTAGCATCCAGGCATCACTTTGCAGAGCCAGCCGAGCCGTAGCATCTGCAGGCGCGGTCGCAGTCACATTTGCGTAGAGATCCTGAAAGGCCATATAACCACCTTCCACACCGAAGAACTGGTTAATCTCATAGCCGGCATAAAATTTCCACGGAAAATTTCCGTTCGCGTTTGTATTATCAAGATCGGATGTTGCCGTGATCCCGTCGGCCGCGAGGGAAGCATTAATATTAGATGACTCCCACTTGCTATTACTGGTTTGGCCAATACCCATACCCGCATAGAAACCCCATGGCTTCTGATCTTCTGATGGATCGCCATATTCGCTCACGCCTGGAGCAAGCATCCAGCCCAAGCTCACACCAAAAACATTTTGGCTCATACCGATGTCGGCCATACCAATAATATTTTGATTTCGTGGAGATGTTTGTGAATTGTTTGGGACGCGCATATAAGTGCCAGTAATTTCAAGCTCATCAGTGGGCTTGTAGGTAAAACCAACCGAAATATGCCTTTCAACAGTAGCCGGCGCTAATGTATTAAATGTCAACTGATTGTTAGGAATCGTACTCGCGCCATAGTTGTAACCTGCACGAACTTGCAACTGACTACTCACCCCATACTGGATACCCAATTTATATACAGTCTGATTCTGCCAGCCAAAACCCATACCTTCATCATTTCCGGTTTCTTTAGACGGATCAACGGTGGAAGGAATAGCTTTTACTGCGTTATTTCGAGTGGAGGGGCCAGGGCCCGGGTATGGAGTTACGGCGGTACTCGGCCCCAGATTACCGAAGGACTTAACATCAGCAAAATTGATCCGCGACACATCAGCCGAAATCACAAGATTCTTCATTGGTTTGATGGCAATGCCTATGCCATAGTTTTCCGGTATATCGAAGCCGCCCTGCTCAGCAAACAGACCCCGGTATTTATCAAACTTTGTCATTGCAATTCGCGACGTGTACACCAGCCCGACCGTGAGTTTGTCATCCAGATACTCACCCTGCCATCCCAATTTAACTCCGCCCCCATAGCTGTAATCGTAGCCATTGTTTGTCATATGCGCTTCATCGGATGTGATCGTCGTAAAACTATCAAAGGTCAAAAAGGCACCAAGCCCGTAAGCCTGGAAGCGCGTAGTAGCAAGCACTAACGAAGCTCCGACCCCTTGATCTTCATTGACTTTGTAGGCCACGCTAATCGGAATCAGCACCTGCATCATGTCCACGCCAATTCTGTCGCTTACAGGTGGATCTCCAGCAAACGAAAAGAAATTCGCAGGGTAATTGGTGTTCATACCACCGCTGCCTACTACCGCCAGGCCAATCGATAGTTGCTCAGTAAGGGGCATGGCGAAGCCCATTTCCGGCATCAAAAAATACCGGGATTCACTTTCAACATCACCAGTGAATGTGCCTCCAAAAGGAGAGGTCTGGCCCGCAGGTTTACCTACCGTGGCATATCGTTCCGGGTTAAAAATACTAATGCCCATATCTCCGCGCATACCTGCATTGAGAATATTAACTGGGTTGGCATTAGCGGATAGCGAATCTCGTCCATAAGCAATACCGACTCCCCCCATACCCGTCGAGCGTACGCCAGAACCAGGTAGGAAAAAGCCGTTCGTAGCCTGTGCAGAAGTGGTTGTTAGGCAGGCTGCCACCAAGGCAGCATGTTTCAAAGCAAAACGCATAACTCCTCCGTTTGTAATAAATTAGGTATGTATTATCGATATTTTGAAAATTGTGCTGATATCTAACCCGTTTTTTGCACAACTATTTTTTTGAACACAAGGGGTGAAATTCTATTAAGGCTTAACAGCACAAGTTTTTTTGCCTGCCACATTAATGCAGGAAGTGAATCACCATGCAAAAAAATACGGCGGGTTTACCGCCGTATTTTTTTGCATGCCCGTATTAGATTCAATCCGGGTTTGCAAGCACGACTAACAACAACGTTATCCGTGCTTGTACACCAGTTAAGCAACCAGCTTGCGACGACGTACAGCGAAACCAACCAGACCCAGCCCAGCCAGCATCATGCCGTAGGTCGATGCTTCCGGCACAGCAGCAATAGTACCGGTCACGTTCCAAGCACCGGTATTACCATCAAAAGAGCCGCCAACAATGTAGGACTCCCAGAACATTGAATAGTCACAGCTCGTAGCCGTACAGTTTGAGAGCGTGCCTGTTGCAAAGGAGCCATCAGCAGCGCCGTCGACCGTATTCCGACCGCTACCCTGATTAAAGTCCGTGCCATTGTAGTTGGCAAACCAAGCACTCGTGTCAGCGGTAAAGCCAGCACCATTCGTCATGCTTGTGACGTTGAAGGTTACCGGGGCGAAACCGGAAATGGTACCTGCCGGCGAATTGGCATCACCCAGATTGGCTGCGGCAGTGTAGGTGTTAACCGTTTTCTGGGTTGAACCAGGGATGCCCGCGCCGAATCCAAAACCAACGATTCCGTCTGCGCTATAAGAAGTATTGGCAACAGCGGAGCCAGGGGTGGTTCCGTCATAACCGAGGATATCCGCTGAGCCGGTGCCAAAGTTTACAAACGCAATGGGTGCGCCGAAACCATACATCTCGAAAGTGCCGCCGGTAACAGAGGCCGACGAAACGGTAACAGCCTGCGCGCCCGAAGCAGCAAAAGCCAGAACAGCAGCAGCAGCAATCTTTGTCATTGTGAAATTCATTGTAAATCTCCTCATGTAGAAAAATTATCGATCGATTAAACAACTACATTTTGTTGTTACCCTTTGGGCGGAGTACTTGGCTCCGATTAATTCCCATCGCGGCGCTTCACATAAAGCAATGGCAATGCCAATCTAATTAAACATTTACTTATACTCATTACAAATCAACAAGATAAAAGCTCATTGAATGGCTTCAAGCCTCCACAGGCTGAAAGACCAAGCCCTGAATGTGTAAAATTTTCCGACATAATTCGGCCTGCATGAGCAGAAAACTGATCCATCCTCGAATTACCACAACGGACCGCCAGCGCGACAAGCATAATTTCACATGTTCAATCAGTACGTTACTACCATCCGCCCACCCCATCCGCTCACGTGTAAAATTTATCGACAAACAGTTGCTGATAAATAAAACTTATTTATACATAAGCAAAGAAGCGGGTGCCTGACCGTCAAACCCTGGGACGTGGCGCTACGGTGTCGAGCGCCGTGCGCCCCTCGGCTCGAAACGCTTGGTTATGCATGACGCCAACGGGCGGGAGAGGTTTAGATATCCTTCATGAGCGCCACATAAGTCTTGCTGAAACCGCGTCGCTGTTGCTGCTCTGTTTGGCGCAGCAAGAATCCTGAGCGCATACGACTTTTTGGCGCCCGTGAAACAAGCTGGCCGCTGCACACACGATGCAGGCGCTCACGGCCGCGCCGAGCACATTGCTGGCGAATCCACGTTTGGATGAAAAGCTGGAAGAGTTTCGAACCACGCGATGTACGGTGGACTCGCGTTGGGCACGATGAAATGCGCTACGCAATTCAGAAATCCACGATTTAGGTGCTGCGGCTATGGCGCACGCGCGAGGATCGATAGCTTGAGTCTTGCAATTCAATAAGCGTTCTGGTCCCGCCACACCACAGCCAGCGTCTTGCCGATAATCATGAGGTCGAACATGAGCGACCAGTTACGCATGTAGTCGATGTCGTACTGGACGCGGGCGCGCATTTTGTCGAGGGTTTCGGTTTCGCCACGCAGGCCGTTGACTTGCGCCCAGCCGGTGATGCCGGGCTTGACCTTGTGCCGCAGCATGTAGCCTTTGATGAGCTTGCGGTATTGCTCGTTGTGGGAGACGGCGTGCGGGCGCGGGCCGACGACGCTCATGCGGCCTTGCAGCACGTTGATGAACTGCGGCAGTTCGTCGAGCGAGGTGCGGCGGATGAAGCGGCCAAAAGGCGTGATGCGCGGATCTTCGCGGCCGGCCTGCTGGATGACGCCGGATTCGGCATGGGCGCGCATGGAGCGGAATTTGTAGATGAGGATTTCGTGGCCGTCGAGGCCGTAGCGGCACTGCTTGAAGATGATGGGGCCGGGGGAGGACAGCTTGACGCCCAACGCAAGGATGAGCAGCAGCGGCCAGATCATCAGCAAAATGAGGCTGGCGATGACCAGGTCGCTGAGGCGCTTGCCGATGCCGCTGACGCCAAGCGTGGGGGTTTCGGTGAGCGCGACGACGGGCATGCCATGGATGTGATCGACCCGCGCCTGGATGAGGTCGGAAACGAAAATATCCGGCACGAAATAAACCGAGGTGGTGGTGTCGCGCAGCGCGTCGAGCAACCCCAAGGTGCGTGGCTGTGCGGCCATGGGCAGGGTGATGTAAACGAGGTCGATGCTGTTGCGGTTGACGTATTCGGGAATGTCGGTGAGTTTGCCCAGCAGTTTTTTGGGGTCGGTCAGGTCGGTGCGATCGAGGCTGCGGTCGTCAAAAAACCCGATCACATCAACGCCCAGCGAACTGTCATCGACAAAACGACCGCGTAATTCTGTCCCCAGACTCCCCGCGCCCACGATGATGGCGCGGCGCCTGCCGCCTTCGAGCAGCAGCAGGCGTGGCAGCAGTTTGCGGGTGATGCGGTGGGCGACATACATGGCAACAGGAGTCACCAGCATCCACGCCATCACCAGATTGGGGGGGAAGAAATCGAGATAGCCGGTAGAGTACCCAAACAGCAGAATCAGCCCGGACAGGAAAAACCAGGGCATGACGGACTCGTTCCAGAAGGCGCGCAGGGTGACCTCTGGCCATTTCCCAGGAAAAGTCAGGGTAAAGACGATGAGCGCCAGGATGGGGTACGGCCCCTTGAAGGGCTCGTCGAAATACAGCGCGCAGCCAATCAGCACCAGCACGGCCACAAACGGGTCGAGCAGGATTTTGGTGAGCGATACAACGGAAAGCTGCTGCCGGAACAGCCACTGGTTGTGGTTTGGCATTACTTCACAGGCATCGTCACGATGCGGTTTCTCCCGACTGCTCGTTGGCAGGCTTGTAATTGATTAGCATCTCCCCAGCCAGACTGGGTCATGGCGGCTTTTGCATTATCCAACAAACATTGTGAATTTTGATAGATCGTGTGAAACCAAGTCCGCCGCGTGCCTGACTGGCGGCAGAGTCATCTGGCCGTCCGGCTGACCAGAAACGGCAAAGAACCCCGAAAAGTCGACTCTATCTACCGGCCAGGTGACCACTCACAGTCACCCAAGCACCCCGCGCCACGCTGCCCGCTGCGGCCCCATGATATTCTGTGCGCCATTTTTGGGAGCATGGCTTGATCAAAATTCTGCTGTTGATTGCGATTGGTTTTGTGGTGTGGACGCTGTTCCGCTCCTACCTGCGATCTTTGAACAAACCGCCTGTTTCGACCCGCGAAACGGTGGTCGAGGACATGGTGAAATGCGCACATTGCGGGGTTAACCTGCCCCGCAGCGAAGCCACCTTGAGCGGTGGCGAGTTGTTCTGCAGTCCCGAGCACCAAAAACTCGGCAAAAAATGAGGGCTGATGCGGCATCCCGGCCGCGGCAAGCCACCCAGGGGTATTACGCGTCGCACTGGCGCAGTCTCGACTACTTCAATCTCTACCGCCTGACCCTGGCGATGGCGCTGGTCTTCACCAGCTTGCTGTTCGGCACCTCTGATATGTTTGCCGAAGGCTCGGGCGAGGTGTTTCAGGCGTATGCCTACGCGTATCTGGTGGCCGCCGCCCTGTTTGTGCTGGGCATCCGCGCGCGCTGGCCGGGATTTCAGATTCAGCTCACCGCGCATATTTTTGCCGACATTCTTTTTACCATGCTGTTGATGGGCACCAGTCCACGTCTGGCAGACGGCATGGGCTTGCTGCTGGTGGTGTCGATCGCGTCGGGCGGGCTGGTCGGCAGCGGCCGGCTAACCTTGCTGTATGCGTCCATCGCGTCGATTGCCCTGTTGCTGCAACACGGCCTGAGCGTGCTGGGCAACAGTTCGGGCAGCAGTTCCTACTTTCAGATTGGCCTGCTTTGTATCGGTTATTTCGCCATCGGCTGGCTGGCGCACACGCTGACCCAGCGAGCGCTGCGCTCAGAAACGCTGGCGCAGCAACAGGGCGAGGAGCTGGCGCTGCTGAACCGCATCAACGCGCTGGCGATCGAAAACTCACCCGATGGCTTGTTGGCCGTGCGCGGCGACGGCGTGGTGCGCCACGCCAGTCCACGCGCGCTTACGCTGCTGGGCGTAAGCGTCCCGGTGGTGCCGGGCATCACCCGACTTGAAACCTGCGCGCCCGAGCTGGCGCAACTGGCGCGGCAACTGTCGCCGCATGTCACGCCCACCCTGAACGCGCCGCACGGCCCCTTGCGGGTGCGCTGCATTCCGCTGGCCACGGCGGATGGCAGCCGGGTGCTGGTGCTGGAAGACCAAAGCCAGGCCGCGCAGGCCGCGCAACGGCTTAAGCTAGCGGCGCTGGGGCGGCTGACCGCCAACATCGCGCACGAAATCCGCAATCCGCTTTCCGCCATCAGCCATGCGGCGCAGCTGTTGAGCGAGGAGTCGCACGATGCGACCCAAACCAAGCTGACCGGCATCATCGAAAACAATGCGCGGCGACTCGACCGGCTGGTCGAAGAGGTGCTAACGCTCAACCGCCGCGACCGCCTGAACCCGGCCATCATCAACAAGCAGACGCTCGAGCCGTTGATCGCCGAGCTGCTTCACGCCGAAAACATTCCGCAAGACGTCGTCGCCGTCAACCTGCCCGAGCGCCTGCATTTTCAGTTTGATCCCGATCACTTGCGCCAGATTCTGTGGAATCTGCTGCGCAACGCCTGGCAGGTTTGCAGCAAAAAAGCCGGCAGCATCCAGATTCGCATGCAAAAGCTGGGCGATCAGGTACAGCTCGACATTCTGGACGATGGCCCCGGCGTGTCGGCCGAACACCAGGGCAAGCTGTTCGAGCCGTTTTTCACAACGGGCGCGCAGGGCACCGGGCTGGGCCTGTTTCTCGCCCGTGAACTGGCCGAGGCCAATCATGCGGAACTGGCCTATGTGCCAGGTTTGTGGGGCGCGCATTTCCGCCTCGGTTTGTATGGGAGTGAATGAACATGGCACATAGCCCACGCATCCTGCTGGTGGATGACGAACCCGACCTGCTCGACCTGATGGAGCTCACGCTCGTCAAGATGGGGCTGGAAACCGACCGCGCGACCAGCGTGGCCGAGGCGCGCGCGCAACTGTCGCGCAACACTTATGACCTCTGCCTCACCGACATGCGGCTGCCCGACGGCGAAGGGCTGGAGGTCGTGGCCCTGGCCAGCGCCCTGCCCTTGCCGGTGCCGGTGGCGGTGATTACCGCGTTCGGCAATGCAGGCAATGCCGTCGCGGCACTCAAGGCGGGCGCCTTCGATTATCTGGCCAAGCCGGTGGCGCTCGACCAGCTGCGCGCCTTGATCAAGTCGGCGCTCAACGTGCCGGGAACGGCGCAGGCCGACGACCCGGCACGCGACCTGATCGGCCAGTCCGCCGCGATGCAGGACGTACGCGTACGCATCGCCAAGCTGGCGCGCACCCAGGCACCGGTGCATATCGCGGGCGAATCCGGCAGCGGCAAGGAACTCGCGGCGCGGCTGATTCACCGGCTTGGCAGCCGAGCGGAACAGCCTTTCGTCGCGGTCAACTGTGGCGCGATTCCCGAAACCCTGATGGAAAGCGAATTCTTCGGCTATCGCAAAGGTGCGTTCACCGGCGCCGAGGCTGATCGCAATGGCTTCTTCCAGGCGGCAGACGGCGGCACGCTGTTTCTCGACGAAGTCGCCGACCTGCCGCTGTCGATGCAGGTGAAGCTGCTGCGTGTGCTGCAGGAAAAGAAAGTGCGCAAGGTCGGCGCCACGGCCGAAGAGTCCATCGACGTGCGCATCGTCAGTGCCACCCACCAGAGCCTGGCCGCGCTGGTGGAGGCCGGACGCTTTCGCCAGGACTTGTATTACCGTCTCAACGTCATCGACCTCATGATGCCCAGCCTGCGCGAGCGGGTCGAAGACATTCCCGAGATGGCGCGTTTTCTACTCGCAAAACTGGGCGGCGCCGACGTCAAGCTCGACCGCGAGGCCGAAAAGGCGCTCAGCGCCTATGCTTTCCCCGGCAATGTGCGCGAACTGGAAAACACACTGGAACGCGCACTGGCCCTGTGCGACAACCAGCATATCCAGGCCGCGGACCTCAACCTCGCGCCCGCCCTGCCCGCCACCCACGCCGCGCCCGGCAGCAAATACCCTCTGCAGGATTACCTCGACCAGATGGAGCGCGCCGCGATCCTCGAAGCGCTGGAGCAAACGCGCTTCAACAAAACGGCTGCCGCCCGTGTGCTCGGCGTCACCTTTCGCAGCCTGCGCTACCGGCTGGAACGGCTGGGAATCGAATAGCTGGAAATGAAAAACCCGCATTCTTATAAGATTCGGGGGAAGTCCAATACCCGCCGGGCGAAAAAACCCCTGGCACGTGGTTACATGGAACCAGTAGACGCCAAAAGGCCACCTGCAAAGGTGGCCTAAGTGATTGATTATATTGGTGCGCTTGTCTGACTCGAATAACAAGCTACAGGCCTTGTCTATACTTGATCTAGATATTTAGAATTTCAAAGATACCGCCAGAACTACCGCCAAACATTTTCAGTGCCCCTACTACCAGCTTGGAGCAGTCCCGCCGACCGCCTCGCGCGCGTGCGCGTATTGCTCAATCTTCTTCGCATAACCTGTTTCTGCGGCTATCAACCATGCGGACAGACATCTGATCTCGAACCTGAAGCCTCCCGAGAGAGAGGCACCGCGCTTAGTTGATACGACTTCACAGGCTTGATTGCGATTGCGTTCAGTTATTCAGAAAACGGCGACGCTTTACTCCAAACAGAATCGCAAGACCCGTTGCCAACATCGCTACCGGAGCTGGCTCAGGCACTTGAGCTGCGAATGTGAAATAGATCGGGCTGGTTCCAAAGGGACTGAAAAAAGCCAGGGTATCAGTGGTAGCGATCCACGCTGCCGTGAACGTGCCGTCGATATTTTGGGTATATGAGACTGGGGTTGTCGGGCCAAAAGGCCCCCCGATTTGGCCTCTCCAGACTAATTTTGGAAAGCGTTGGTCGCAATAATTAGGATCGACATTGCAATCCGAGTCCCCCACCATTGCTTCAAAGAAGATTGAACTGACGTCTATCGTTTTTGAGATCGTATCGACAACTGGCGTGCCATTACTACCTGAAAAACCTGTAAATGTGATGGTGTTTCGACTTTCCCCTACCGCTGTGGGCGTAGCTGAAATGTTGGGGTTATCTGAAAGAATGAACGACGTTGGGCCTTTGGCAGAGTCATACGGTACATATTGGCCATCGATGAACGGCGCGGCAGAGTATTTATATGGTGCCGTCGCCGTATCGGGCGTAAAACCTAGGGAAACAGCATTCCATGTCGCGGCCTCGACCGGCGATAACGTAAAAACGGACAGGGCGACGGACGCAATCAGAGTGGTTTGGATGGTCATGGGGAGTCTCTTCGTCATTGGGTGGGAAGGCCGCTGAGGGGGGCGCGTCTTGTGTCGCCGTAGCATGCTCAAAGCAGGTTTCATTCCAAAACAGCATGATTCCCAAGGTGACTGTTTATAAATAGTATTTATTCACCAAGAGGAAGAGAGAAACGGAAAATGTAAAGTTTCTCGACAACAACCTTGCCAGGTTTTAGGCAGAAAAATGGAGTCATTCTTACGTAGTAAGCAGCTTTTCTAGCCCCCCTCCAGCCCGTTTCTATGTTCACGCAATGCCTTTGCCAACTCCCGCATCTGTTCACGCCATCCGCCCTTGAAGGCATTTTGCGAAACGGTCGATTTACCCTCGATTGTTTTCGGCCCGGTCGATTTCGCCCACGGCTGCCATTGCCTTATCAACTCCGATTGCCGCGCCTGCCGTTCCGGTGTCCAGCCATTCGCCATGCTGTGCCTCCAATAGTTTGCTTTGCTGGCTTTCGCTTTCCAGCGCACGCGATGGTGCCCCGTTGTTAATCTGCTGTTGCCCGTTCGCAATGTTGGCTTGCTTGGCAAATATCACGGGTGGGTTCTTGATCGCTGCCAGCGTTTCCAGTGTCGCCCGGAATTGGTTTTGCGCCCGCAGCGCCATCCGCATGTTTACCTCGAATGCTGGTGCGCTGTCGCAGCCCATGCCGCGTTCAGCCAACCTTGCAAACAGGCTTTGCAGCGCCGTTGCCTGATTCATCAGCATGGCTTCGGCTTGCGTCAGGTCGCCGCGACTCACTGCCGATGCCTGGTCGCGCAATTGATCCATCAGGGCGGGAACGTCGATGTCTTCCCAGTTGCCGGATTTCTGCTCGGCTCCGCGCATCACCCGAAGTGCCGCCAGTTCCGGAGTTGTCATAAACGCTGTCATTTTCCGCGCAGCCATTTCATCGCTGTCACCTTTTTCAAGAAACACTTGCACCTCCTTGCGCGGGAATTTCTTGGTTTCTGGTGTTGCTGTTTTCTTCTGCTTGCTTGCCATCGTTTAGCCTCATGGTTATAGCTTCCCCGTCACCACGCGCGCGTACAGCAGGCTTTTTCCGGGGTAGCGTTAAACAAATTCTTAATGCCCGGTCTAGCTTGGTGGTCGCCCAGACATTTCACCCGCCCTACCCGGTGTGCAGTTGAGAAAACGCGTTTTTCCATTCTGCCCGTGCCAATAAATGCCTTCATGCACGATCTAGCCTGTGATGGCTGGCGAGTTTTCCCATGCCCTCCCCCTATCCCATCCTGCCGAGCATCAAACAAATTGCAGGTAGGGATTGGTAATACATTCATTGTTACCGGCTGGCGGGACAGTGAACCCACCCAATACCCCCGTTTTCGTACCTGCTCACGGTACAGCAAGGGCTTCACCTGTACCGGCTGGCGGGCGTGGACTGTACCGGCTGCCGGTATTGCCTTTACCGTTAGGCGGGCTGGTGGGCGCGTTTTGTTTGGCAATGGGCAAGGTGTCCATAAACCCCCATGCGCCGGGGTGATAGTCCTTCCCCTGAATTTCCAGCCCGACGAAGTTCGAGATTTTTAGCCAGGTCACCGCATACCGAGATGCGCCGATATTCAGTCCGCCCTGCCGTGTCTGAATCAACAAGCCACGCTCGATGATTTCATCCCTTGCCCGCTGGATCACGTCACGCGATTTCCAGCCCCGGCTTTGCAGCCATGCAAACGACAGTTGCAAGTGCCCGTTATTTTTCCCGCTGTGCTGACGCATCAACTCAAACAGCAGGGACTTGGCCGGATGGCTCGCGCCCTTGAACGCGTTGCCATCCATAACCGCGTGAGGGATAGCACCGTACAAGCCGCTGATCGCCTCAGCAGGTCGCTTCTGTTTCTTCTCGGCCATGGCTCAACCATCCACCAGCCGGGACAAGTAGCAGTACACGCCCCACAGCTCGATTAAAGACAAGGCAGCAAGGTCAGCCCCCATGCCAAGGTGAGAAAACCGCTCACAGAGCGATTGCAGGTGTTCCAGCCATTCGCTATTCATGGCGCGGCCTTTCTGAACACATAGCGTGCAATGCGATGCTTGCGCCCGCACTCGGTTTTGCCTTGTGTCCAAATCGTCGCAATGTCATACCCCATCGCGCGCAACTCGAACACGCGCGCGGCGGGCATCAGAATATCCAGATCGCGCCGGGCTTCAATCGTCGTCAGTGAATGTTGCTTCTCGAACGCCGCCAGCAGGTGCAAGCGTTGAGTGTGAGCTGAGTTGTCGTTATGATCGCCGTGTGTGTTTTGGGCTGCCTGCGGGTGGCCTTTTTCTTTTTCCATGGTCGGCTCCGCTCAGGCTGCCAGCTTTGAGAGTGCTTCGCGTACTTCGCCAACACGCCAGCGGGTAGTTCCTTCACCCAGGCGGTGTGGTTTTGGCAGCCTGCCAGATTTCGACCAGCGCCATATCGTTGTGAGGCTGGTTTCGAGTGCGGCTGCAAGCGTGTTACAGGAAATGAAGCCGGAGTCCGGCAGGGTGTCGAGGTTGGGAGCGATTTGATTCGCCATGCTGTTTCCCTTTCGTGGAAAAGCAGCCAAGCGCACACAATGGCTTGGCAATGCATGGCGTATTCTTATGTTCCGTGCGCAGGGCACGGAAGCGGGTCATGGTGCCCTGTTTCGCGCGCTATTCAGTGTCAGGCGTGACGTCCGGTTTGATTATTTGGGCGACTACCTTGGCATTCCTTGAAGGGTCTTCATTTAGATCGCCGCTCTTACCCCACCCAAGCGCCCTGTCGATTTCTCGGGCGATGTTAACTTGCTTAGGTAATCGTCTAGGGTCGCAATCCGTCCAGTTGTCCCGCATGATTTCAAATATGGCAGCAAGCGCCTGTGTCATATGGGGAAGTGTGACCGTTACAGTGCTGCATACATCGCTCGAATCTGTTTCAGACGCCGCCTCGTGGTCTCTACGCATTTCGCCCGGCATCTGGGAGGCCGTATCCACCATTTCATTCGTTATTGGTAGGCCAGTCACCTTACCCATTCTTCGCAAAGTTTCACGAATCACCGTATCTGACTTCAGCTTTTTTGCCGCCTCGCAATCTGCCCCTGAATTGTCATACCAGATCAATTTGTAGGCTTCAAAATTATGCAGCCCAAGAAACAATTCTTCCGCCCAAGTTGGGGCCTTCATAAATCGTAAATCAGATACAGACCCTTCTTTGTTTAATCGTCTGACGAAGTCATAAGCCTCATCACCAGGCTGGGCCACGCGAAATTTCCCGTGTCCATCTCTAACGAAAAATAACAGCCCTTCCGCCTCTTCGTAATAGATATAACGGCCTATGCACTCGGCGAAACTCCTTTGTGCATTCCGCTCCCACCTATCGAACTCATAAATCTGGCCGGTGCGAATAAACTCTTCGCGACCGTTTTGCGCCAAGCTTTTGAAGGTCCATGGCTCCATAGACTGTTCCATGATCTGCTCACTTGCTAGGATCAAATCAGCAAGCGGCGCACTGTTAGCGTTGCCTCTTGCCGCATAAAGTTGCGACAACGGGAAGCCTTCTTTCGACAATCGCTCAAGAATTGTTGAAGGTTCTTTTTTTTCCATATTGCGCTCCCTTTCACGCCCCCTAAGCAGAAGCCACGCCAGCCGGGTAAGGGTGTCCCGGTTTTCGCCCCGTCGGGCTAGGCGTAGCAAACTCGTTATGCGCTTCGATGTAATCAGGCGGCGGTTTTCCTGTCCGGCCGATCCCGCGTCAGCTTCACCGTCGCCGTGAAACCTATCGCCTGTGCGTAACGTGACAGCGTGCGCAGCGAAGGTAGCGTTCGGCCGCTTTCCATTCGGGCGATAACGGATTGCTTGGTGCCCATGCGCTCGGCGACTTCGATCTGCGTCAGCCCGGCCTTCAGGCGGGCAGCGATGAGTTCGTGCGCGATGGAAAATTCGTCTTCCAGTGCTGCATAAGATTCGCGGGTAGCCGTGTCCTTCAATAGACCAGCTTTAACTTCCGACAGAGTTTTCATCGTTCCAACCCCTTCAAGCAAAGAGTAAACGGAAAGCATCACGCCACCACCACTTCCGCCCGCTTGCCCAAGGCGTGCAGCGCACGTTCCAGCGTGCCCACACGGGTAGCGTGCCGGGGATCGAGGATGCGCCGCGCTTCCTTCTCGTCAAGCTGCATACGCCGCGCAAGATCAGACTTGCTCACCCCCTGCTCGGCCATTGCCAGGTAAATGGCGGCCTTCATGGCTATAGCCACCGGCAACCCGATAAGTTGCTCGTCCTTGCGCGGCTTGCTCGGCAAGGGGATGACCATGCTGTCGGCGATGCGCATTTCAACGGCTGCCTCTAGCGCGCCTTCTGCGGCTTCGATAGCAGACTCCCAATCATCGCCTTGGGTAATGGCTTCAGGAATATCCCGACAAGTGACGGTAAAGCCGCCGTCGGCTGCGTCGGGCGTGAGTGCAACCGGATAAGCGAATCGCTGCATGGTGTTCTCCTAGAACAGGTCTTTCTCGGTCAGTTCGAGTTGCTTCAGCATGGCGTGATAGGTGCCGGTCTTGAGTTCGTCTTTGGGGTTGCGGACGACGGTTCTAGCGTCACCAAACTTCAGTACGCCATGCGAACCTTTTCCCATGTCGGCGTGCCATGAACACAGCACGCCACGCGCCTTGGCAAGTTTTTGAACCCGTTTGATGAACTCGCTACCTTTCATGACCCTGCCCCGCATTGTCGGACACAATTGTCCGTTTCGCAAGTAACATCACGCCGTCTTGTCATGCAGCGTTATCACTTCCCCACCCGCCTCAAGCGCGTCGCAGGTATCAGCCCATTGCTGCATCATCTTGCGCCGCTCGGGCAGATGCTGGCTGCGGGCGTAGGCTGCCACGGTGCCGCTGGCTTCCTTGTGGTCTAACTGGCGTTCCATCGCTTCCACACTCCAACCCTGCTCGCTCAGGATCGAGCGCGCCGACGCGCGAAAGCCATGCACGCACTGGCGGCCTTGGTAGCCCAGATTGTTCAACAGCTTGCCGACGGTGTTTTCGGATATGACTTCGGCTTCGCCGTAGCCCTTGGACTTGGGAAACAGAAATGGGGTGTGTCCGGTCAGCAAGCGCAGTTCGTCCAGCAACTCAAGCGCCTGTCGTGACAAGGGAACGGTGTGCGCTGGCAGTGTCTTGCCGACCTTCATACGATGCGCTGGCACTTTCCATTCCCGCGCCTCAACGTCTATTTCCTCCCAGCGTGCAAAGCGAAACTCTTGCGCCCGCACCATCGTCAGCATGGCGAAATAGGCCGCATACCGTGTAACAGGCTCAAAGCCGGTGGCCGCCCGCAGATCACGCAGGAAAGCGCCAAACTCGCGCCGTTCGGTAATGGCTGGCCGGTGGGTGGTGGCGGGCTTTTGCATTGCCCCCAGCAGGTGCGCAGCCGGGTTATCTTCCGCCCTGCCGGTCGCCACGGCATAACGGAATACCTGCCCGCACATTTCCCGCAAGCGGGTGGCGGTGTAGGCGATGCCCTTGGACTCAATCTTGCGCAGCATCGCCAGCAGGTGTGCCGCCTTTACGCTGGCGACAGGCAAGTGCCCCACCTCGGGGAATGCATAGGCTTGCAGGTGGGTCATGGCTTTGTCGGCTGTCACCTTCGCCCACGACTTCGACTTGCCAGCGTGCCATTCACGTGCGACGGCCTCAAAACTGTTTGCACTGGCGGCCATATCAGCCAGCTTGCGATGCTTGCGCGCTTCGCTTGGGTCTGTGCCATCCGCCAGCAGGGTGCGGGCTTCGTCGCGCTTCTCACGGGCGCGGGCAAGGCTCACGTCTGGATAGACCCCCAGCGCCAGAGTCTTGCGCTTGCCATCGTGGCGGTAATCCATCCGCCAATACTTGCCGGCAGCATTCACCAGCAGATACAGCCCCTTTTCATCGGTCATCTTGTAGGGCTTGTCGGCTGGCTTGGCTTTCTTTGCTGCCTGGTCGGATAGCGGCATGGCAGTTACCTTTCACGGGTTTTGGCGGTAGGCGATTTGACGGCATGTCACATACCGCGCATACGTACCGTCAGATAGACGGTATTTCCATGCTATGCCATGTTGCGGCGTGAAACAACAAAAAACCCGCAATCCATTGCTAGATGCGGGTTCCGGTTACTTCATGATGCTGGGTGAAACGTATTAGTGGTGCCGCTTGTCGGATTCGAACTGACGACCTACCGCTTACAAGGCGGTTGCTCTACCCCTGAGCTAAAGCGGCGCGGGCGAGATTATAACGATCCCGCACGCAAGTTGAAGAATTACTTGACGACTTTAAGCGAGGGTCTGCCTTTGGGCGGAACGGGCGCTTCGCCGGTGGGTTCAGGCGCCACCTGATCGGGCGGTGGCGGAACGGCATCGACAGGCTCGAAATGCAGCCCCTGGCCGTTTTCACGCGCAAAAATGGCCGCTACCCGTTCAACCGGGATAGAAATTTCATGGGAAACGCCGCCAAAACGCGCGGAAAACTGGATCCAGTCGTTATCCAGCATAAGGTTGCGGGTGGCGCCTGCGCTGACATTCAGCACAATCTGGCCATCTTTTACGAAACCCATCGGCACCCGGGTGTGCGCATCCACCGAAACCAGAAGTTGCGGGGTGTAACCCGAATCCGTGCACCACTCATACAGGGCACGAATCAGATAAGGCTTGGTTGAAAGGTCGGCCACCCGCTATCCCCGTTTGATTACTTGCGCAGCGCTTTTTCGGTCGGCGTCAGCGCACTGATGAAAGCAGGACGGCTGAACAGTCGCTCGCGGTATTTGAGTACCGGTGCGGCAACCTTGGGCAGTTCGATGCCGTAATGCTCGAGCCGCCACAACAGCGGCGCAATGGCTACGTCCAGCATGGAGAACTCGTCGTTCATCAGGTACTTCTGCTTGGTGAGGATGGGCGACAGTTGCGACAGGCTGTCACGAATTTCCACACGCGCTTTGTCGGATGCCTTGCCGAGCGAATGCTGCAGGGTGTCGACGTGGGTGAACAGGTCATGCTCGAAGTTGAACAGCACCATCGATGACTTCAAAGTCCATGTCTTTTTCAAACAGGACGATGCGGCAGCGGTGGCTGTAAGGGCAAGTGCTGCCTGAGTACAAGGTCATCATGGCGGGGGTCCCTAGTTGTGATGTTGCGTGTGTTTGATGCTTTAAACGTCAACAGCCGGACACAGTCCGGCTGTTGACTAACGAGCAAGCAGGATCAGTGTATGTCTTTCCAGAACTCTTTCTTCAGGTAGTAGGCCACCACGAAGAAGATCCCCAGAAACACCAGAACGATGATGCCCAGCTTTTTACGCTGAAGCTGCGCAGGCTCGCCCATCCAGACCAGGTAGTTGACCAGATCGCCGACCTGGGCATCGTACTCTGCCAGGGTGACTGTGCCGGGCTTGATCAACTCAAAGCGATCGAAGACATGCGTCTCCTTGCCTTCATGATCGACAACGGTCTTGTAGTGAGCAATCTGTTCACCCTGCAGGCTCCACATCACATGCGGCATGCCGACCTTGTCGAACACGGTGTTGTTCCAGCCAGTGGCGCGGCTGTCGTCGCGGTAAAAGCCGCGCAGATAGGTATACAACCAGTCTGCTCCGCGCGAACGGGCAATCACGCTGAGGTCGGGAGGCGCAGCACCAAACCAGGCCTTGGCTTCAGCCTTGGGCATGCTGATTTTCATCAGTTCGCCCGGCTTTTCGCTGGCAAACAGCAGGTTCTCCTTGATCTGGTCTTCGCTCAGGCCAATGTCCTGCAAGCGCGAGTAACGCATGGCGCTGGCGCTATGACAGTTAAGACAGTAATTGACGAACATACGTGCGCCACGCTGCAACGAATCCTGATCGGCCAGGTTGACCGGGGCTTTATCGAGATGAGGACCCGCGCCCGATGCAAAAGCCAGAACGGGAGCAGCCGCCAGCAATAAAAGAAAGTTCTTCAAGCGTTTCATTTAGCCAGTCACCCTTTCTGGTTCCGGTTTGGTTTTATCAATCGAGGTATACCAGGGCATCAGCAGGAAAAACAGGAAGTAAATCACTGAGAATACCTGGGCAAAAATCGTCGCCACCGGAGTGGACGGCAGCAGGCCAAGATAGCCCAAGCCGATAAAGGAGATGATGAACAACGCCAGTGCGACTTTGTAAATCGGACCGCGATAGCGGATCGACTTGACCTTGCTGCGGTCCAGCCACGGAAGGAAGAACATCAGCACGATCGACATGCCCATTGCCACCACGCCGGGGAACTGCGAGCCAAACAGCGGCGGCACCGCACGCAGAATCGCGTAGAACGGGGTGAAGTACCACAACGGCGCGATGTGCTCCGGTGTCTTCAGCGGATCGGCCGGCACGAAGTTGGCTGCTTCGAGGAAGTAGCCGCCCATTTCCGGCGCGAAGAACAGGATCGCCGAGAAAACCATCAGGAAGACGATCACACCCACGATGTCCTTCACCGTGTAGTACGGGTGGAAAGGAATGCCATCAAGCGGAATGTGGGTGACCGGATCCTTGTGTTTCTTGATCTCGACACCATCGGGGTTGTTGGAACCGACTTCGTGCAGCGCCACCAGGTGCACCACCACCAGGCCCAGCAGCACCAGCGGCAGGGCAATGACGTGGAAAGCGAAGAAGCGGTTCAGCGTGGCGTCACCAATGACGTAGTCGCCACGAATCCAGATCGACAGGTCTTCACCGATAAAGGGCACGGCGGCGAACAGGTTGACGATCACCTGGGCGCCCCAGTAAGACATCTGACCCCAAGGCAGCAGGTAACCGAGGAAGGCTTCGGCCATCAGTGCCAGATAGATCATCACGCCAAAAATCCAGATCAGTTCGCGCGGCTTGCGGTAGGAACCGTACATCAGGCCGCGGAACATGTGCAGATAGACGACGACAAAGAACATCGACGCGCCGGTGGAGTGCATGTAGCGAATCAGCCAGCCCCAGTCGACGTCGCGCATGATGTACTCGACGGAAGCAAAAGCCAGTTCTGCGTCCGGCTTGTAGTTCATGGTCAGGAAAATGCCGGTGACGATCTGCAGCACCAGCACCAGCAGCGCCAGCGAGCCGAAGAAATACCAGAAGTTGAAGTTTTTGGGTGCGTAATACTCGGACAGGTGCGCCTTGTACGTTGCGGTGAGCGGGAATCGGTCATCGACCCAACCCATCATTTTTTGCAGGGCAGACATTCTTTAAGCTCCTTTTGCGTCCACACCGATCAGCAGTTTGGCGTCGCTGAGGTATTGATGAGGCGGAATGACCAGATTGGTCGGGGCGGGGACATTCTTGAAGACGCGTGCGGCAAGGTCAAAACGCGAGCCATGGCAGGGGCAGAAAAAGCCGCCCGGCCAGTCTCCGCCCAGATCGGCAGCACCCACTTCCGGACGGAAAGTCGGCGAACACCCCAGGTGCGTGCAAATACCGACCGCAACCAGGTATTCCGGCTTGATTGAGCGGGTGGAATTGGTGCAATAAGCCGGCTGTTGCGGCTGCTCGCTTTTTGGATCGGTCAGCATGCCATCGATGGTGGGCAACTTGGCGAGCATTTCCTTGGTGCGATTGACGATCCACACCGGCTTGCCACGCCATTCGACCGTCAGCAGCATGCCCGGCTCAACCTTGCTGATATCCACCTCGACCGGCGCGCCTGCAGCCTTGGCACGCTGGCTCGGCTGCATGCTGAGCACCATGGGGATAACGACGGCCGCAGCAGCAACACCGCCGACTGCACTGGTTGCGGCAATCAGAAATTTGCGTTTACTGGGGTTCATTTTGTGTCCATCAACTTCCTGGCTCATGATTACCTGACCTGAACGTGTTGCGATAAAACCAATATTCTAACCAATTTGCTGCCCTCTCCGGAAGCCCGTCATGGGTATTCGCTAGTGCACGGCATAGCCACGGCTATAATCGTGCCGCGGCAATTTACGCCAAGTCACTGAAACTTAATCACTATGCGCAAAATCTGGTTGCTTTTCGCCCAATCCGCCACCGTGGCGCTGGGTGTATTGTTCGTCATCACCTTGTTCAAACCTGATTTTTTGCACACGTCTTCGCAGCCGCAAAGCCTCACCATCCAGCAAGCGCAGCATGCAACGGCAGGACACGAACCCAGCGAATCGTTTGCGACCGCCGCAACCAAAGTCATCCCGGCGGTGGTCAATATTTTCACCCAGCAAACCATCCGCAGCCCGGCTCACCCGGCGCAACAGGATCCGGTGTTTCGCTATTTCTTTGGCGACCGCCAGGAGGCGCGGCCGCGCCAGGCGTCCAACCTGGGGTCGGGCGTGATCGTCAGCCCGAACGGCTACATCCTCACCAACCACCATGTGGTTGAGGCCGCAGACGAAATTCAGGTCGCGCTGGCAGATGGCCGCAGCCTGCCCGCACGCGTGGTCGGCACGGATCCCGAGACCGACCTTGCCGTGCTTAAAATCGACGCCGACCAGCTGCCCGCCATCACTTTTGCCCAAGCCGACAGCCTCAAGGTCGGCGACTGGGTGCTGGCAGTGGGCAACCCGTTCGGCGTCGGCCAGACCGTCACCGCGGGCATCGTCAGCGCGCTCGGCCGCACCCACCTCGGCATCAATACCTTCGAAAACTTCATCCAGACCGATGCCGCCATCAACCCCGGCAACTCGGGCGGCGCACTGGTCGACGCAAACGGCAACCTGGTCGGTGTGAACAGCGCAATCTATTCGCGTACCGGCGGCTCGCAAGGCATCGGCTTCGCCATTCCGGTCAGCATTGCACGCCAGGTGATGGAACAAATCATCCAGTCCGGTGGCGTCACGCGCGGGTGGGTCGGCATCGAGGTGCAGGACCTGTCGCCCGAACTGGCCGCCTCTTTCAACCTCAAGGCCGTCGAAGGCGCGCTGATCGCCGGCGTATTGAAAGGCGGGCCGGCAGAAGTCGGCGGCATCCGCCCGGGCGACATCCTGCTGGCCGTCAACAGCAAGAAAGTGAACGACTCTGCCACCCTGCTCAACCTGATTGCCGCCCTGCAACCCGGCGCCGAGGCGCAGCTAACCGTCTCGCGCAAGCAGCAATCGCAGGTGCTGAAGGTTCAGGTCGGGCGACGCCCTGTGCAGCGCACACTCGCACCAGAAGTCGAGCCGGAGCTCAATTAAGAGCCGGCAACTGGTAGCTGGCGACGACGAGCAGGGAAAACCCTTCAGCGCAATAAAAAACGGAGCCAAGGCTCCGTTTTTTATTGCGCTGGGAAGCCACAACCTGCGCTACACCTTCTTCACAAATTCCGATTTCAACTGCATCGCACCAATGCCATCGACCTTGCAATCGATGTCGTGATCGCCCTCGATGATGCGGATGTTCTTCACCTTGGTGCCGACCTTGACCACCAGCGACGAGCCATTGACCTTCAGGTCCTTGATCACCGTCACCGTGTCGCCATCCTGCAGCACATTGCCGTTGGAATCGCGCACGACGCGTGCCTCCTCTGCACCCGCGGCCGCATCCTGCGGCCATTCATGAGCGCATTCCGGGCAGACGTACAGGGTGCCGTCTTCGTAGGCGAATTCCGAACCGCACTGGGGGCATCTAGGCGCGCTCATGCTGCACCCCATTGCAAGGTTGCGTTGTTGTTTTTTACATCCACTCTATTTCCCTTTAGAAATTCTAAAAAATTAGCCATATAAACTAATTCGGGCTGAACTTCGAAAGAATGAATTGCTCGACGAACCCGATGACGCCATTGACGTCAGGTTCGGATAATTTTCCCCATTCAGCATGCATAGCAATATTCCGAATTTTCGGCATAGCATCCAACAACGACCTCTGCGCGCCAGCAACAAGGCTCTTCGACTTTAACGAGTTGACGACTTCTTGCATGTTCTTCTCGCCCACATCGAGTCCGTTGGCCATCGCGAAGCGCTTCAATGCATCTTCAAGCGCGGCGCAAGCAAGCACAGCCGCCACATCTTTATGCCCTTCTGAGAGTGACTGTCGCGCGAGTGCGACGAAGTCACCAAACACCTCACCAGAAACTCGTAGGTCTACATCAAAGACGTACCCCCCCTCAAAATCCTCTTTCGCGCTGAGAAACAGGCCCTTGAGTGCCTGTATATCGTAGTCGTACCCGCTACAGCCCCGATATGCGTCATCAAAATTTTGGCGATGTGGATCGCTTTCACCGTAGACCGCCCGAATGAGACTTTGAGCGCTTGTTGCCCATTGCTTCCATTCACCAGTGGATACATGCGTACCAGACATCCCACTGGCATTCGGAACGAAACGAAGAACCATGAATTTTGCCTCTAGTTCTTTGAAGCGACGAGCGAAGACTTCGTTAAGCATGATGGGTAGGGTTAACTCTGTTTCAACGGCAAAATTGCCACCCGCTCATACACCACAAAATCAAACCCCAGCGCATCGCCCTTCTCACCGGTGTGCGATTCGCGCGAAACTTCCCTGAACACGCTGCTGTCGTAGTCAGGAAACCAGGCGTCGCCCTCTGCTTCGATATCCACTTCGGTCAGATACAGGCGGTCAGCCAGCGGGATAGCCTGAGCATAGAGATCGGCGCCGCCAATGAAGAAGACTTCGTCGACGTCCGCGCACAGCGCTAGCGCAGCAGGGATGGAATCGGCGACTAGGCAGCCATCCTTGCAGTAGTCGAGGTTGCGGGTGATGACGATGTTGGTGCGCCCGGGCAGCGGGCGGCCGAGCGATTCGAAGGTCTTGCGACCCATCAAAATCGGGTGGTTGAGCGTCAGCGCCTTGAAGTGGGCAAGGTCTTCCGGCAGCCGCCACGGCAGGCGGTTTTCGATGCCGATGACGCGGTTTTTGGCGAGCGCGGCGATGACGCTGACGCGCGGTTTCTTCTGCGAGCTGCTCATACCGCCACCGGGGCCTTGATCGCCGGGTGCGGGTCGTAGCCGTTCAACGTGAAGTCTTCGAAGCGGAAGGCGAAGATGTCTTTCACGTCGGGGTTCAGCGTCATGGTCGGCAACGGGCGCGGCTCGCGGCTCAACTGTTCCCGCGTCTGATCGAGGTGATTCAGATAGAGGTGGGCGTCGCCCAGGGTGTGGACGAAGTCGCCCGGCTTGAGCCCGGTGACCTGCGCCATCATCAGCGTGAGCAGCGCGTAGGAGGCGATGTTGAACGGCACGCCGAGGAAGATGTCGGCGCTGCGTTGATACAGCTGGCAGCTCAACTTGCCATCGGCGACGTAGAACTGGAAGAAGGCGTGGCACGGCGCCAGCGCCATCTTGTCGAGGTCGGCGACGTTCCATGCCGAGACGATGATGCGGCGCGAGTCGGGGTTGGTCTTGAGGGTGTTGACCACTTCGCTGATCTGGTCGATGGTGCCGCCGTCCGGCTTGGGCCAGCTGCGCCACTGGTGCCCGTAAACCGGGCCGAGGTTGCCGTTTTCGTCGGCCCATTCGTCCCAGATGCTGACGCCGTTTTCCTTCAAATACTTGATGTTGGTGTCGCCCTGCAAAAACCACAGCAGTTCGTGGAGGATGGAGCGCAGGTGGCATTTTTTGGTGGTGACCAGCGGAAAGCCTTCGGCCAGGTTGTAGCGCATCTGCCAGCCGAACACCGACAGGGTGCCGGTGCCGGTGCGATCGTCTTTTCGGGTGCCGTGCTCGAGCACGTGGCGCATCAGGTCGAGATAGGGTTTCATGGCGCTGGATTTGATTTAGGGGCAGCAGGAGCCGCTTGAACGGGCAGATCGTCGGCGGGATTATCGCCCAGAACCTCATCGTAATAGCCCGCGAGTGTGCTGGCGGATCCCTTGCCATAGACATCCCAGAAGGCGATTTCAAAGTCGGTGTTGTTCTGCACGGCGAGGACGAACTGGCGGAAACGTGCTTCGCCCTGTGCCTTCAGCCAGCCGACCAGTAGCATCGACTGACGGTAAAACTCGAACACACCGAGCCTGGAGGACGCAGCGCGGTGACGCGTCCCGGGCAGGTCGCGCAGGGTCAGATTGACCCGGTGTCCGGCGCGTATGGCTTGCCGCGTCTGCGCATCGGTGACGTATTCCGCTCCCCCACCCTTGGCGGTCAGCGAGGCCCAGCCTTCGTGGAACCATACCGGCAGGCTGCTGTGATAGTGGCCGATGCGCTGTCCAAGGTGCAGGTGCGCGAGTTCGTGGACCAGCAACGCAGGCAGACGCTGGATTTCGCCGTTGTTGAGATTGGGCGACAGGATCAGGCGATTGTCCGGCACCACCGCAGCGGAAAGCTTGGGCGTCAGCACATAACGCTTGAAACAGGCAGCCGTGCCGCAGACGTAGACGCGGGGCGAACGGGCGAAGGGCAGATAATGCGCGGCCTCGACCTGGGCGATGGCGGCGGGTAACACCGCGGCCACGCGGGCGCCGTAGGCTTCGTAACCGGGCTCGACCCAGACCCGCTTGTCCTGTTTCAGCGGGACAAAACGGTCGAGCGGAATCAGCGCGCGCGGGTTGCTGACCGTCAGTGCACAGCCATTAAGAGCCAGCGCGCACAGCAGCGCAAGACTCAGATGATGGCCTGCCAGCATCCGTCGAGCAGCCCTTCCAGCGGCTGATACAGCTGCTTGTAAGCCATCTTGCGGCTTTCGGCGATCCAGTAGCCGAGATAGAGATACGGCAGCTCCAGCCGCTTCGCTAGCTCGATCTGCCACAGCACGCCATAGACGCCGAGGCTGTCCGCTTCGCGCGCGGGGTCGAAGAAGGTGTAGACCGCCGACAGGCCGTCGTCGATCTGGTCGATGACCGACAGCATCACCAGCGTGTCGCCGTCGCGAAACTCGACCAGCACGCTGTCGACATTCGACGACAGCAAAAACTGCCGGTACTGGTCGGCATCGTCGCGATCCATGCCGCCGCCCATGTGGCGTTCGGCCTGATACCGCCGGTACAGCTCGAAGTGTTCGTCCCTGTAATCCAGCGGCAAAAACCGGGCGGCAAGATGGCGGTTGCGTTTTTCGCAGCGGCGCTGGCTGCGGTTGGGGACGAATTCGGCGACCCGCACCCGCGCCGGCACGCAGGCGCGGCAGGCTTCGCAATGCGGCCGGTAGGTGAACTGGCCGCTGCGGCGAAAGCCGGCGCGGATCAGCGCACTGTAGGCCTGGGGGTCGATCAGATGGGTCGGCGTGGCAACCTGCGAACGCGAGCGCTGCCCTGGCAGGTAGCTGCAGTCGTAGGGCGCGGTCAGGTAAAACTGGATGCGCTGGAAGGGAGGCTCAGTCGGATACATCGAAAGTCCAGGGGCCGGGTCGATGCGGCAAGTTTACCAACTCTGCCAGCCGCGTCACGAATGCCGCGCGCGTGATCGTGCGCGCGCCCATGCTGGACAAATGCGCGGTCTCCATCTGGCAGTCGATCATGCCAAATTCCCATTGCTGCAACTGTCGCGCCAGCCGCACCAGCGCAAACTTCGACGCATCGGGTTCGCGGCTGAACATCGACTCGCCGTAAAACATGCGGCCAATAGCCACGCCATAGAGGCCGCCCACCAACCGGCCGTCGTGCCAGGTTTCTACCGAATGCGCATAGCCGGCGTCGAACAGGCGGCTATAGGCCGCCACCATCGCTTCTGAAATCCAGGTTCCGCCGGCGTCATCCCGCGGCTCGCCGCAACCCCGCATCACCCCCACAAAGGCTGTGTCGACGCGCAGTTCGAAGCCGGCGTTGCGCATGCGTTTGGCCAGCGACCGGGTCACGCGGATATCGCCCGGCAGCAGCACCATGCGTGGGTCGGGGCTCCACCACAAAATGGGTTCGCCGGGATTGAACCAGGGAAAGATGCCGTGGCGATAGGCGTCCAGGAGCCATTCTGGCGACAGGCTGCCGCCTTGCGCCAGCAGGCCGTTCGGCTCGGTCAGCGCCGTCTCGACCGGCGGGAAGACTGTTGTATTTTGGCGACGTTTGATCATGACTTCATGGTAGCGGATGCAAATGGAACTTGCAGTCCATCAAATTGAATAATAAGATTTGTATATCTTCAATGATGATAAGGACTGAAAAATGAAATCCACTCTCCTCGCCGCTGCACTGATCGTTGCACTTCCTGCCGCCGCCATCGCCGACGACAACTGGATGATTCGTGCCCGCGCCATCAATATCGCCCCCGATGTCAGCTCATCTGTCGCGGGGCTGGATGTTTCCAGCGAATGGGTTCCGGAAGTCGACTTCACTTATTTCCTTACGCCGAACATCGGGATGGAACTCATTCTGGCAACGGCGCGTCACGAAGTGACCCTGAACGGTGCCAGCCTGGGCAAGGTCAATCACCTGCCGCCCACGCTCACCCTGCAATATCACTTCATGCCGTCCGGCATGGTCAAGCCCTATGTCGGTGCCGGCCTGAACTACACCCGCTTCTATAATGTCGACCTCGCACCGGGTCTGACCCTGGACAGCAACAGTTTTGGCGGCGCGCTGCAGGCAGGCGTCGATATCAAAGTCACCGAAAATGGGTATATCAACCTGGATGTCAAAAAAATCTGGATCGGAACCGAAGTTCAAGCCAACGGTGCCAAGCTCACCGACTTGGACATCGACCCCGTTGTCTGGGGCATCGGCTACGGCTTCCGTTTCTGATACGCATGGTTTGACGGAAGCGGCAGGCACGACCTCTCTCCCGTGCCTGCCGTGTTGTAACGTCCTTTTGCGGGGCGCTTCGTGAGTTCCTCTCCTGGGCACACGGACGCCCCCTCTTTTTTGGCCTGCTTTCACTGCGGCCTGCCGGTGCCTGACGGTGCCCACTATCCCATCCAGTACGAAGAAAAGCCCCAGCAAACCTGCTGCCGCGGCTGCCAGGCCGTCGCGCAAACCATCATCGACAGCGGCCAGGGCGCGTATTACATCCACCGCACCGTGCTGCCCGCCACCCCGCAGGTGGCCGAAGCCGAATTGGCGCAACTGGGCTTGTACGACCTGCCGGAAATCCAGGAAAGCTTTGTACGCGTGGAAGCGGAACACATCCGCGAGGCCGCGCTGATCCTCGAGAACATCGTCTGCGCCGCGTGCATCTGGCTGAACGAGCGCCATATCGCGGCGCTGCCCGGCGTGCTGTCGGTGGAAATCAACTACGCCACCCGCCGCGCACGGGTGCGCTGGGACAACAGCCGGATCCAGCTGTCGGCGATTCTGAAAGCCGTGTCCGACATCGGCTACATCGCCCACCCGTTCGACCCCGGCCGCTCCGACGACATCTACAAGCGCGAGCGCAACACCGCGATCAAGCGGCTGGCCATCGCCGGGCTCGGCATGATGCAGGTGATGATGTACGCGCTGCCGAGCTACACCGCCACCGACATGACCGACGACATCCGCCTGCTGATGCGCTGGGCGAGCCTGATCCTGACCATTCCGGTGGTGCTGTATTCGGCGTCGCCGTTCTTCATCGGCGCCTGGCGCGACCTCAAGCGCCGCACCCTCGGCATGGACGTGCCGGTGGCGCTCGGTGTCGGCACCGCTTTCATCGCCAGCGTATACGCCACTTTCTTTGGCCATGGCGAGGTGTATTACGACTCGGTGACCATGTTCATCTTTCTGCTCTTGACCGGGCGCTTCCTCGAAATGAACGCGCGCCGCCGCGCCGGTGCAGCGGTAGAAGAACTGGTCAAACTGATCCCCGCCGCCACCACGCGATTGCCGCAGTGGCCTTTGCGCGGCGAGGAACAGGTGCCGGTAGCGCGCTTGGCCGTGGGCGACCATGTGCTGGTGCGTCCCGGCGAAACCCTGCCCGCCGACGGCGTGGTAATCGACGGCGACAGCGCGGTGAGCGAAGCGATGCTGACCGGCGAATCGCTGCCGGTCTCGAAGAGCAAAGGTGCAAAAGTGGTCGGCGGCAGCCTCAACCAGGCCAGCCCGCTGGTGGTGCGGGTGGACAAGCTCGGTGCGGACACCCGGCTGGCGGCCATCGTGCGCCTGCTCGACCGCGCGCAGAGCGAGAAGCCGCGCATCGGCCAGCTGGCCGACCGCGCCGCCGCCTGGTTCGTCGGTCTGCTGCTGCTGATTACCGTGCTGGTCGGGGTGGCCTGGTACGTCATCGACCCGTCGAAAGTGCTGTGGATCGTGGTGTCGATTCTGGTTGTCACCTGCCCCTGTGCGTTGGGCCTCGCCACGCCTGCCGCGCTCACCACCGCCACCGGGCGGCTGACCCGGCTGGGCCTCTTGACCACGCGCGGCCATGCCCTGGAAACCCTGGCGCGCGCCACCGATCTGGTGTTCGACAAGACCGGCACGCTGACGCTGGGGCGCCTGTCGGTGCGCCGGGTGATACCGCTGAATGGACGCAGTGAACACGAAGTCAGTGAGATCGCCGCTGCGCTCGAAGCGGGGTCCGAACATCTCATTGCGCGCGCGCTGCGTGAAGCTGCCCACTCGCCCCTCACTGCCAGCGGCATCCGCAACACGCCGGGACGCGGCGTCGAAGGCGAAATCGGCAAGCGCACCTATCGCCTCGGCTCACCCCGCTTCGTGGCGTCCGATCACACCCCGCCCGAAGCCTCGGACGGTGCCAGCTGGGTGGCTCTGGCCGAAGGCAATGAGCTGGTCGCCTGGTTTGCGCTGGCCGACACGCCGCGCGCCGATGCTCCCGCCGCGCTCGCCGCCCTGCGCCAACAAGGCCTGCGCCTGCACCTGCTGTCGGGCGATGCCGAGGGGGCAGTGAAAGCCACCGCGCAGCAACTCGGCATCACCGATTGGCACGCCGGGGCGCTACCGGAAGACAAGCTCGCTTACGTCAAGGCGCTGCAACAGCAGCGTCGCATCGTCGCCATGGTGGGCGATGGCATCAACGACGCACCGGTGCTGGCGGGTGCCCAGGTCTCCATCGCCATGGGCGAAGGCGCCGACGTGGCGCAAGCCGCCGCCGACATGGTCATGCTCGGCTCGCGCCTCGCCACGCTGGCCGACGGCGTCGCCCTCGCCCGCAAGACCCAGCACATCATTCGCCAGAATCTGGGCTGGGCGCTCGCCTACAACCTCGTCGCCATCCCCGCCGCCGCGCTGGGGCATGTCACGCCGTGGCTGGCCGGCATCGGCATGTCAGTTAGCTCGCTGCTGGTGGTGCTGAATGCGCTGCGCCTGTCCGACTACCAACCCAAGCCGCCAGCCGCCGTGCCCGCTCTCCCCTCGCCGCTTCCTGCTCCCCGCTAACCCGCTCATGGATATCCTCATCCTGCTCATCCCCCTGAGCCTCGCCCTTGTCGGCATCATCGCCTGGGTCATGTTGTGGGCCACCCAAAGCGGCCAGTTCGACGATCTCGAAGGCCCGGCGCACAGCGTCATCATGGACGACGACACCCCGCACCCATCCAGGGATGCATCCGACGACTCACCCAAGCCCTGATGATCTGATGGAGGTCAATCGACATAGGGAACGCGTCATCCTGGCTTTTTGCAATCATCGTAACCAAACTCGCCCCTCCATTTCCCGTCTTTGAAATCAATAAAAACGTGCTTGGGAACCATCCCCGCCACCGCTTTATTGTGTAATTCCATCTCCGGCTGGCGCCCCAATCTAGCGCCAAGCTCCAGGCTGCATTCCGTCGACGTGACAGGGCGAAAATATATAAGCAGCTTATCGCTTACGGTTGTTGCTGGATTGTCGTTTTTCGGCGCATCCAGGAAGTGGATATTCATTTTCACCATGCATGAAAAATACACCTCCAGTTCGGCCACCAGTGGCGATGACCGTTGCTCCAGTTCGCGTTGAGCACGTTGCGTCCATTCCACCCGAATCGGGCGATCATGAATGGATATGGTCGCCCCCAGAAGCGGCGACTTGAACAAGTTGGCCAAACGCTGAAGAAGCCTTGGCGGACACAGTTCACGTTCCACTGAGGACTCCCATCTTGCCTAGCACGACATCAAGTTCAGGCCTTACCCTGTAGTTCTCGGTTTGATCCACGAATACGATCTTGCCGTTTTGATCAATCACGATCAGGGTCGGGAATACGGTATTGGTGTAATAACCAAAAATCTGTAGCCCCAGCGGAAGCCCCGCCTGATGCGCAATGCCCAGCTTGCGGGAGGCTTGCCCGCAAGGGTCGGTCAGGAATTGGAAGGGGACGTTCATGCGTTTGGCCAATGCCGCGCTTCCCAGCAAGGCCAAAACAAGCAGCAAGGGAATATGCCGCGAGGTACGCGGAAGCCGGCCGGCGTAATACATGCCGAATAGACCTGTAACCACGCCACTGGCAATCGCGGTGCCAGCCCATGCCAGTGAATGCGACTCATACATGAGCGTGTAAACCGCCACCAGGAACAGGACGATATTCCCGGTCATGTAAATGTCGACAAAGATCGCTTTCAGATGGTTTTGCAACATGACATCTCAGTCCTTCGACGTGATTAACTGGGACGGATTATTCGCTTTACGATGGTGCGGTAAACTGTCCTTTCGGACAGGTTGCTGCCCGGCAAGATTGCGGTGTGTGTTGGCTGTCGGGCAATTTGATTCAGGGAGGGTGGGTAAGCGTGAGCGTCCAGGAACGAGTACTGTCGCGCAACGACCTGTATCGGTTGCTGGAATTCATCGAATTTTGCCGCGTTGCGCGACATGAAGATGACGTGGTCACCGCGCTCAACCGACTGGATGCCATCATCCCGTTTCAGGCCAGCATCGTGGGCGCTTTGCGTGTGTCTGGCAGCGTGCTGGAACAGACTACACGCACATTCTCGCTGGGATTCTCGCCGGAGTATCTGAGCACGTATTCAAAACAGGAGTATGCAAAAATCGACCCGGTGTTTGCACGCGGCCTGAACTCGCTGGCTCCCTACTCGTGGGCCGAAGCCGTTGCTTCGCATACCCGCCCGGAGACATCCGGCAAAGTACAAGCGCTTTTGCATTTATCAGAAGACTATGGCCTCAAGCGTGGCATTGCCTACGCTTCGCGTCCGACAAAACAAAGCAAGGAGGCGAGCTATATTTGCCTGGAAACGGGCCGCGAGACGATCTCGGATGCGCACTCGGAAGCGCTTCGTTTTGCCTTGCCGCACCTCCATGATCTCGTGCAGCGGGCGTGCAGCGGCGATCAGGAAGAGGCAATCCCTTCACTAAGCGTGCGTGAGCTTGACGTCCTCAACTGGCTGAAAGAAGGCAAAACAGCCTGGGAGATCGGCATGATCCTGGCTGTCTCGGAACGTACCGTGAAATTCCATATCACGAACTGCTACACCAAATTAGAAGTCTCGAACCGAGCCCAGGCGATTGCCCGAGCGATGCGGTTAAACCTGATCTGAACGGATGGCTATACTTTCATCACGCCCCGCCGCAGACTGAGGGCACTACAACCCCAGCAGGTCTCTCAACGAAACGTATGAACACGCCCTGTATCTGGTATTTCGCCGATCCCATGTGTTCCTGGTGCTGGGGCTTTTCGCCAGTGATTGAGGCCGTGCGCGAGGCCTATCACGAGCGCCTGAAAATCGCGTTGGTGCTGGGCGGTTTGCATCCTGGCGAAACCGCGCCGCTAACCGCACAAGCACGCGAGGATAGGCTGCATCACTGGCATCAAGTACACGAGCGCAGCGGCCAATCGTTTCGGTTCGACCACGCGCTGCCGGACGGTTTCATCTACGACACCGAACCCGCCAGCCGCGCCGTGGTGACCGCAGGCGGGCTCGACCCGGGCAATATCTTCGCGATGTTCAAGGCGATCCAGAGCGCGTTTTATGCTGAAGGCCGCGACGTCACTCAGTCTGCCATGCTGGCCGAACTGGCCGCCGGGCTCGGCATCGACGCCGCCATGTTCTTGCATGCGTTTGACAGCGACGCCACCCGCGCCAAAACCCAGGCGCATTTCGCGCAATCGCGCAAGGCCGGTGTGCGCGGCTTTCCCACCCTGATCCTGCAGCGCGGCGACCGGCTCGACCGCTTAACCGACGGCTGGCAGCCGCTGGATGCAGTCCAGGCGGAACTCGACCGCCTGCTGCTGCGTCCAGACTGACGGGCCGTCGGGTCCGCAGCGTAAAATGCCCCCAGATTTTTCACCCCCGTCTTTTCCATTCCGGAGTTCACCATGTCACATGCCACCCTGTCCTCGAAAGCCGCCTTTTTTCTGCTCACTCTGATGCTCGGCGTGGCCGGATGCAGCGCCAGCGAACCCGGCAAGCAAACCGTTTCCACCGCGCCCACCGCCGGCCAGCCGGCCAACCCGCGCGTGCTGATCGAAACCAGCAAGGGCAACATCACGGTGGAAGTGTTCGCCGACAACGCGCCGAAGTCGGCGGCGAATTTCCTCGGCTATGTCAAAAGCGGGTTTTACAACGGCCTGGCTTTCCACCGCGTCATCCCCGGCTTCATGATTCAGACCGGCGGCATGACCCCCGACATGGTTGAAAAACCCAAGGGTGCGCCGATCCAGAACGAAGCCGACAACGGCCTGAAAAACCTGCGCGGTACGCTGGCGATGGCACGCACCGGCGAACCGCACTCGGCTTCCTCGCAGTTCTTCATCAACGTCGCCGACAACGCCTTCCTCAACCATCGCGGCAAAAGCTTCGAAGGCTGGGGCTACGCCGTGTTTGGTCAGGTGATCGACGGCATGAACGTGGTCGACGCCATCGTCGCCGTGCCGCGCGGCAATCGCGGCCCGCATGGCGATGTGCCGGTCGAGCCCATCGTGATGACGCGCGTCACCTTGTTGCCCGCTGTCAGTCCGGCCCAGTCCGCACCGGCCAAGCCGTAAACCATCCTGTCGCCCGCCGCCAAACTGCTGCTGCTTGCACTGGCCGCGCCCGCTTCGCTGGCGCTCGGCCTGGCCGCCGGCGCCTTGCCGGGCGATCGCGAACTGGCGCAGCAGATCCTCACCGAGCTGCGTGGCCCGCGCGTCGCCGCCGCCTTCGCCTGCGGCGGTCTCTTGGCGCTGGCGGGCGCGCTGATGCAGACGCTGTTCCGCAACCCGCTGGCCGAACCCTATCTGCTCGGCGTGTCGGGTGGCGCCGGTTTGCTGGCACTGCTCGGCATGGCGGCGGGGCTGGCGTGGCCGTGGGTGTCGGCACTGGCGTTCGCCGGCAGCCTGCTGGCGCTGGCGCTTGCGGCCGCGCTCGGTGGCCGTATGCTGGCGCGCGACCACACGCCGCTGTTATTGGCCGGGGTGATGCTCGCCGCAGGCTTCGGTGCGCTCATCGCACTGGTACTCTCCGTCACCCCCGCCGAGCGCCTGCCGGGCATGCTGTTTTTCCTGATGGGCGACCTGGCGTGGACCAGCCAGCCCGCGCTACTGTGGGCGGCGCTGCTGCTCGCCGTCGCCGCCGCGCTGGGGTTGGCGAAACGGCTCGACGTCCTGCAGCTTTCCCCGCTCAAAGCGGCGTCGCTCGGCGTCGCCGTCGCCCCCACCCGCTGGATTCTGTTTGCCCTCGCTGGACTCTGCACCTCGCTGGTCGTCGCCCAGGCCGGCAGCATCGGCTTCGTCGGCCTGATGGTGCCGCACGCCTTGCGTCGGCTCGGCCTCGCCAGCCACCGCACCCTGCTGCCCGCCGCCGCGCTGGCCGGCGGTAGCCTGCTGGTGCTCGCCGACGCCCTGGCACGCACCGTGATCGCCCCGCGCGAATTGCCGGTTGGCGTGCTGACTGCCTTGCTGGGGGTGCCGCTGATGCTGTGGCTGCTGCGCAAGCCGTGAACACCGCTTTACGCCAATAAATAGTTCGGCGATGCGCTGGCAAGCGCGCATAAAAAACCCCTTCGCGTGCCAGTCGGCAGGCGAAGGGGCAATATGGCAGAGTGCTTAGCTGAAGTTGCGCTTGCGGCGACTCACGCTATAACCCACCAGGCCCAGTCCAGCCAGCATCATGGCGTAGGTATCCGCTTCCGGGATGGCCGCAGCGGTGAAGGTATAAACACCTGCATTGGTCGCAACGCCATCGCCGATTCCGGTGACTTTGAAGTAGTAGTTACCGGCAGCCAGCGTGCTGTTCAGGTTGACTTGTACGTCAGTTGAGCCGGTGACCGTGTCGGTATCCAGCATCGTGTTGCTCGCTGTGTACAGATCCAGAGTCAGACCGCTGATGTGGAGACCAAGGCTTCCCAGGTCAAGGTTGGCCGCCACGCTTGCGCCAGCCACGTTCGGCAAAGCGGCAACGGTAAAGTTGTAAGTATCCGAGAATGCACCAACGACGGTGGCTGTGTTGATATAAGGCGTCGTGGATAGCGTACCTACGCTATAGGTAAGCGCCTGGGCGCTGCTTGCAGCCGCAAGGCCGAGCAGCAGAGTGAGCGCTGCCAGCTTGGGCGCAGCACTGCGTTTGTGATGCCAAATGTTTTCCATAATCAATCTCCTCTTATATGTACCAGTCATAACCCGATCTACCGCACGCACGCTGACGGCAAAAAAGTCCATCAGTTGGATGCTCTTTCGGTTCACGCACAACAATCTGTTATGTCTTCGGTTCAGCCGGATGCACTGACGAAGCTGGTTGGCTCTTGATGGCCGGGGAGTATTTTGTACAAATTCAATACTTGTTGCTTTTTGTACAAAATATCTGGCCGGATATAAGCAATATAAATGCCATGTTTTTCAAACCCAATCACACACACTTAAATACTCTTAATTATCATCAAGTTAATTTGAAACAAAATTATTGATGCGGGGCCAAAATAAAACAAATCCATTGGGCGCGTAAATAATTCCGACAAAATAATCGGGGGAATTTAGCGCAAGCATCGGTCTGCGCCGCAAACACGCCCGATTCTTGCTCAATCTTGTGCTGGCTCGTGTTGACCGACGCGATGCGTAAGCCATGTCTCACACTGCGCAGCTCAGCAGGCAACCGATGAATGGGATCAACCTGGCCCAGTTGCCCAGCCCATTTCCCTATGTAAAAAATATCGACGCGCCAGTGAGTACATGTAAAGAACGAACCCGCGCGGGCCAGATGCGCAGGTCATGCTGATATGCTCGGCATGATTACCGCCTGGCCCGACTTATGCGAACCATCTCATCCAATCTGGCTGTTCAATCGCTCAGTTTGCGCAGGGGTGCGCGCACGCTAATCGATGCGCTCGACCTCACGCTTGAGGCGGGCGAAGTGCTCGGCATCCTCGGTGCCAACGGCGCGGGCAAGTCGACGCTGCTGAACGTTCTGGCCGGCCTTGCGGCACCTGAGCAAGGCTGCGTCACCCTCGACGGCCAGGCGCTCGACACGGTACCGCCGCTCACCCGCGCGCACTACATTGGCCTGCTGCCACAAGGAGACGAAGGCGGATTTTTCGGCAGCGTGAACGATTTCATCGCGCTGGGGCGCTATCCCTTCGGCGACGCCCCCGGCAACCTGGCATCGCAGCTTGCAAGCTGGGAACTCGTCGAACTGGCCCAACGCCCGCTCGACACCCTGTCCGGCGGCGAGCGCCAGCGCGCACGGCTGGCGCAGCTGGCCGTGCAGGCGCCGCGCATCGCCCTGCTCGACGAACCGCTGACGCATCTGGACCCGGCGCATCAGGCGCGGCTGCTGGCCTGGGCGCGCAGCGAGGCCGATGCGGGCCATACGGTGGTGTTGACGTTGCACGACCCCAACTGGGCGGCCTGCCAGTGCGACCGCCTGCTGTTTCTGCACGGCGACGGCCGCTGGCAATTGGGTGGCACGGCCGAGCTGCTCACCCCGGACTCGCTGGAAGCGCTGTACGGCGCAGGCACGGCGGCGCTGTGGCGGCGGCAGGCCTGATACCTGCCTGTATAATCACGCCTTCCGTTTTTTACCCCGCTCCGGCATTCAATGATTCGTCGTTTTATCAACAAAGTATTGGGCCGCAAATCGCGCGCCGCCGGTTCCAGCGCGCAGATTCTGCCGCTGGCCAAACACGGCATCCGCCGCGACCAGCTCGACGAGTGCGCGCTGAAAACCTGCGAAACCCTGGCGCAGGCAGGATTCAGGGGCTACGTGGTGGGCGGCGCGGTGCGCGATCTGCTGCTGGGGCTGACGCCCAAGGATTTCGACGTGGCGACTGATGCCACGCCGGAACAGGTGCGCAAGCTGTTTCGCCGCTCACGCATCATCGGCCGCCGTTTTCAGATCGTGCATGTGATGTGCGGGCGCGTCACCATCGAAGTCACCACCTTCCGTTCCAACACCCAGAAAGAAACCGAAGAAGAAGACGAGCGCTCAACCGACGCACACGGCCGTCTGTTGACCGACAACGTGTTCGGCAACATGGCGGACGATGCCGCACGCCGCGACTTCACCATCAACGCGCTGTACTACGACCCCGCGCGCGACGAAGTACACGATTATTTCGGCGGTGTGGCCGACTGCAAAAAACGCGTGATTCGCATGATCGGCGATCCCGAAACGCGCTTCCGCGAAGACCCGGTGCGGATGCTGCGCGCCGCACGCTTTGCCGCCAAGCTCGACTTTCATATCGATCCCGACACGCGCAAGCCGGTTGCCACGCTGGCGTCACTGCTCGGCAATATTCCGCGCGCACGCATCTTCGACGAAGCCCTGAAGCTGCTGCTGTCTGGCCACGCCCTGCGCGGCGTGCACCAGCTGCGCGCCGAAGGCCTGCACCACGGCATGCTGCCGCTGCTCGACACCATTCTGGACGATCCCACCGGCGAGCGATTCATCACCGCCGCGCTGAAAGCCACCGACGCGCGCATCGTGCAGGACAAGACGGCTTCGCCCGCCTACCTGTTCGGCGCGCTGTTGTGGCCGCAGGTGGTGCAACGCTGGAAGGCGCTGGAAGCCGCGGGCGAAAAATCACAGCCCGCATTGTTTTTTGCGATGGACGAAGTGCTCGACGCCCAACGCGAGCAGCTCGCCATTCCGCGCCGCTACGACGGCATGATGAAAGAAGTCTGGGCGCTGCAACCGCGCTTTGAACAGCGCGGCGGGCAACGCCCGTATCGCCTGCTGGAGCATCCGCGCTTTCGTGCTGCCTACGACTTTTTGCTGCTGCGCGCCGAGTCGGGCGAAGTGGCCGCTGAACTCGGCGAGTGGTGGACACGCTTTCAGGACGTCAGCGATAGCGAACGCGAACGCATGCTGGTTGCCGACACCGCGCCGAAGCCGCGTCGGCGCCGCAAGCGCAAGAGCCCGGGCGAGGGCGCCAGCGAGACGTTGCCTGAATGAAAGTCATCGCCACCGTCGGACTGGGCGCCAATCTCAACGACCCGGCGGCGCAAGTGGAATACGCGCTGACCGAACTCGACCGCCTGCCCGGCACCCGCCTGATCGCACGCTCCAGCCTGTTCGCCTCGGCGCCGGTCGGCTATGTCGACCAACCCGATTTCATCAACGCCGTGGCGCAAGTCGAAACCACGCTCGCCCCACGCGCCCTGCTCGCCGCGCTATTGGATATTGAACACCGCCACGGCCGCGAGCGCAGCTTTCGTAACGCGCCGCGCACGCTCGATCTCGACCTGCTACTGTACGGCGACGCGCACTTCCACGAAGATGGCCTGACGCTGCCGCATCCGCGCATGTACGAACGCGGCTTCGTGCTGTTTCCGCTGCTGGAAATCGCGCCCGACACGGTGATTCCGGGGCGGGGTCGCGCAGCCGACTGGCTCGCCCGCTGTGGCGACCAGAGTGTGATTCCCCTTCTACCGCCTGCTGCTGCCGTCAACGCATGAGCCTTTCCCGTTACAAATACATCGTGGTCGAAGGTCCCATCGGCGTCGGCAAAACCAGCCTCGTGCACAAGCTCGCCGAGCGCCTGAACGCCAACACGCTGCTGGAAAATGCGACCGACAACCCTTTTCTGCCGCGCTTTTACCAGGAACCCCGGCGCTACGCCCTGCCGGCGCAGCTGCATTTCCTGTTCGAGCGCTCGCGCCAGTTACGCGATCTGGCACAGGCCGACCTGTTTCGCGGCGGCACCGTGTCGGACTTTCTCATCGACAAGGACATGCTGTTCGCCCGCCTCAATCTGGACGACGACGAGTTCGAGCTCTATCAAAAGGTCTACGCCGACCTCACGCTGCAGGCGCCGACGCCCGATCTGGTGATTTATCTGCAAGCGCCGATCGACAGCCTGCAAGCGCGGGTCAAGCAGCGCGGAATCGAGTTTGAACGCGGCATGTCGGCAGACTATCTGCGCCGGCTGGCGGAAAGCTACAGCGAGTTTTTCCATCGCTACGACGCCACCCCGCTCTTGATCGTCAACAGCGAAAATCTCAACTTTGCGCAGAGCGAAGCTGACTTCGACCTGCTGCTCGAACGCATGAGCAAAATGCGCGGTCCGCGCGAGTTTTTCAGCCGGGCGGCATGAACAAGACAGTCACCCTTTCCACACTGAACGCCATGCGCGAGCGCGGTGAAAAAATCGCCGTGCTTACCTGCTACGACGCCAGCTTCGCGCGTGTGCTCGATACCACGGGCATGGACGTGCTGCTGGTCGGCGACTCGCTCGGCATGGTGATCCAGGGTCACGCCTCGACGCTGCCGGTAAAGCTCGCCGAAATGAGCTACCACACGCGCTGCGTGGCCGCCGGCACCGAGCGCGCGCTGATCGTTGCCGACCTGCCCTTTGGCAGCTATCAGCCGTCGCCCGAGCGTGCATTTGCCGCCGCCGCCCGACTGATGGCCGCAGGTGCGCACATGGTCAAGCTCGAAGGCGGCGCGGTGATGGTCGAGACAGTGGCCTTCCTCACCCGGCGCGGCATTCCGGTGTGCGCGCATCTGGGCCTGTTGCCACAATCGGTGAACCAGCTCGGCGGCTACAAGGTGCAAGGGCGCGAGGACGCCGCCGCCGCACAATTGATCGCCGACGCGCGCGCGCTGGAAGCCGCCGGTGCCGGGCTGATCGTGCTTGAAATGGTGCCCGCCACCTTGGCCAAAACCGTGACCGACGCGCTCAGCATTCCCACCATCGGCATCGGCGCGGGCGCTGACTGCTCTGGCCAGGTGCTGGTGCTGTACGACCTGCTGGGCCTCTATCCGCGCGCGCCGAAGTTCTCGAAGAATTTTCTAGCCGGCGCTGACGGCATCGAAGCGGCCGTGCGCGCCTACGTCGCCGCAGTCAAGGACGGCAGTTTCCCCGACGCCGAGCACACGTTCTGATGCAGGTTCTGCACAGCATCGCCGAACTGCGCGCCGCACTGGCCGGGCAAACCGGCACCGCGCTTGTTCCCACCATGGGCAATCTGCACGCCGGTCATGTGTCGCTGGTTGAACTGGCACGCCAGCACGGCCAGCCGGTGGTGGCGAGTATTTTCGTCAACCCCATGCAGTTCGGCGCCGGCGAGGATTTCGAGCGCTATCCGCGCACGCTGGATGCCGACTGCGCGAAGCTCAAAGCAGCGGGTTGCGACCTCGTATTCGCGCCGGACGTCGCCGAGATGTATCCCGTGCCGCAAACCTTTACCGTGCAGCCATCCGCCAGCCTGACCCAGGACCTGGACGGCGCATTTCGCCCGGGCCATTTCAGCGGCGTGGCGACGGTGGTGTTGAAGCTGTTCAACCTGGTGCAGCCGCGCGTGGCGGTGTTCGGCAAAAAGGATTACCAGCAGCTACTGGTCATTCGCGAGCTGGTGCGGCAATTCAACCTGCCCATCGAAATCGTCGCCGGTGACACCCTGCGCGAACCCGATGGACTGGCAATGAGCTCGCGCAACGGTTATCTCGATCCATCCGAGCGCATGCAGGCTGTGCGCCTGCATGCCGAGCTCGCCGCGATCCAGGCAGCGGTGCAGTCGGGCGAACGGGATTTTTCAGGCTTGACCGCCACCGCCTGCCGTCATCTGAAAATGGCTGGCTGGCGGGTCGATTACGTCGAATTGCGTGATGTTGAAAACCTGCAACTCCCTGTCTCCGAAAGCCGACACCTTGTGGTCCTGGGCGCAGCCTGGCTGGGCAAGACCCGATTGATCGACAACCTCGCGTTCGATCTGTTCGTCCAGGACTGAACCAGCCTGGGTGAAGATTACCGGGAGTCAGTCGGTATAATAGAAGTCTTTCCTTATTTGCTGAGGGCACCGTTATGCAACGCACGATGCTCAAATCCAAAATCCATCGGGCAACCGTCACGCATGCCGAGCTGCATTACGAAGGCTCGTGCGCGATCGACGAAAACCTGCTGGACGCGGCGAACATCCATGAGTACGAGCAGATCCAGATCTACAACATCGCCAATGGTGAGCGTTTCACCACCTATGCGATCCGCGCCCAACGCGGGTCGGGCGTGATTTCAATCAACGGCGCGGCCGCGCACAAGGCCAACCCGGGCGACCTCATCATCATCGCCACCTACGGGGTGTACAACGAGTTGGAAATGACGCGTTTCGAGCCGGAACTGGTATACGTCGATGCAGACAACCGCATCCTCGACACGCGCCACGTGATTCCGGTTCAGGCGGCCTGAGCCGCGTCCACGCGTCAGGCTGACTCAGCGGCGGTCTTCGCCGCCGCCCGCAACTTGTCCTTCTTGCTGGGCCGCTTGCCCTTGACGCCGCCGTTGCCGGGCGCGGCAATGGCGGCGGCCTGAGTCAGCTCAAACCCTGCAATCCGTTCGCGCAACAACTTCAGCTTCTGGCGTTTTTCGATCAGGCGGAAATGCGCCTCGCTGTCGGCGCTCACAAAACTGATCGCCAGCCCGCACTCCCCCGCGCGACCGGTGCGGCCGATGCGATGCACGTAATCGTCGGCTGAGCGTGGCAAATCGTAATTCACCACTACCGGCATCTGCACGATATCGATGCCGCGCGCGGTCAGGTCGGTCGTCACCAGCACATCCCAGCGCTTGTCCTTGAATTCATCCAGCGTCTGCGCACGCGCGCCCTGACTCAAGCCACCGTGAAACGAGGTGGCATATATCTCGTCGTCCCGATTCAGTTTCGCGGCCACCTGATCGGCGGCATGCTGGGTGGCGACGAACACCAGCACGCGTTCCCAGCCGCCGGTCAGGATCAGATGACGCAACAGCTGCGTTCGACGCGGCGCATCGACTTCGATCACCCGCTGCACAATAGCGGGCTCCGCTGGGGATTCGGCCTCGACTGCCACGCGCAGGGGATCATGCAGCAGCCCCTTCGCCAGCGTCACGACGGCGGGCGGAAACGTCGCCGAAAAAAACAGGTTTTGCCGCCGTGCGGGCAATGCCGCCAGCACCTGTGCCAGCTCGTCGGCAAACCCCAGATCGAGCAGGCGATCGGCTTCGTCCAGCACCAGGGTGTTCACCGCAGCCAGTGACACAGCGTTGTGCTGCAGCAGATCAAGCAGGCGTCCAGGCGTGGCCACCACCACATCGGCACCACCGCGCAGTGCCATCATTTGCGGGTTGATCGACACGCCGCCAAACACCGCAGCGACCTTGACCGGCCGGTCCAGCGTGCGTGCCAGTTGCTGCAGCACGCCGCCCACCTGAACCGCCAGTTCACGAGTGGGCACCAGAACCAGGGCCCGCACCCGATGAGGCAATGTCGCTGCGCCTGCGAGCACGCCTTGCAGCAGCGGCAGGCAAAAAGCGGCGGTTTTGCCGGACCCGGTCTGCGCGGTGGCCAGTACGTCGCGCCCGGCCAGCACGGCCGGTATGGCAGCGGCCTGAATCGCGGTGGGCGCGCTGAAGCCAAGTTTGGCTACCGCGCGGGACAGGGCCGGGACAAGCCCGAGGGCAGAAAAGGACATGAATGGGTGCGCGAATGGGAAACGCCCCCAGTGTAGCCACACTGGGGGCGTTTGTTCCGGCCATACGCGGGACGACATCCACGCTGCCAGCCAACCGGGCGCAAACGGCCACCCGTGCAAGCGACCTAAGCCGGCCGCAGTTTCCAGATATCGCGGTTGTATTCGGCCATGGTGCGGTCGGTCGAGAAGAAGCCGGATGAGGCGGTGTTGAGGATGCTCATGCGCGTCCAGTTGGCCTTGTCGTGCCAGGCCAGCGACACCTGATTCTGCGCATCGACATAACTGCGGAAATCCGCCAGCGTCATCCACGGGTCATTCGGGCTCTGGATCGCGCCGAGAATTATGTCGAAAATGCCCGGTTCGCAGGGATTGAAATGCCCTGTGGCGATCAGCTCGATGACGTCGCGCAGTTCATGGTCCTGCTCAATATAAGTATGCGGCTGGAAATGACCGCGCAGCGTGTCGACTTCGTCGGCACGCAAGCCGAACAGGAAGAAGTTGTCTTCGCCCACGGCATCGAGAATCTCGATATTGGCGCCGTCGTAGGTGCCGATGGTGAGCGCGCCGTTCATCATGAATTTCATGTTGCCGGTGCCGGAGGCTTCCTTGCCGGCGGTGGAAATCTGCTCCGACAAATCCGTCGCGGGGGCGATGATTTCCATGCTCGACACCCGGTAGTTGGGCAGGAACGCCACTTTCAGCCGGCCGTTGACGTCGGGGTCGTTGTTCACCACGTCGGCCACGCTGTTGACCAGTTTGATGATGCGCTTGGCCATCGCATAGCCCGGCGCGGCCTTGCCGCCAATCAGCACGCAACGATCCGCCCAGCCCTGCATGTGGCCTTTCTTGATGCGGCTGTACAAATGAATCACATGCAGGACATTGAGCAATTGCCGCTTATATTCGTGAATGCGCTTGACCTGCACGTCGAACAGCGCGTCGGGGTTGAACTCGACGCCGCAGTCCGCCTTGACCAGCGCGGCCAGCCGTTGCTTGTTGGCGCGCTTGGCCGCATGCCATTCGGCATGAAACGCCTGGTTGCCGAGCGCGGCCAGCGGCTTGAGCTTGTCGAGTTGCGACAGATCCGCCACCCAGCCATCGCCGATCTCGCGGGTGATCAGCGCGCTCATGCCGGGGTTGGCGTGTGCGACCCAGCGGCGCGGCGTCACACCATTGGTCTTGTTGTTGAACTTGCCGGGCCACAGGTCGACAAAGTCGCGGAACAGGCCATCCTTCAATAACTGCGAATGCAAGGCCGCCACCCCGTTGACCGAGAAGCTGCCGACGATCGCCAGCCAGGCCATTCGCACCTGCCGCACGTCACCTTCTTCGATGATCGACATACGGCGCTGGCGGTCGATGTCGCCCGGCCATTTCAAGGATACGGCGCGCAGAAAATGGGCGTTGATCTCGTAAATGATCTCCAGCAAACGCGGCAACAAACGCTCGAACAAGGCAACCGGCCAGCGCTCCAGCGCTTCGGGCAGCAGCGTGTGATTGGTGTAGGCCATGCACTGGGTGGTGATCGCCCAGGCCTTGTCCCAGGTCAGCCTGTATTCATCCGTCAGCAGCCGCATCAGTTCGGCCACTGCGATCGTGGGATGCGTGTCGTTCATCTGGAATACGTTGAGTTCGGCAAATGTCGACCAATCGCTATTGCCTGCCGCCAGCCACTGACGCAGCGCGTCTTTCAAACTGGCCGAGGCGAGAAAGTATTGCTGGCGCAGGCGCAGCTCCTTGCCATTTTCGCTGCTGTCATTGGGATACAGCACCATGGAAATGTGCTCGGCATGATTTTTTGCCTGCACCGCCTCGGTGTAGCTGCCGGCATTGAACTCATCGAGATTGAACGCATCGGTGGCGGCCGACTTCCACAAGCGCAGGGTATTCACGGCGTGATTGCGATAGCCCGATATCGGCATGTCGAAGGGAATCGCCAGCACGTCGTTGGTATCGACCCAGCGCGCGTGGGGCACGCCTTCGTGGTCATGAAAGTGCTCGGTGCGGCCGCCAAACTGGACGGACTGGGTAAACTCCACCCGCTCGACTTCCCACGGGTTGCCATCGCGCAGCCAATGGTCGGCGTCTTCCTTCTGGTAACCGTTTTCGATGCGCTGGCGAAACATGCCGTACTCGTAATGGATGCCATAACCCATCACCGGCAGGTCGAGCGTGGCGCAACTGTCCATGAAACACGCAGCCAGCCGCCCCAGGCCGCCATTGCCCAGGCCGGCGTCGGGTTCCTCTTCGACCAGCGTTTCCAGCGTCTGGCCAAAATCCTGTAGCGCCACGCGCGTCGTCTTGTCCAGATCGAGATTCAGCACATGATTGGACAGGGCGCGGCCAATCAGGAATTCGAGCGATAAATAATAGGCACGCCGCTTGCCCGGCTGATCGCGCCGGGCATAGGTGTTCATCCAGTCGGACATCAGGCGGTCGCGCAGCGTCCACGCCAGCGCCCGGTAGGTGTAGACCGGCGGACACCCCTGAATGCGCCCCTGATGGTAGTACTGGTACTGCTTGATATCCTGCTGGATGGCCTCAGCAGTTACTGGCATCGGCTCCAGCGAAATTTGTCCGGGGCGGCACATAGATTGATCTGGCATGAGGGTTCCCGATAAAAAAGGTTTGAATTCAGGCGGCATAGAGCGCGAGGTAATGCGCCGCGCTGTCCGCCCAGTCGAAGGATTGCTGCATGCCGGTCTGCTGCAGGCGCCGCCAGCGGGCGGGTTGCCGATACAGCGCCAGCGCGCGATGGATGGTGGCCAGAAACGTCGACGCGTCCGGCGTATCGAACACAAAGCCATTGGCGCTGGCATCCGCCAGCGTGACCTCGTTGGCATCCACCACGGTGTCGGCCAGTCCGCCGGTTTTGTAGACGATGGGCGGGGTGCCGTAGCGCAGGCTGTACATCTGGTTCAATCCGCACGGCTCGAAGCGCGACGGCATCAGGAACAGGTCTGCACCGGCCTCGATCAGGTGCGCCAGCGATTCGTCGTAGCCGATTTCAACAAACACCCGGTCAGGATATTGCCTTGCCAGCCGCGTAAGCTTCTGCTCGTAAACTACCTGACCGCTCCCCAGCAGGACGAGGCGCACATCGGTTTCGGCCAGCAACACCGGGATCGCCGCCAGCACCCAGTCGATCCCCTTCTGCTCCACCAGTCGCCCGACCAGCCCCAGCAACGGGGCGGCCAGCGCGGCCTCGTCGGCATGCGGCATAAAGCGTTCGAGCAGGGCCTGCTTGTTGCGGCGCTTGCCGGGCTGGATGCGGCTCATCGAATAATGGGCCGGCAGGCGCGGGTCGGTGTGAGGATTCCACAGATTTTCGTCGATGCCGTTCAGAATCCCTTGCAGCTTGTAGCTGCGGGACTGCAGCAGGCCGTCGAGGCCGAAGCCGAATTCGGGGGTGCAGATTTCGGCGGCATAGGTTGGGCTCACCGTGGTGATCGCGTCCGCATACACAATGCCGGCTTTCAGCATCGACAGGCCGCCGTGGAACTCCACGCCTTCGGACGACCACCAGTGGTTGGGCAGATGCAGACGAATGAATTCCCCGTGCGGAAAAAATCCGCTGTAGGCGAGGTTGTGAATGGTGAAGACGGTTTTGGGGCGCCCCGGCTGGTCGGCCAGAAACGCCGCCACCAGACCGGTCTGCCAGTCGTGCGCGTGCACCACGTCGGGCTTCCAGCCGTGTTCCAGCCCATCCATCGCAAGCTGTGCTGCCACGCGCGAAAACACGGTATAGCGCTCGGCGTTATCCGGCCAGTCCTGGCCGCTGGCATTGGTATAGGGATTGCCGGGCCGGTCGAACAAGGGCGGGCAATCGACCACCCACAGCGGGAAGGCAAAATCGGGATGGCGCGTTTCCAGGACGCGTGCGGTGACCATGCCTTCGGCCCCGCGTACATCCATCCAGCCGAGAATGCGCACCTGTTCAAGCTGGCGCAACAGCGCACGATAGCCCGGCAACAGCAGGCGGATGTCTGCGCCGCGCGCATGCACGGCATGCGGCAGGCTGTACAGCACATCGCCCAGGCCGCCGGTTTTGATCAGGGGGTAGGCTTCGCTGCTGACGAACAGGACTTTGGTTGCTCCGCGTTTCATTATTTTTGAGTTGCTCCGCTAGGTCACTTTTTTAATTATTATTTTCAAGGCTGACTGGTTATGCGTGGGGTTTGAGAAAAATAGCACCGAGGGGGGGCAAACTGACCACCAGCGAGTGATCGAATCCCATCCAGGGCTGATTCTGGGAATGCAGCAACTGGCCATTACCCATATTTCCGCCGCCGTAAAATCCGGAATCCGTGTTCAATACTTCTTTCCAGGCCTGATTTCCCGGTACGCCAATCCGGTAGCTGTGCCGCGGAACCGGGGTGAAGTTGAGCAGAACCACCACCTTGTCGGCATCGTGCTGGCCCTGACGAATCAGGCTCAATACCGACTGGTCGGCGTCATGGCAATCAATCCAGCGGAATCCGCGCGGATCGAAATCGAGCGCGTGCAGCGCTGCTTCGTTGCGATACAGATGGTTGAGGTCCCGCAGCAGCGCGCGGATGCCGTCGTGCGCCGGAAAATCGAGCAGCATCCAGTCGAGCTGCCCGGCTTCTTTCCATTCGTTCCACTGGCCAAATTCGCTGCCCATGAACAGCAATTTCTTGCCGGGGTGCGCGTACTGCCAGGCGTAAAACAGGCGCAGGTTGGCAAAGCGCTGCCAGACGTCGCCCGGCATCTTGTCGAGCAGGCTTTTCTTCATATGCACGACTTCATCGTGCGACAGCGGCAGGACGAAGTTTTCGGTCCACGCGTACATCTGGCTGAAGGTCAGCTGGTTGTGCTGGTACTTGCGGTAGACCGGCTCCTTCTCGATGTAATCGAGGCTGTCGTTCATCCAGCCCATGTTCCATTTCATCGAGAACCCGAGCCCGCCAAGTTCGACCGGACGTGACACAGCAGGCCACGCGGTGGACTCCTCGGCAATGGTCAGCACGCCGGGGAAGCGGGCATGCACTTCGGTGTTCATCTCGCGCAGAAAATGGATTGCCTCGATATTTTCGCGCCCGCCATATTGATTGGGCAGCCACTCGCCCGCCTTGCGCGAATAGTCGAGATACAGCATCGACGCCACCGCATCGACGCGCAGGCCGTCGATGTGGAATTCGTCGATCCAGTACAAGGCGTTGGCGACCAGAAAGTTGCGTACTTCGTTGCGGCCGAAATTGAAAATCAGCGTGCCCCAGTCCTGGTGCTCGCCGCGCCGCGGGTCTTCGTGTTCGTACACGGCTTCTCCGGTGAAACGCGCCAGCGCCCAATCGTCCTTGGGAAAATGCGCCGGCACCCAATCGAGCAGCACACCGATGTTCGCCTGGTGGCAAGCATCGACAAACGCGCGGAAGTCGTCGGGCGAGCCGAAGCGCGCGGTCGGCGCGTAGTACCCCGACACCTGATAGCCCCACGAGGCATCGAGCGGATGCTCGGCCACCGGCAGCAGTTCGATATGGGTGTAACCCAGGTCCTGCACGTAGGGAATCAACTCGACGATGAGTTCGCCCCAGCTGTAAAAACTGCCGTCGGCATGGCGCCGCCAGGAACCCGGATGCAGCTCATAGATGCTGACCGGACGATGCTGCCAGTCGAACTCTGCGCGACCGGTGATCCACTGACTGTCGGCCCAGGCATAGGGCGTGTCGCTGGTAATGCAGCTGGACGTTTCGGGACGCGCAAACATCTGGCGCGCATAGGGATCGGTTTTTTTCGCCAGCTGGCCGCGGCTGCCGAGGATTTCGTATTTGTAGGCCATGCCCGCGGTGAGTCCGGGAATGAACAACTCCCAGATGCCGGATGCGCCGCGGCAACGCATCGGATTGCGGCGGCCATCCCAGTCGTTGAAATCGCCGATCACGCTGACGCGCTGCACCGCCGGCGCCCACACGACAAACAGGCAACCCACCACGCCATCGATCGATTTCAGGCGCGCGCCCAGTACTTTCCAGGCCTCGAAATGCCGTCCCTCACCAAGCAGGTACAAATCCAGCTCGCCGAGTTGTGGTTCAAAGTCATACGGGCTTTGCAGCGTATGCCATGCGCCCGCGCCCTTGTCCTGCCAGCGTAGCTGCGGGTGGGGGTCGAACGTCTGGCTGGGCGGTAGCGTCAGCTCGAAGCAGTCGGTGCCCGGGATGCGCGCCATGCGCGTTCCGGCCACCTCGACGACTTCGGCCGCGGGCAGAAACGCGCGCAGCAGCGAGCCGCCGTCAGGCGTTTCGTGGGTGCCCAGCACCTCGAAGGGATCGTGGTGCGTCCCGTTTTGCAGGCGAAGAATCGGCTCACTGATTGCAGGCAGGCTTGTTTTAGTCGTAGCTTTCAAGGGCGCTTTCATGACGGGTCGGGCGGGCCACACCGATCAGACTGTTGGAATTGTTGAAGCAAACGGGGTGCCAGATTTTCGGGCAAATCGGCCCAGGAAAACCGCCAGCTCCAGTTGCCGTTGTCCGTGCCTGGCGTATTCATGCGTGCTTCGGTGCCCAGATGCAGCACATCCTGCAGCGGCAGCACGGCCAGCGCCGCACGGCTGTGCAGCACGGTGCGAATCATCGCGTCCACGAGCTGCTCGTCCGATGCTGCATCGGCTTCGCCTACCCCCAGCTGCCAGCGCACGTGCTGGCGGACAGCGTCCGGTAGCGCGCGCAACCAGCCCAGCGCCGTATCGTTGTCGTGCGTGCCGGTGTAATACACCGTATCGGGCATGACGTTTTCGGGCTTGTGCGGATTGTCGGCGTGGGCGTCAAACGCAAATTGCAGCACCGCCATGCCTGGCAAGCCGAACTGATGACGCAGCGCGGTGACATCGGGGGTGATGACGCCCAGGTCCTCTGCCACCAGCGGCAAGTCGCCCATTTCGTCGGCTACCGCGCGCAGCAGATCGGCTCCCGGCGAAGGCACCCACTGGCCGTGAATGGCCGTTGGTTCGTTCGCCGGCACCGTCCACGCCGCCGCCAGGCCACGGAAATGATCGATCCGCACCCAGTCGAACCAGTCGAAATGGGCCGCCAGACGCGCCCGCCACCAGGCAAAGCTGTCCGCCTGCATCGCCGCCCAGTTGTAGTGCGGATTGCCCCAGCGCTGCCCTGTTTCGGAAAAGTAATCCGGCGGCACGCCGGCGACCACTGTGGGCTGACCCGCGGCATCGAGCAGGAACAAGTCGCGTTTCGCCCACACATCGGCGCTGTCGTGCGCGACAAAAATCGGCATGTCGCCAAACAGCTTGACGCCGCGTTGCGCCGCTTCCATTCGCAACTCGCGCCAGAACACGGCGGCGCGAAACTGGGCATGCATGACGTCGCGCAGGGCATCGCCATGCTCGCGATCGAATGCCGCCAGCGTGGCCGGATCGCGGTCGCGCAGCGCAATCGGCCAGTCCGTCCACTGCGCGCCGTTGTTTAGCGCCTTGATGACGCTGAAGCGGGCGTAGTCGTCGAGCCAGTGCGACTGCGACCGGTGCCAGGGTGAAAAGCGTCGCATGTCCACGCGCCTTCCGGCCGGAAACAAGGCCGGATTCACCGCAAACGCCGATGCGCACTGGTACGGCGACAGTCCGGTCAGGGGCTGTCCCAGGGGCAGCATCTGCCAGATTCCCGCGCCAGCGGCCTGCAAAAAATCCAGCCAGCGCCTGGCGTCCGCCAGGGTGCCGGACGGCAAGGAGTATTCCTGCGCATGGTGCCGGCGTTTTCCGCCATGCCGCCGCCGTGGGACAGCGGCACATCGAGCAAGGCCGGCGGTGCCACGCCGAGCAGGCGATACAGCTCACGTAGCTGGGTGCGGTAGAGCTGCTCGAAATCGCTGACGCTACCCGCCGGGTTGTGATCGCCGAACCACCAAAACCAGTCGGAGCCTTCGCATACCGCAAGCTGGCGTATCGCCATCGCCTGGTGCTCCGCATCCAGCTTGCCAGCAGCCAGGGTACGGTCATACGCCCGCTTGGCCGCAACCAGGTAATCCCAGCCGCGATTCTTGTCGGCCGAGCCGATCCAGGTCGAAAAGCTGCCGTACACCCAGCTACCCGAGGCCAGCCGCTTCAGCGGTTTGGCTGGCGTGCGCGCGGCCTGTTCGGCAAACGTGCTGACATTGAGCGTGGGGTGGCTGGACAACCGCGAGTAGAGGGCGTCCAGAAAATGGTGGCCGTTGTCCGGGTAATACTCCCAGGCATTTTCGCCGTCGAGAATGATCGAGACCACATGCTGGTTCGCATTTTTGCCCAGCGCGACGGCGATGTTTTCCAGATGATGGATAAAGTCACCCACGGCATCATCGGCATGCCAGTCGCTGTATTTGAAGCCAATCAGGTCGGACAACCCATCGTCACGAAAAAACACCCGGGTCTTGAAGTTGTCGATGTGCGTCGGAGAAAACAAACCGTGTTTGGGCTGCGTATCGTCGACCGGGGTACCGGACTTGGCGCAACTGCCGCGCCATACGCCTTCGCCGGTCGCGGTCCAGGCAGTTTTCAGTTCGTCGAGCTGCGCCAGCGCATCCTCGCTCACCCCACCCTCGGACAGCCACACGCCCGTGGGCTTGCGGCGAAAATAATGCTCGAACACCTCGACCCCGTGCTGCAGATGCCAGCGCGCGCGTTCCGCTCCGCCCGGGTAGCCCGGGGCATCGGGGGCCGGTGCATCGGGCATGGCGTCGCGCATGTTGGCGAAGTCGTTGAGCAAGGGCACGATGGGATGGCCGTAGGGCGTCATCGACAGCTCGACCTGGCCGCGCTCGGCCAGCGCACGATAACGCGGGATCAGGCCCGCCATGCAATGCTGCATCAGGTACAGCAATTCGTGGCGATCCGCGGCAGAGAATTCGTGCCCCTGAGTCAATAAACGACGCACCAGCGGCAACTGGCGCAACGAATTCCCCAGCCAGACCAGGTGATACCAGGTCAGCAAATCGAGAAAGTACTGCTCGGACAAATACCCAAGGTGCTCGGGCAAGGCCGTATCGCCCTGACCGGCCTCGTAGGAGGCGCCAACCATTTCCAGCAGGTGGTGAAACGCGGGATAGGGATGAATCATCCGTGGCGCATGGCATCGCTGGCAATCGCGAATGATGGCGAGGCGCGCCGTCGCGTCCGACGGAATGCGCTCGACGCCCGCCAGCAGATTGATCATGTGATCCTGCGTTGGCTTGCCGTGCTTCAACAGCGCGTCCATCTGTTGCGCGTAGTCGTCGATCTGCTCGAGCAGCACCGGCGCGAAGTTGACCACCGCCCGCATCGCCGGATAGCGCTCCAGATGCGCCGCCATGTCACTGTAGTCCTTGATGCCATGCAGATACACCCAGGGCAGGTGATACGCGCCCTTGAGCCCTTCGCGGTAGTACGGCTGGTGCATGTGCCAGCACAGCACCACATTCAGGGTCTTAGCTGTCGTAGTCATTCTGTAGCCTTGCATAGAGATTTTGTCCCAGCATGGCCGACGTCACCAGCACGATGCCTTCCGGCGTGACATGGAAGCGCTTGGCATCCTCGACGCGATCTTCACCAATGATCGTGCCATCCGGAATGCTGGTGCCCTTGTCGATGATCGCGCGCGTGATGCGGCAGTTGCTGCCGATACTGACCTTGGGCAGGATCACGCTGTCCTTGATGGTGCTGCTGCTCTCCACCGTGGTGGCAAAAAACAGCACCGATCGCTTGACCAGCGCGCCCGACAGGATGCAGCCCCCGGCGATCAGCGAATCAATCGCCGAACCGCGCCGCCCCTCGTCGTCGAAGATGAATTTTGCGGGCGGATACTGCGGCTGGTAGGTCCAGATCGGCCAGTTGCGGTCGTACAGGTTGAGGTCGGGCGCCACCGAGCACAGTTCCATGTTGGTCTGCCAGTAGGAATACAGCGTGCCCACGTCGCGCCAGTAGTCCGGCTCGCCTGCCTTGTTGCGGAACGGGTAGGCCATCGCGCGCGAGGCCGCGATGCTGGCCGGAATGATGTCCTTGCCGAAGTCGTGCGAAGACCCAGGATTGCAGGCGTCGTCGATCAGCGTCTTGTAGAGGAAGTCCTTGGAGAAAATGTAAATCCCCATCGAGGCCAGCGCGATGCCGGGCTTGCCGGGAATGCTGTCGGGGTGATCGGGCTTTTCGGTGAACCTGACGATGCGCATGTTCTCGTCCACCGACATCACGCCGAACCCGCGCGCTTCATCCACCGGCACCTCGATGCTGCCCACCGTGAAATCCGCGCCACTCTGCGCGTGGTACAGCAGCATGTCCGAATAATCCATGGTGTAGACGTGATCGCCACCAAGCACCAACACATATTCGGGATTGTGCCGCTGCATGATGTCGAGATTCTGGAACAAGGCATCGGCGGTGCCCTGGTACCACTCCTTCTTGTTGGTGCGCTGCTGCGCCGGCAGGATCTCCACGAACTCGCCGATCTCCGCACGCATGAACCCCCAGGCGCGCTGCAGATGGCGAATCAGCGAGTGAGACTTGTATTGCGTCAGCACGCCAATGCGGCGTATGCCCGAGTTCACGCAATTCGAGAGCGGAAAATCGATGATGCGGTACTTGCCGCCAATCGGCACGGCCGGCTTGGCGCGCCAGGCGGTCAAATCCTTCAGGCGCGAGCCTTCCCCACCCGCCAGCACCAGTGCCAGGGTCTTGCGTGCCAGTTCGGTGGCCGTTTTCGGCTCGGTGTAATAGCGATAAAGGCGTTCCTGCTCTTCTTTTGAAATCGTCATATCCCCTCCAGGGTGACTTGATATTGGAATGAATTTCTGCAACGAAACGATCTCACGTGATCAGCTTCAAGATACTGCAAACGCATCCGACAGAGTCTGGGCCATCGCACCCTGCACGCCCAGACGCGGCGTGGTGATCAGAAAAATTGGGGTGCGCTCGACCACGCCGCGCATCCGACCCTTGTCCGTAGCCGCCGCCATGAAACGGGGCGATTGCATGCGCGCCAGCATGTGCGTCGCCACCCCGCCCGCGATATAGAGGCCGCCAAACGGCTGAAGCATCAAGGCCACATTGCCTACCCACGCACCATACAGATCGATAAAGAGATCAAGCGCCGCCGTGGCGGCCACCTCGCCCGCCGCCGCGCGAACCGCGAGCGCTGCGCCATCCCAACGCCGAGCCCGACACCACCCGCTCCCACGAGACATGTCCGAACTCGCCGCGCAAGCGATCGAGCAGACGCCCCTGCAACGCATTGGCCGGAGCAAAATCGACATGCCCCGCCTCCGTAGCAAGGCTTTGATATCGGCCATCGGCCGCTGCCACCATGAACGCCATGCCCAGCCCGGTACCCGCGCCGGTAATGGCGCGCACCCCTCCGGAAACCGCCGTTTGCGGATTAAGCGCGATCACATCGGCGTCCGTCAGCGTCGCCACGCCCGCTGCAGCGGCCTGAAAGTCATTGATGAAGCGCACCACGGCCACCCCAAGCGATTGCTGCATTACGGCCGCGTCCATCACCCAGTCCAGATTGGTCAAGCGAGAACGCTGCCCATCCAGCGCACCCGGCAAGGCGAGCAGCACGCCATCGGGTGGATTAGAGGCGCCGGCATCGGCAATAAACTGACGAATCAAGCTGTCTGCCGATTCAAAATTAGCGCTGGCGTAAACCTGCTCAAAACGCAGTTGCCGGGCGCCGCCCACAGACGCCTGCGCCAACCATGCCAGCCAGCTTTTGGTCCCGCCAATATCGCCAGCAATCCAATTCATGTGCTCACTATAATCCAGTGCGACAACGACTCACAGGCTGCAATCCACGATACGCAGCGCATCTGATCCTCCTTTGCATAGCCCTATCGCGGCGCACTTGCTTGCTCAGATGACTGCTCCACAGACGTGGAACAGCAAGGCTCAAGCCAGCACGCGCCGTTTTGCAGCAAGTTCCTTGAAAAGAATAATAAAAAGGAGTGAAGCGGATATGACAGACCCACGCCCATCACATGCCGCCCGCAGGAACCGGCCAAAAATCCGTTTGATTTACAGCGTCGACGCACTTCAATAGTGCAAACCCCTTGGTTGAATGCACCAACAGGAACAGTCTTTTCCTGAACGCCATCTGCACGGGCCCGAACAAATTAAGACTCGGATAAATTTGGTTTTCGGGCCGAAAGCCACGATGAGTAAAACTGGTGCCGGGAGGGGGACTCGAACCCCCACACTGTTACCAGCGGCGGATTTTGAATCCGCTGCGTCTACCGATTCCGCCATCCCGGCAAAGGGGCCGGATGCGAACGCGCCCGGCGACAGAGCCGCGCATTATGGCCCAAGCGGGTGGCCCGCTGCAAGGCGGCGGCTATAATCGCGCCCCATGCAGGTTTCTGATTTTGATTTTGATTTGCCGGATGAGCTGATTGCGCAGCTGCCGCCCGAGGTGCGCGGCGGCAGCCGGCTGCTGCATGTCGAGGCATCCGGCAGGCTGCATGACCGCTGGTTTTGCGATCTGCCCACGCTGTTGTGTGCGGATGACTTGCTGGTGATGAACGACACCCGCGTGATCAAGGCGCGGCTGTTCGGACACAAGGATTCCGGCGGCAAGGTGGAGTTGTTGGTCGAGCGCGTGACAAGTGAATTCGAGGCGCTGGCTTTCATCCGTGCGAGCCATGCACCCAAGCCGGGCTCGCGGATCATGCTGGCCGACGACGTATGGGCGGAGGTGCTGGCGCGACAGGACGATCTGACGCACCTGCGTTTCCAGCGTCCGGTGCTGGACGTGCTGGACCAACTCGGCCACTTGCCCTTGCCGCCCTATATTACGCACACGCCGACCGCCGACGACGAGGCGCGCTATCAAACGGTGTACGCGAACGAGCCAGGCGCGGTGGCGGCGCCCACTGCCGGGCTGCATTTCGATAATGCGATGCTGGATGCGCTGCGCAAGCAAGGCGTGCGCACGGCGCGGGTGACGCTGCACGTGGGCGCGGGGACATTTCAGCCGGTGCGGGTGGAGAAGCTCGCCGACCACAACATGCACAGCGAGCGCTACACGATTCCGCAGGCAACCGTCGATGCGATCCGCGACACCCGCGCACGCGGCGGCCGCGTGGTGGCGGTCGGCACCACCAGCCTGCGGGCACTGGAAGCGGCAGCAAGCAAGGGTGAACTGCACGCGGGCTCGAATGAAACCGACATCTTTATCACGCCGGGCTATCGCTTCAAGGTAGTCGATGTGCTCATCACCAATTTCCACTTGCCCAAATCCACCCTGCTGATGCTGGTCGCGGCCTTTGCCGGATACGACAGCATCCGCGCGGCCTATGCCCACGCCATTACGCAACGCTACCGCTTCTTCAGCTATGGCGACGCGATGCTTTTAGAACGCACCTCCAATGAAATTTGACCTGATCACCACCGACGGCGGCGCGCGGCGCGGCCAGCTCCATCTCGCGCACGGCACGGTACAAACGCCGGTATTCATGCCGGTGGGCACCTACGGCACGGTGAAAGCCATGACACCGGCCGAACTCACCGAAACCGGTTTCGAGATGGTGCTGTCCAACACCTTCCACCTGTGGCTGCGCCCCGGGCTGGAGGTGATTGAAAAATTCGGCGGCCTGCACCGCTTCATGGGCTGGGACAAACCCATCCTCACCGATTCGGGCGGTTTCCAGGTGTTCAGCCTGGGCAAGCTGCGCAAGATCACCGAGGAGGGCGTGAAATTTTCCTCGCCGATCAATGGCGACAAGCTGTTTTTGACGCCGGAAATATCGATGCAGATCCAGCGCACGCTGAACTCCGACATCGTGATGATTTTCGACGAATGCACGCCCTACCCTGCCACCGAACGCGAGGCCGCCGAATCGATGCGGATGAGCCTGCGCTGGGCAGCGCGTTCCAAGGCGGCGCACGCGGGCAATCCCAATGCGCTGTATGGCATCGTCCAGGGCGGCATGTTTGAAACTCTGCGCGACGAGTCCACCCGTGAACTCGTCGCCATGGATTTTGACGGCTACGCCATCGGCGGGCTCTCCGTGGGCGAGCCCAAGGAAGACATGAAGCGCATCCTCGCCCACACCGCGCCCCAGCTGCCGGCCGACAAGCCGCGCTATTTAATGGGGGTCGGCACGCCGTCCGACCTGGTCGCAGCTGTGGGGCAAGGCATCGACCAGTTCGACTGCGTGCTGCCGACGCGCAACGCACGCCACGGCATCCTGTTCACCCGGCGCGGCGAAATACGCATCCGCAACGCACGCTGGAAAACCGACACCGCGCCGATCGACGACGAATGTACCTGCCACACCTGCACCCATTTCAGCCGCGCCTATGTGCATCACCTGATCCGCGCCAATGAAATCCTCGGCGCGCGGCTCGCCACCATCCACAACCTGCATTACTACCACCGCCTGATGGCCGGGATGCGCGACGCGATAGAGGCCCAGCGCTTCGCCGACTTCACCACGCAGTTTCACGAGATGCAAACACACGGATGGTAGAATCTTCCGGCTTTAGTCGATCGTCCCTTTGATTTCGGAGTTTTCATGATTTCCCTTGCCCACGCACAAACAGCCGCTGCCGCACCCGGTAGCGCTGAACTGATCCAGCAATTCCTCCCGCTCGTCATCATTTTTGTGCTGTTCTATTTCATGCTCATCCGTCCGCAGATGAAGCGTGCAAAGGAACAGAAGCAGATGCTGACCGAACTCGCCAAAGGCGACGAAGTGGTCACGGCCAGCGGCCAGCTGGGCAAAATCGCCAAGATGGGCGACCAATACGTCGCACTCGAAATCGCCGATGGCGTGATCACCCACGTGCAAAAATCCTCGGTGCAAACCCTGCTGCCCAAGGGCACGATCAAAGGTCTGTAAGCATCCTGACGTGAACAAGGCATTCATGTTGCTGCCGCTGCTCACCCCTCCCCGCTCACTGCTCCCTCTATAAAATGAACCGCTTCCCGCTCTGGAAATATGTGCTCATCGGCGTCACGCTGGTGGTCGCCTTTCTTTTCACCCTGCCCAATTTTTACGGTGAAGTGCCTGCGGTGCAGGTGTCGCCGGTTCGCAGCAGCGAGAAGGTCGATACCGCGCTGTTGGGCCGTCTTGAAAGCCTGCTCAAAGCCGCCGGGCTGGCGACCAGCGGGATCGAGCTGTCGGGCAACAGCATCAAGGCACGCTTCGCCAATACCGACTTGCAAATTGCGGCAAAGGACGCACTGCAGACAGGCCTGGGCGATCGTTACACCGTCGCGCTGAACCTGGTGCCGGCCTCGCCGGCCTGGCTGTCGTCGATCGGGGCGCTGCCAATGTACCTCGGCCTCGACCTGCGCGGCGGGGTGCATTTTCTACTCGAAGTGGACATGAAGGCCGCGCTTGATAAAGCCGCCATTCGTTACCAGAACGATTTCCGTACCGAGCTGCGCGCCGACAAGATCCGCTACGGTCGCATCATCCGCGAAGGCAATGTCGTCAGCGTGCATTTCAACACGCGGGACCAGCGCGATGCCGCCATCAACAAACTGGGCACGGTATTCACCGAACTGGCACTCACCCCGGAAGACCAGGCCGAAGGCTTCAGCCTGTCCGCCCGCCTGCGTCCCGAAGCGGCCACCAAGGTGCAGGAGTTCGCCCTGCAGCAGAACATCACCACCCTGCGCAACCGGGTCAACGAACTCGGCGTGGCCGAACCGGTGATCCAGCAGCAAGGCGCCAGCCGCATCGTGGTGCAACTGCCAGGCGTGCAGGACACTGCCAAGGCCAAGGACATTCTCGGCCGCACCGCCACGCTGGAAATCCGCATGGTGGACGAGCAGGCTGACCCGATTGCGGTGGGCCAGGGCCAGGCGCCATTTGGCGATGAAATCGTCCCCAGCCGCGAAGGCGGCAACATCGCGGTCAAAAAGGATGTCGTGCTGACCGGCGATTCGATCACCGACGCCTCGCCCGGCTTCGACAGCACCAGCGGTCAGGCTGCGGTGCACCTCAACCTGGACGGTAAGGGCGCGCGCATTTTTCAGGCCGTCACGCGTGAAAACGTCGGCAAGCGCATGGCGATCCTGCTGATCGAAAAAGGCCGTGCCGAAGCCATCACCTCGCCAGTCATCCGCGATGAAATCGGCGGCGGCCGGGTGCAGATCACCGGCATGGAAACCGCGCAGGAAGCCTCCGACGTCGCGCTGCTGCTGCGCGCCGGGGCATTGGCCGCACCAATGCAGATCGTGGAAGAACGTACCGTCGGCCCCAGCATGGGTGCAGAAAACATCAGCAAGGGCTTCCACTCCAACATCTGGGGTTTTGCTGCAGTTGCCCTGTTCATGATCATCTACTACCGCATCTTCGGCCTGTTCTCGGCCGTTGCGCTCGCCGTCAACGGCTTCTTCCTGATCGCCTTGCTGTCGATGATGCAGGCCACGCTGACCCTGCCCGGCATGGCGGCAATCGCGCTGACGCTCGGCATGGCGATCGACGCCAACGTGCTGATCAACGAGCGCATCCGTGAAGAAATTCGTGCCGGCCTCACCCCGCAGGCGGCGATCCACGCCGGCTACGACCGCGCCTGGGCAACCATTCTCGACTCCAATCTGACCACGCTGATCGCCGGTGTTGCGCTGTTCTGGCTCGGCTCGGGCCCGGTGCGCGGCTTCGCGGTAGTGCTGTGTCTGGGCATCCTCACCTCCATGTTCAGCGCCGTCACCGTATCGCGCGCCATGGTTAACCTCACCTACGGCCGCCAGGCGCGGCTGTCCAAAGTTTCGATCTAAGGATCCCCCATGCTGGAATTTTTCCCCTTCAGAAAAACCATCCCCTTCATGAGCTGGGGCAAGGCGACAACGGCCATTTCCCTGCTCACCTTCCTGTTCTCGATATGGGCGCTGTGGGACAAGGGGCTCAACTTTGGCGTCGACTTCACCGGCGGCACCGTGATCGAAGTGCGCTACAGCCAGGCCGCCAACCTGCCGGCGGTTCGAAGCACGCTGGAAAAAACCGGCCTGCCGGAAATATCGGTGCAGAACTTCGGCACCAGCCACGATGTGCTGATCCGCCTGCCCAACAAAGGCCAGACCAATGCAGCTGAAACCAGCAATCGCGTGATGGCTGCCCTGCAAGCCGCCGACAGTACAGTCGAGCTCAAGCGCGTCGACTTCGTCGGCCCGCAGGTCGGCAAGGAACTCTACGACAACGGTGCGCTGGCGCTGCTGGTGGTCGCCTTCGGCATCATGGCCTATCTGGCGATTCGCTTCGAATGGCGCTTCGCGGTGGCCGGCATGCTCGCCAACATGCATGACATCGTCATCATCCTGGGCGTGTTCGCGTTCTTCCAGTGGGAATTCACCCTCACCGTGCTGGCGGGCGTGCTGGCTGTCCTGGGTTACTCGGTCAACGAGTCGGTCGTCGTGTTCGACCGGATTCGCGAAAACATCCGCAAGATGCGCGGCGCCACGATTCCCGAGATCATCGACGACGCCATCACTCGCACCATGAGCCGCACTATCATCACCCACGGTTCGACCCAGCTCATGGTGCTGGCCATGTTTTTCTTCGGCGGCGAGGCGCTGCACAACTTCGCGCTGGCGCTCACCATCGGCATCATGTTCGGCATCTATTCATCGGTTCTCGTTGCCTCCCCGCTACTGCTGATGCTCGGCGTCAAGCGCGAGCATTTCATCAAGCCCATCGAAAAGAAAGAAGAAGCGGTTGTTTGAGGGGTAAACAGTAAGCGGTAAGCAGTGAGGGGAGTCCTCACCACTCACCGCTCACCCTCACCGCTCACCGCTCGCCGCTCACCCAAAAATGCTCCACACTTTCATCGACTGGATTCTCGCCACGGTTCACGACTGGGGCTACACCGGCATCTTCATCCTGATGGCGCTGGAATCGACCGTGCTACCGGTACCCAGCGAGCTTGTGCTGATCCCCGCAGGTTATCTGGCACACCAGGGACAAATGAATTTTGGACTGATCGTGCTGGCCTCAACCTTGGGAAGCCTGGTTGGCGCGTCGTTGAATTACGTGGTGTCGATGTGGCTGGGGCGCCCTTTCCTCGAACGCTGGGGCCGCTACTTTTTTGTGCGCCCCGAACTGCTGCACAAGACCGATGCTTTCTTCCTCAAGCATGGTGCCGTCTCCACCTTCACCGGCCGCCTCATCCCCGGCATCCGCCACCTGATCTCGATCCCGGCCGGCCTCACCCGCATGAACCCCGGCGCCTTCGCACTCTACACCTGCCTCGGCGCCGGCCTGTGGTCGCTGATTCTCACGCTGTTCGGTTATTTTCTTGGTGGCAACGAAGCGCTCATCAAGGAATACCAGCACCACATCACCATCGGCGTGATCGCCTTCGTCACCCTGATTATTGGCGGCTATGTGTGGTGGCATAAGCGTCATTAAGCCCCGGGGCTCCGCGCTCTGACAACTTGCTCTTCCCGCGTTTGACGGCTCGACTCAATGAGCACAGCACGCCGCATTAAACCCGACTTGTGCAAGACGAGAATTCGAGTCACAAATGACAAGAGCCCCTGCAACGCATCGCGTTACAGGGGCTCTTTTTCCTACGGGATAGCTTGTCGGCTGACTAAAAATACAGGGTTTCAGCAGCTTTGGCGTTCACGGTCAAATCGCATTTATCCGCCGAACTGCTGTTAGCTGACTGGATCATACCGGCGATCAAGCCGAATTTACCGCCCTTCGATCCCAGGACACTCCCAAAATAGCAATGCGCAGATATTTGTATGTTCTTATAGCTTCCATTGAGATTCTGGGTGGGCGTGTAAGGGGGAAAACCACCTTTCATGATCGGGTCGTCGTTGACGGTAATGATCAACTCATTGGCATCCGGGCTGAACGTTCCACCAAAAACGAGCTTTTGCGACTTCACGTGATAGGTTTTAGTCGCTGCCGTTTTGGGAGGCGTGGCGCAGGCCGATAATAAAAAGCCTGTTGTTGCTGCGACCAGCAGGGATTGTGTCATTCGATTCATTGCTTCTTCCTTAAGTGAGAAAAAATTCGGGAAGCTCCGCAATATTCAAACTGCCATGAATGGATGACGGTTCAACGGTCCATCCGGCAAAGAGCAGCACTTCTTACTGGTGCTGTTTACATCCCCCCGGATATTGCAATATCCGATGGGCCGGGAATTATAACGACGCACTTCTCCAGCGCAACCGGCTCGGCGTAAAAACCGGGGTTTCAGCAAACCGATCAACCCATTTTTCCGGCTCTCAAAACCCAGGCTGCATCCGCTTCACCCAGCCGCTTCCATCATCAGCCGCTTCATTTCCGCCACCGCCTCCTTCCATCCGACGAACAGGGCCTGCGCAACGATCGCATGGCCGATATTGAGTTCATGGATGCCGGGCAGCGCGGCAATCGGCTGGACGTTGTGATAAGTTAGTCCATGCCCGGCATTGACCTTCAGACCGATGCTCTGGCCGTAGGCAACGGCCGTGCGGATGCGTTCGAACTCGGCGATGCGGGCTACATCCATCAGCGCATCGGCATAGGCGCCGGTGTGGATTTCGACGACCGGCGCTCCGCACTGGCGGGCGGCGTCGAGCTGGGCGAAGTCGGGGTCGATGAAGAGTGAAACGCGGATTCCGGCGTCGCCTAGACACTTGCAGGCGTCGGCAATTTTGTCCGACTGGCCCTTGACGTCGAGGCCGCCTTCGGTGGTGAGCTCTTCGCGTTTTTCCGGCACCAGACAAACGTCCTGCGGCTGTGTGGCGAGTGCGATGCCGAGCATTTCCCCGGTGACGGCCATTTCCAGGTTCATCTTGGTTTTCAGCACCTGGCGCAGGATGGCGACGTCGGCATCCTGGATGTGGCGGCGGTCTTCGCGCAGGTGCAGGGTGATCGAGTCGGCGCCTGCGGTTTCGGCCATCAATGCGGCTTCGACCGGACTGGGATAACGGGTCTTGCGCGCCTGGCGCAGGGTGGCAATGTGGTCGATGTTGACGCCGAGATAGATGCTCATGATTCAGGCAGAAGGATTCAGTTCGGTGAGTTCGCGCAATAGCTGGCGAGTATAAAGTGGCTTGGCGCCGAGCGTATGGTTGATGAGCATGCGCATCAGGGACTTCGATTCACTCAATGTCAGCGGCCGCTCGAAGCTGTCGGCCGCCAGGTCGAGCAGCGTCTGGCCGGATACCGGGCAGCCCGGTTGGCCGCTCGCGCGCAGCGCACCGCGCTCTGGCTGGAACACATAGCGACGGTCTGCTTGAATTGGCGCCCCACTGTCGGCATCGATATCAAAGGTAGCGCCATAACCGATTTCGCCGAGCAGCTGTTTTTCAAAGCGGCGCAGAATGCGTTCGAAATCCGGGGTCTCAGCCTCTGCTGCCAGTTGAGCGAGCGTGCCAACGTAATGCGCGTAAAGCGTTTCGTGCGCATCGCCGCGCGCCAGCAGGCGCAGCAGCAGTTCATTGAGATAAAACCCGCACATCAGGGCGCGGCCCTGCGGGGGCACAATGCCGCCATGCCATTCGGCTGCGTGCAGGGTTTTGAGGTCCGACTTGCCAAACCAGGACAGCAGCAGCGGCGTGAAAGGTTGCATCAGACCGCGCAGCACAGAAGTCGGGCGACGCGCGCCGCGAGCAATCAGGGCGACGCGGCCATGGCTGCGGGTAAACACCTCGGCGACCACGCTGGTTTCCTTGAAGGAATAGGTGTGGAGGATGAAGCCGGGTTCGTTGTTGATGCGGGCGTCGGTGGACATCTTCTTTTATCCGCGGGTGCCCGGAAGGGCATGCAGCCTTTCAGTCCAGTCCGAGCGATTTCAGCATCCGCACGTCATCGGCCCAGCCGCCCTTGACCTTGACCCAGACTTCCAGATACACCTTGCTGTCGAAGGCATGCTCCATGTCGAGGCGTGCCTGGGTGGAGATGGTCTTGAGTTTTTCGCCCCCCTTGCCGATGAGGATCGGCTTGTGGCTATCGCGATCGACCAGGATAGTGGCGAAGATGCGGCGCAGGTTGCCCTCTTCTTCAAATTTGTCGATCTGCACGGCCACCGCATAGGGGATCTCTTCGCCGCACAGGCGAAAGACCTTTTCGCGGATCAATTCGGCGGCCAGTTGACGCTCGGTTTGATCGGTGACGTCGTCCTCGCCAAAAAGCGGCGCATTTTCGGGCAGATGGGTCTGAATGGTTTTGAGCAGTTCGTCCAGATTTTTGGACTGTTTGGCCGACACCGGGACGATTTCGGTAAATGGGAACGCGGCAGCCGCTTCCTGCAAATACGCCATCAACTCGCCACGATCCGACACGTGGTCGATCTTGTTGGCGACCAGGATGACCGGACGATCCGTCGGCAGCAACTCGATCACCTGGCGGTCTTCTTTTTTCAGGCGACCGGCTTCCACCAGCAGCATCACCACGTCGGTGTCCGACAGCGTTTCGCGCACCCGCTTGTTCATCGTGCGGTTCATGGTGCCGGTATAGCGGGTCTGGAATCCCGGGGTATCGACAAACACAAACTGTGCTTCGTCGGTGGTATGGATGCCCATCACCCGATGGCGCGTGGTTTGCGCCTTTTTCGAGGTGATGCTGACTTTCTGCCCGACGATGCGGTTGAGCAAGGTCGACTTGCCGACGTTGGGGCGCCCCACGATGGCGACGAGGCCACATTTGAACGGACTGGATTCGACTGACTGATTCATTTTTGCAATGCCTCACACGCCTGGCGTGCGGCCTCCTGTTCGGCTGCACGGCGGCTTTTACCGACGCCGCGGGTGATGAGCGCAGGCTTGCCAAGCACGCACTCAACAATGAAATTCTGGTCGTGCGCTTCGCCTTCGGTGCCGACCAAACGGTATTCCGGCAATGGCTGGCGGTGCGATTGCAACCATTCCTGCAACTGCGTCTTGGGATCCTTGCCCGATGCCTTGGGGTCGATCTGCGCGAGCAGCGGATCGAACAGGCGGCGCACGACAGCCGCTGCCTGATCGAAGCCCGCTTCCAGGAAAACCGCACCGAACAGGGATTCCAGCGCATCGGCCAGAATCGAAGGTCGGCGGAAGCCGCCACTTTTGAGTTCGCCCTCCCCCAGCCGCAGAGTTTCCCCCAAACGCAGGGCGATGGCGATGTCGGCAAGCGTTTCCTGGCGCACCAGATTGGCGCGCAAGCGGGACAAGCTGCCTTCGGGCAAGCCCGGGAAGGCATCGTAAAGCGCACGGGCAACCGTGCAGTTCAAAACGGAGTCACCGAGGAATTCGAGCCGCTCGTTGTTGATCGAGCCATAACTGCGGTGTGTCAACGCCTGCGTCAACAGCTCGGCGCGAATGAAGGTATAGCCCAACGCCTGTTGCAGGCGCTGGATGAGAATGGGATTATTCAACCTCGATGGGCGCCGCGTTAGGGTCCGAACTGGCACTGAAATCGACGACCAGGCTGACGTTGCCGACCAGCTTGGTACGGAATGCGTAATCGACGGAAATCACCGGCACGCCAGCCTGACGCACGACGTTGATGTCTTCAGGCTTGACCACCGTGACATAGCCCACGCTGGCGCGCTTCGCAAAGTCGTTGCGAATATCGGCGTTGCTTTTGTCTTTGAGGTCGGGCTCCTGACCCATGGTTGCCAGGATCTTCTTGACCGAGAAAAACTCGATATAAGCCGGCACCAGCTTCATCGCCAGCATGGCGATGGCAATAAACACCACGGCAAAAAACAAAAAGCTGAACATGGTCAAACCACGTTGCCGATGCTGCATGGGGGACACATTACGCATGATCTCTCCTGGATTCTTGGTTTATTTGATGCGGGTGCCGATGCGGCTGAAATCGTCGAAACTCATCCAGATGAAAAACGCCTTGCCAACAATGTTCCTGTCCGGAACGAATCCCCAGTAGCGGCTATCGTTACTGGCATCGCGGTTATCGCCCATCATGAAATACTGGCCTGCCGGCACTGTGCAACTGAAGCCTTCGCCGTCGACATTGTAGGAGCAGTTTTCACGATAGGGGAAGTCCGCCACTTGCGGCGGAAACACGGACGGTTTGTCTGCCTCGGTCATCATGGCATGGGGCTCAGCCTTGAGCGATTCGTTGAACACCGTTGCGCTGATGTAGTTGAGGCCGTTGCCGACGTAACTGTAGATACCGGTTTCTGCGGTGGGCACAGGCTTGCCGTTGATCGTCAGTTTCTTGTTGCGGTAGACCACCACATCGCCTGGCACGCCGATGACGCGCTTGATGTAATCGAGCCCGGGATCGGCCGGATACCGAAACACCATGACATCGCCGCGCTCGGGGTTGTTCAGTTGCACGATTTTTTGATTGATCACCGGCAGGCGGATGCCGTAGGTGTATTTGTTGACGAGGATGAAGTCACCGATCAGCAGCGTCGGCATCATCGAGCCGGACGGTATCTTGAACGGCTCCACCAGAAACGAACGCAAGCCGAACACGATCAGAATGACCGGGAAAAAACTCTTGGCGTATTCGACCAGCATCGGCTCCCGGGCGCCCGGGTCACGGCTGCGTTTGAGCAGCAATGCGTCGAGCAGCCAGATGCCGCCGGTGATTACCAGCGCACTAAAGAGAATGAGGGCAAAGTTCATGAGGGTTACTTGTCCGAGACCTGGAGAATCGCAAGAAAGGCTTCCTGCGGAATTTCGACGTTGCCGACCTGCTTCATGCGGCGCTTGCCGGCCTTCTGCTTTTCAAGCAGCTTCTTCTTGCGGCTGATGTCGCCGCCGTAGCATTTGGCCAGCACGTTCTTCCTGAGCGCCTTGACGTTTTCACGTGCAATCACATTGGCGCCGATGGCCGCCTGCACCGCCACGTCGAACATCTGGCGCGGAATCATTTCGCGCATCTTCGACGCCAGTTCGCGCCCGCGATACACGCTGGTGGCGCGGTGAACAATCAGCGACAGCGCATCGACTTTCTCGGTGTTGACCAGAATATCGAGCTTGACCAGATCGCCGGCGCGGTATTCTTTGAACTCATAGTCGAGCGAGGCGTAGCCGCGGCTGGTCGACTTCAGCTTGTCGAAAAAGTCCATCACCACTTCGTTCATCGGCAGGTCGTACACCAGCATCACCTGGCGACCGTGGTACTGCATGTTGACCTGCATCCCGCGCTTCTGGTTGCACAGGGTGATGACGTTGCCAACGTATTCTTCCGGCACGAAAATCGTCGCGGTGATGATCGGCTCGCGGATTTCCTCGATCTTCGACAACTCAGGCAGCTTGAACGGGTTCTCGACGTTGATCATCGTGCCATCTTTCATCAGCACCTCGTACACCACCGTCGGCGCAGTGGTGATGAGGTCCATGTTGTATTCGCGCTCGAGCCTTTCCTGCACGATATCCATGTGCAGCAGACCGAGAAAACCGCAGCGGAAACCGAATCCCAGCGCCTGGCTGACCTCCGGTTCGAATTGCAGGGCCGCGTCGTTCAGTTGCAGCTTGGTCAGCGCATCACGCAGGTTTTCGAAATCGTGCGACTCGATCGGATACAGCCCGGCAAACACCTGCGACTGCACCTTCTTGAATCCGGCCAGCGGCTCGCTCGCAGGGTTGTCGAGCAGGGTAATGGTGTCGCCCACCTGCGCCGATTTCAGCTCCTTGATGCCGGCGATGACAAAGCCTACTTCACCCGCCGCCAACTGGGGACGATCCACCGACTTTGGCGTGAACACCCCGACGTGTTCGGTCAAATGCTGCGCGCCGCTCGCCATGAAGCGGATTTTGTCCTTGGGCTTGAGCACCCCGTCCACCACCCGCACCAGCATCACGACGCCCACGTAGTTATCGAACCACGAGTCGATGATCAGCGCTTTCAGCGGCGCGTCCTGATTGCCACGGGGGGCCGGAACTTGCTTGACCACCACTTCAAGAATTTCGGCAATGCCGATGCCCGTTTTGGCCGAGGCCCGGACGGCCTCAGAGGCATCAAGACCGACGATGTCCTCGATCTCCTCGGCCACCCGATCCGGGTCGGCTGCAGGCAAATCGATCTTGTTCAGCACCGGGATGACTTCGACGCCGAGATCGATCGCCGTATAGCAGTTTGCCACCGTCTGCGCTTCCACCCCCTGTGAGGCATCGACCACCAGCAACGCACCTTCGCATGCCGATAGCGAGCGCGACACCTCATAGGAAAAGTCGACGTGACCCGGGGTGTCGATCAGGTTCAGCTTGTACGTCAGGCCATCCTGCGCCTTGTAGCTCAGGGCAGCGGTTTGCGCCTTGATCGTGATGCCGCGCTCTTTTTCGAGGTCCATCGAATCGAGCACTTGCGCTTCCATTTCACGCTCCGACAATCCACCGCAATACTGGATCAGGCGGTCGGCAAGCGTGGACTTGCCGTGGTCAATGTGGGCGATGATGGAGAAATTG